>DASXYT010000221.1:0-22083 GCA_036502345.1 Pseudonocardiaceae bacterium | reverse complement strand
AGACCCAGGAGGATGTGTTCGGTGCCGATGTAGTTGTGGTTGAGCATCCTGGCCTCTTCTTGGGCCAGGACGACCACCCGCCTCGCGCGGTCGGTGAACCTCTCGAACATTCGCACTCCCTGACTGCTGCGTCGGCGTCCCTTGCCTGGTTGAGCCGAACTGCGCCCACCCAGCGGCGGGATCAGCACCTTACGACCACTGTAGTCGCAGGCCCTGTCGCTCTCAGTTCGATGTACGCAACACAGCGGATCGAACTCAGACCGAGGTAACCGTGACACCTGGTCAAACGCAAGACATGAGAACCGGATTCCGACAGGTGGGCCCTGTCCGCTGACCGCGAACAGGGACACACATCGTGCCGGTTGGGCCGATCGGGTGGTCCTCGCACTAAGGTAAGGCAATCCTTGCTCTGTGCCACGACCGAGAGGTAGCCCGCCTGGTGACCACCGTCACGGCCGCAGGCCCCGACCTCGCCGCCTCCGTGCGGCACGCGAACGCGGTGCAGCAGGACCTACGGCTGTCCTACGGCGTGCCACCGGCCGGCGCAACTTCCTGGGTGCGCTGTGCCGACCTGCTGGCCGAACCCACCCTGTTGGCCGACTGGGCGGAGCGGCTGGCCTGCTGGCTGCGCCGCGAGTACGGCGAGGCGCCGGACCGGACGGTGGCCGGCTACCTGCTCAGCTGGTACCTGACCGTCCCGGCGAAGGTCGGCGCACTGCTGTTCCACACCACCCGGCGGGTGCCCGCCATCGATCCGGCGGGGCTCGCTGTCCGGTTCGCCGGCGACGACCCGCTGCCCGGCGCGATCGCGCTGCTGTCCGACCGGTTCACCTGCCTGGCCACCGACCTCGGCGCCGACCGGCCGGTGGCGACCCCGGTGCCGGACGAGACAGCGCTGGCCACCGTGCTGCGTGGCCGGTACGCGGCCCACGCCACCCGCTTCATCACGGCACTGGCCGAGGTGGACACGCCTGCGCTCGGCCCGCTGCGGCTGGGCAGGCGCGCGCTGTGGGCGTCGGCCACCGACGCGCTGGACGGCGCGTGCTGGCGGGTCGGGCAGTCCTGCGGAAACGAGGCCGACGCCGCAGCGGCGGCGGCACTGCTGTTGCCGGCAGTACTTCCCCCGTTCACTTCCGCGTCCACCCTGCGGCCGGATTCGGCAACCAACGGATGGACCCGCAGACGCGAGGTTTGCTGTTTTCACTACGTGCTGCGCGAGGGAATGGGACCTTGCGCCACGTGTCCCCGGGTATGCGGGCGGTAAATGAACAGGTAATTCCCGGGGAGTTTCCAGGCGGCTAAGGGACCACACAGACGACACGGCCCCGGCTCACGCGTTTGCGTGGACCGGGGCCGGGCTGCTTCGGGGCGGTGGCGGTGCGGGAATCACTCAGTTCGTCTTGTGGTAGGCATCCAGCACCTCGGCCGGGATACGACCCCGGTCGGACACCTTCATGCCCTGCTTACGCGCCCATTCGCGGATTGCCTGATTCTGTTCCCGATCCGCCGACGCGGGGCGGGGCGGCCGGCCGGCAACCGGCCTACCAGGCGCGCGCTTGCGACCACCCGCTCTGCGTGCGTGTTCGACGTACTCCTCAAGGGCTTCGCGCAACCGGCCGGCATTGCCGCCGGACAGGTCAATGGTGTAGGTGGCGCCATCCAGGCCGAACTCCACGGTCTCCTCGGCCTGTGAACCATCCAGGTCGTCGACCAAAGTAACGGTGACCTTCTGAGCCATATGCTTCCTCCTAGCACCGAATGACCCGAAACATCATGAACCAACCCGAGAACAGGTTAGCGCAATATACCCAGGGTTACGCAACTACGCAGCCTGGTTTGTCCCTCATTCGGGGCGAACGAGCGGGAAGAGGATGGTCTCGCGGATACCAAGCCCGGTGAGTGCCATCAGCAACCGGTCGATACCCATTCCAACGCCGCCACTGGGTGGCATTCCGTACTCCAGTGAGCGCAAGAAGTCATCGTCCACCGGCATCGCTTCGTCGTCACCGGCTGCAGCCAATCGCGCCTGGGCCTCCAGTCGTTCCCGTTCCACAACGGGGTCGACCAACTCGGAGTAACCGGTGGCCAGTTCGAATCCGCGCACGTAGAGGTCCCACTTCTCGACCACGCCGGGCTCGGTCCGATGGGCCCTGACCAGCGGAGACGTCTCCACGGGGAAATCACGGACAAATGTCGGCGCGAACAACTGATGGCCGATCAGGTGCTCCCACAGCTCCTCGACCAGCTTGCCGTGCCCGTACTTCGGGTCGACGCTCATTCCCTGCTCGTCGGCGTGCTTGCGGAGGATCTCGGCAGGCGTTTCCGGCGTGATGTCCGCGTCCAACGCCTGCGCCAGCGAGCCGTACATGGACAGGCTCGGCCACTCGCCGGACAGGTCGTACTCGGTGCCGTCGACCAGCGTGACGACCTCGGTGCCGAACGCCGCCCGCGCCGACTCCTGGACGAGTTGCCTGGTGAGGACCGCCATCGTGTCGTACGTTTCGTAGGCGGCGTAGAACTCCAGCATCGCGAACTCCGGGGAGTGACTGGAGTCGCTGCCCTCGTTGCGGAAGTTCCTGTTGATCTCGAAGACCTTCTCCAGGCCGCCGACCACGGCGCGCTTGAGATACAACTCGGGCGCGATCCGCAGGTACAGGTCCATGTCGAAGGCGTTGGAATGCGTCTTGAACGGGCGGGCCGTCGCGCCACCCTGCAACGCCTGCAGCATCGGCGTCTCGATCTCCACGAAGCCGCGCCCGTGGAACGAGTCACGCAGCGCGCGCACCACGGTCGCCCGCGTGCGGACCGTCTCCCGCGCGGCAGGCCGCAGGATCAGGTCGACGTAGCGCTGGCGGATCCTGGTCTCCTCGGCCAACTGCTTGTGCGCGACCGGCAGCGGCCGCAGCGACTTGGCGGCCATCCGCCACGAGTCGGCCATCACCGACAGCTCGCCGCGCCGGGACGTGGCGACCTCGCCGTGCACGAACACGTGGTCACCGAGGTCCACATCGGCCTTCCACTCGGCCAGCGCGTCCTCACCGACCGCGGCCAGGCTGAGCATGGCCTGCAACTCGGTGCCGTCCCCCTCACGCAGGGTGGCGAAGCAGAGCTTTCCGGTGTTGCGCAGGTACATCACCCGGCCGGTGACGCCGACCTCGAGGCCGGTCGCGGTGTCCACAGGGAGGTCCGGGTACGCGTCCCTGATCTCGCGCAGGCTGTGCGTGCGCTGGACCTGTACCGGATACGGGTCCATTCCCTTGGCCAGCAGGGCCGCCCGCTTGTCCCGGCGCACCCGCATCTGCTCCGGGAGATCGTCGTCGCTGGTGGGCTGTGCTGGATTGTCCGCGTTCACACCTGAAAATGGTACGTACCCACCGCGAACGAGTATTCGCCAGGTCGGCGGCGCACTACGTTGGGCGACATGGATGATCAGGCCGACGCGTTCGCCCGCCGCGCTTCGTCGTTCGGCAGCCAGGCCGCTGCCTATGCCGAATACCGACCCGACTATCCGGTCGCGCTACTGGAATGGGCCCTTGCTCCGGTCCGCGACGCCGACGACCTTCGCGTGCTGGATCTCGCTGCCGGCACCGGCAAGCTCACCGAAGGCCTGCTCGGGCAGGGTCTGGATGTGGTCGCCGTCGAGCCGGACACCGCGATGCTGGCCCAGTTGACCAGCAAGTTTCCCACCGTGACGGCGAAATCCGGCACCGCCGAGGCCATTCCGCTGCCGGACGCGTCGGTGAACGCCGTGTTCGCCGCGCAGGCGCTGCACTGGTTCGACCTGACACGGGCGCTGCCCGAGATCGACAGGGTGCTGCGGCCGGGTGGCCCGCTGGTGGCCGTGTGGAACACCTACGACGACCGGACGCCGTGGGTCGCGGACCTGTGCGCGATCACCGACGCCGTCAAGCGCAGCGACCACTACCCGGCGCCGGACCCCCAGTTGGAGGCCTTCGGCGTCGTCGAGGAGAACTTGTTCCCACACCAGATCACCCGGACCGTGGACACGTTGGTCGCCACCATGGCCACCATGTCCTACGTGCTGGTCAGCCCGCCGGACCGGAAGGCACGCATCCTGGCCCGGATGCGTGACCTGCTGCTGGCCAACCCGGCGACGGCGACGGGCGAGTTCTCGGTGCCGATCACCACGTTCGCCATGCGGGTCACGCCGAGTTAGCGGACCTGGCCACGTTGCGCTCGTAGACCAGGCGCAGGCCGAGCAGGGTCAGGTCGGGCACGTGGTGCTCGATCGTCTCCGACTCGGCCAGTACCAGCGGCGCCAGGCCGCCGGTGGCGATCACCGTCACCGGGCCGGGCTCGGTCAGCCGCAGTTCCTTGGCGATCCTGCGGACCAGGCCGTCCACCTGGCCGGTGAACCCGTAGAGGATGCCGGACTGCAGGCACTCCACGGTGTTCTTGCCGATCACCGACCTCGGCCGGACCACCTCCACCTTGCGCAACTGGGCGGCACGGGCCGCCAGCGCGTCGATGGAGATCTCGATGCCCGGCGCGAACACACCGCCGAGGAACTCGCCCTTGGACGAGATCACGTCGATGTTGGTGGACGTGCCGAAGTCGACCACTATGCACGCCGTGCTGTGCAGGTGGTGCGCCGCCAGAGTGTTGATCACCCGGTCGCCGCCCACCTCACGCGGGTTGTCGATGAGCAGCGGGACACCGGTCCTCACGCCCGGCTCCACGATCACCTTCGGCACATCCGAGTAGTAGCGCCCGACCATCACCCGCAGTTCGCGCAGCACCGCCGGCACCGTGGACAGCGCGGACACGCCGGTCACGTCGTCTGCGTGCTCACCGAGCAGGCCACGCATGGTCAGCGCGAGTTCGTCGGCCGTCATCCTGGCGTCGGTGCGCATCCGCCAGTCCCGGACCAGCTTCGCGTCCTCCCCCCGGCCCTCGTACAGGCCGAGCACGATGTTGGTGTTGCCGACGTCGACACACAGCAGCACGCGCGCCTCAGCTCTCCGCTTTGAGCAGCGCGTCCAACGCGGCGGCGGCGTCGGTCTCGGCGACCGGCATGTCGATCTCCACCATGCTGTCGCCGATGCCGGACGGGAACCGCCCGCTGGTCAGCCTCGACGCCGGCGGCGCGAAACCGGCGTCCCGGCCCGCGTCCACCACCTTGTTGTGGTCGTCCACGAACACGATCCTGGGCCGGTGAGCGCTGGCCTCCGCCCTGTCCATCAGGCCGTAGGCGATCAGGATCACCAGGTCGCCGGGGTGCACGAGATGGGCGGCGGCACCGTTGATGCCGATGACACCGCTGCCCCGCTGCCCGGTGAGCACATAGGTCTCCAGGCGGGCGCCGTTGGTCACGTCGACGATCGCGACCTGCTCCCCCGGCAACAGGTCGGCGGCGTCCATCAGGTCCTCGTCGACCGTCACCGAACCCACGTAGTCCAGGTCCGCGGTGGTCACCGTGGCCCGGTGGATCTTCGACTTGAGCATGCTGCGCAACATTGGTCTCCCCACCAATTCCCGGTCAGTGTGCTGTCGCCAGCAGGACCGGAGCGTTGTCTATCAAGCGCGTCGTGCCGACCCGAGCGGCCACCAACAGCCGTGCCGGGCCGTTCTCCGGTGCCTGGCCGAGGTCGTCGTCGGAGCGGAGCTCCAAGTAGTCCACGGCCACCCCCTTCTCCTGTGCCAGTACCGCTTTCGCGGCGGCCAGCACCGCTGGGCCGCCCTCGGATCCCGCGTGCACGCCCGCGCTCAGCGCTGCGGACAGTGCGAGTGCCGACTCCCGCTGGGCCGGGTCGAGATAGACGTTGCGGGACGAGCGGGCCAGGCCGCCCTCCTCGCGCACCGTCGACACGCCGACCACCCGCAGGTCCATGTTCAGGTCGGCGACCATCCTGCGCACCAGCACCAACTGCTGGTAGTCCTTCTCGCCGAAGAACGCGTAGTCGGGCCGGGCGATGTTGAACAGCTTCGCCACCACGGTGAGCACGCCGTCGAAGTGCCCCGGCCGGGACGCGCCCTCCAGTTCACCGCCCAGCGGGCCCGGATCGACCGTGACCACGGCGCCGCCGTCCGGGTAGATGTCCTCGACCTCGGGGTGGAAGACGAGTTCGACACCCTCCTGCCGGCAGATGTCCACATCGGACTCGAACGGCCGGGGGTAACGGCTCAGGTCCTCGTTCGGCCCGAACTGCAACGGGTTCACGAACACCGAGACACACACCACCGTGCCCGGGATCCGGCGCGCCCTGTTGATCAGTTCACGGTGGCCCTCGTGCAAGGCGCCCATGGTGGGCACCAGCGCGATCCGGCGACCCGTCGCCCGCAGCGCCCTGGTGACCTTGGCCAACTCGGCGGGTCGCTGGTGGACGGTCACCTCGCCCTGGCGGTAGCTGACCGTCACGACGGCGATTCCTCCTCGATCACGGCGGCCACCTCGGCGGCGGCCGACGGGGACAACAGACCTGCGGCCTCGGCGCGTTCCGCGGTGCGCAGCGCGAGGGCCCGATAGCTGGGCAGCGCATCAGGATCGGCGTCGGCGAGCACCCGCAGGTGTACCCGGAGCGTACCGACATCGCCCCGGGCCACCGGACCGGTCAGCGCTCGGTCGCCGTGCCGCAGCGCATTGTCCAATGCCGCCGACAACAACGGTCCGAGTAGACGTTCCGGCGGGTTGACGCCGGCCGCGCGCAGCAGGTCCGCGCATTCCGCGACGAGCGTCACGAGATGGTTCGCGCCGTGCGCCAGGGCAGCGTGATAGAGCGGCCGGGCGGACTGCGGAACCCGCACCGGCTCGGCGCCCATCTCCACCACCAGCGCCTCGCCGACACTCCACGCCACCTCGTCGTCCGGGTCGGCGGTGACCGCGAAACTGCACGCCGGAATCCGCTGCAGGTCCTCCGGCCGGCCAGCGAACGTCATCGCGGGATGCAGGGCGAGCGGCAGCGCACCGAGGTCGGCGGCCGGCCGCAGCACGTCGACACCGTGCGCGCCGGACGTGTGCACCACGATCTGCCCCGGCCGCAGGGCTTCGACGGCAGCCAGGCCGCGGACCGTGCCTTCGAGCACGTCGTCCGGAATGGCGAGGAGTACCAGATCGGCCCGACCGGCGACCTCGTCCGGCGGCAGCAACGGCACACCGGGCAGCAGTTCGGCGGCCCTGCGGACCGAGTCCCTGGACACGCCACTCGCTCCGACAACTGTGTGGCCCGCGGCGGCCAGCGCGGCACCGAGCACAGCGCCGACCCTGCCTGCCGAGACCACCCCGACGGCGAGTCGGGCAGGTCTGGTCACTTCAACGCCCCCCACCGGGCACGGTGCGCACGTGCTCCGCACGGCGGCCACCCGCGCCTCGTTGCGCTCATCGCGAGCATCTCCCTCGCTCGTTCCAGTCCCGCTTCCCACCTACGGGTACCAGACGATGGGGCGAGCGTAACCGGACCTCGACAGCGATGCTCTTATCGGGTGATGAGCTTCACCCGACCTGCACGAACACCTCGATGATCACTCGGCGCGACGGCGATGCCTGCGTGGCGTGTCGTCCTGGTTGCCGTGTGCCGCGAGCAGTTCGGTCACCGACTTGCCGGCCGCGTGTGCGCCGGTCGTCTCGGGGTCGCCGCCGTCGGCCGCATCCTGGCGCCACTCCCGGTAGGACTGCCAGTCCTTCGGCGCTTCCTCGACGGGCGGCGACACGGCGGGTGGCTCGTCCGGTTCGACCCTCGGCTGTTCGGCCCTCGGTTGGTCGACCCGCGGTTGGTCGACCCGGTGCCTCGATCGCTCGACCACCACCGGTTCGGCTCGCTGGGTCTGCTCGGGTGCCCTGCGGTGACCGCCGGTGGACGCGGCCGCGGGTTCCGGCCTCGGCGGCTCCGGCCGGATCGGTTGTTCTGCCCTGATCGGCTGCTCCGGCCGGATCGGTTGCTGCGGCTCAGGTCGGATCGGTGTGGGTGCCGATGGCTGCACCGGCCGGGCGTCCAGCCGGGCGGACAGACCGACGTCACCCTGGGTCGGTTCCCTGCGCACGGCCTGCCGGGCCACCTGCTGCGGCCTGCGCTGCGGTCCCTGCGTCGGGCGTTGAGCGGCCGGCGCCGGTGCTGCCTGTGGCCAGGCCTGCTGTTGCTGCGGCTGTGCCGGGGGCTGGCTTTCCGCTCGGACGACCCGCTGCACCGGCTGTTGTACCGGCTGCTGCCTGGGTTCCTGGCGCACCGGCCTGGCCACCCTGGTCGGCTGCGGCGCGGCCTGCGCGTCCCTGCGCTGGCGATCGCCGTCGTCGGCGCCGTCGCGCGGTGTCTGCGGGCGGCTCGGTTCCGGCCGGTAGCCGGGCGGCCGTTGGGACTCCCTGCGCTGCGGTTCCCTGCGCACCGGCGCGATCGGCGTCACCTGCGTTGGCGCGGCCGGCAGGTCGGACCTCGGGATCATCTCGGTGGACGCCTGGTCGATCACCTGGCCCTGGCCCGCGGCGATGCTGCGGCGCATCCGCACGCTGTCCTCACCCGAGGCAACCACCCGCTGCTGGCGGTCGGACAGCGACCGCATCCTGGTCGACTGGGCCTGCAGCGCGAACCGCTCCACCAGCACTTCGCCACCGGTCAGCCGTTCCAGGCTCTCCCGCAGGTGCCGCAACTCGTTGCGCAGTTCGGCCAGGTCCTCGCGGTTGGCCTCCTCGACACGCTTGCGCGCCGCGGCCTCCACTTCCAGCTCGTACTCGCGCCGGGCGGCGACCTCACGCTCCAGCTCCAGTTCGTACACGGACTGGAGGTCGGCGACCTCGTTCTCCTTCTCGGCCATCGCCTTGCGGAACCGGCTGGCCAGGAAAACGCCGAGCAGCGCGGCCCACAGAGCTGCCAGTACGCCGAACCGCAACCACTGCGCGCTGTCGGTCAACACGAGGACCGCGGTCGACGCGACAGCGAGCGCCAATACCGCTACCATCAGTAACCTGGCAGACCGCGAGTCGTCGCTCGGCTCCTCGTCTTCGTCGGAGTCTCGGCCGCCGTTCATAGCGAACACCGTACCGGTCGGTTATCTCACTGAGACCACTCCGTGGCCATCTGCACACGATCCGTGCGCCGAACGGCGCAACGACTTCAGCCCGGACGAAGTGCTGGTCTTACTATGGCGATCGGACGTCGTCCGGGTCGTCTCGGTCTTCCGGCGCGCGGCAACTGTGCTCCAGCCACAATCCGGCCGCGATCAGGGCGGCAGCACTCACCAGGCCGATGACCGACGTGTTGGTGTCACCGGACGCCGAGATGATGTCGGCACGCTTCGGCAGCACGTAGACCAGCACACCCAGCCACGCGCCGACCATGATCGCGCCGAGCAGCGAGGACGCCTTGGCCAGTGCGACCGCCCGCGCGGCGACCAGCGACGGCACCGGTTTCGTACCCGACCTGCCGGCCAGCCTGGCCCGCAGCGACTGGGCGAAGACCAGTTCCACCACCGCCAACAACAGCAGCGTGGCACCGGCCAGCCTGGGCAGCGGCGGCAGCGAGTCGTAGCTGAAGATCATCAACAGGTTGACCAGCACCGCGATCACGGCACCGGCGATCACGAGGTCACGTGTCCTGGTGAACTTCATCGCCGCTCACCTCCGTCGACAAGTGACAGGTCGTCCCTGCGGGTCACGCCGGCCACGTCGGCCGGATCGAGCGCGGCCAGCACGTCGACCACCTTGCCGTGGCCGGGCAGCACCGCGTCCGGTTCGATGTCCAGCCACGGGATCAGCACCGTGGCCCGCTCCGGCGTGCCGGGGTGTGGCAGGAGCAGTTCCGGGTCGGCCGACGTGACGCCGTCCACCGTGACCACGTCGACGTCCAGCGTGCGCGGGCCCCACCGCACGGTGCGCACCCGCTGGGCCTGCGCCTCCAGTTGGCGCGCTCTGGCCAGCCAGCCCCACTCGTCCACGCCGGGCTCGGACACGATCAGCACCGCATTGAGGAAGTCCGGCTGCTCGACCCCGCCCCACGGCGCCGTCTCGTAGACCGGCGACACGGCCACCACGGCGTCGCCCAGCCCAACCACGGCCAGCCGCAGATTGGCCAGCCGGTCACCGAGGTTCGCGCCCAACGACAGCACAGCCCGTGTCATCCCCGGCCACCCCGACGGGAGCGGCGAGCGGTCACCGACACGTCGGCGAACGTCAACGGGATCGGCGCGGACGGCTTGTGGATGGTGACCTCCACGGCGTGCGCGCGCTCGTCGGCCATCACGTCCTCCGCCACCTTCGCGGCGACCGACTCGATCAGTTGGTAGGGCTCCCCACCGACGATCGCGGCGGCCCGCTCGGCCAGTTCGCCGTAGTGCAGCGTGTCCGCGAGGTCGTCGGTGGCCGCGGCCCGGTCCAGGTCGATCCACACGGTGATGTCGACCAGGAAGTCCTGGCCGTCCCTGCGCTCGTGCTCGAAATCGCCGTGCCGGCCGCGCACCCGAAGGCCGGTCAGCATGATGCGGTCGGTCACAGCGGCCTGCCCTCCTGCCATGCGGCGGCCACCAGAACCGCGTCCAGCGACCTGTCCACGTCGTGCACCCGGACCCCCCACGCGCCCGCGGCGGCCGCCAGTGCCGTCACCGCGACGGTGGCGTCCTCGCGGCCGTCCGGCGGGCGTGGCTTGCCGTCCGCGGCGGCCAGCAACCGGCCGAGAAAACGTTTGCGGGATGCCCCGACCAGCACCGGGAAGCCGAGTTCGATCAGGCTGGGCAGGGCGTGCAGCAGCGCCCAGTCGTGCTCGGCGTGCTTCGCGAAACCCAATCCCGGGTCCAGTACCAGCGACTCGGGCGCGGCACCGGCGGCGAGCGCGGCGTCCACTCTGGCGGACAGTTCGGTCCGCACCTCGGCGACCACGTCGTCGTAGGCGGCCAGCGAGTTCATGTCCCTGCTGTGGCCACGCCAGTGCATCAGGATCCACGGCACGCCGTGGCCGACCACGACCCTGGCCATGTCCGGGTCGGCGAGGCCACCCGACACGTCGTTCACGATCCGGGCGCCCGCGGCCAGCGCGTCCTCGGCGACCTTGGCCCGCGTGGTGTCCACGCTGACCGGCACCCCGGCGGCGGCCAGTTCCCGGATCACCGGCACCACCCGAGCCGACTCGACATCGGCGTCGACCCGACCGGCGCCCGGCCGGGTGGACTCGCCACCGATGTCGATCATGTCGGCACCCCGCTCGTGCATGGCCATGCCGTGCGCGATCGCGTCACCGGCATCGAGATAGCGACCGCCGTCGGAGAACGAATCCGGCGTGACGTTCAGGACACCCATCACCACGCAGCGGCCCGGCGTCGGCAGCTTCGTGGTCACCGCAGTCGTGCCTTGATCAGGTCGAGCGCCTCCGCGCGGGACGTGGCCGAATCGCGGAACATGCCGCGCACAGCGGACGTGCTGGTGCGGGCGCCCGGCTTGCGCACCCCCCGCATGCTCATGCACAGGTGCTCGGCCTCGATCACCACGATCACGCCGCGCGGGTCCAGCCTGCGCACCATCGCGTCGGCGATCTGGGAGGTCAGCCGCTCCTGCACCTGCGGCCTGCGAGCGTACAGGTCGACCAGCCTGGCCAGCTTGGACAGCCCGGTCACCCTGCCGAGTTCGTTCGGGATGTAGCCGACGTGCGCCACGCCGTGAAACGGCAGCAGGTGGTGCTCGCAGAAGCTGAACGTCGGAATATCGGTGACCAGGACGAGCTCCTCATGGCTCTCGTCGAACGTCTTGGCCAGCACCGAATCCGGCTCGATGAACAAGCCGGCGAACAACTCGCGGTACGCCCTGGCGACCCTGGCCGGGGTCTCCGCCAGACCGGGCCGGTCCGGGTCCTCGCCGCAGGCCAGCAACAACTCGCGGACAGCTGCCTCGGCGCGCGGCTGGTCGAACACCGGACGACCGGCGACCGTCTGCTGGGCAACAGCGGCACCATCGGCGTCAGTCGACACCATCACACCTCCACCGACGCTCTGACCGGCACCGACGGCCACAGACTAGTGGGCAGACGGAAAATCGTTGATCGGGTCCAGCCCGTGGAAAGAAAAACGGTGTCCGGCGCCGGATCTCTCCGGTGCCGGACACCGCACTGGTCAGCGGCCGGTTTCCCGATCGTCGGTGTCCACGCTGTGGCGGGACTCGTCGTCCTGCGGCACCGCGTCCTGCGGACCGCCGGGCCGATCCCACGGGGCCTGCCACGGCTGGCCGGACGGCGTCGTGGCCGGGGTCCAGCCGGGAGGCGCTCCGTAGTACGGCGGGCCACCGGCCGGCGAACCGTCCGAGTGGTTGCCGTTGCCCTCCGAGGCGCCGTAGCCCGGTTGCCCGTTGCCGGGGTGCGCGCCGTTGGTGCCACCGTTGTTGTTGCTGCCCAGGTCGAGCTGACCGGGCACCGGAGCCGGCACCGTGCCGACCGGGGTGGGCGGCGTGTCCTCGATCGGGGGCCACGGCTCGCCACGCTCGATGGCCAGCTCACGCCGGGTCTTCACCGGCGGCCGGTCGGACGGCGTGCGGCCACCGAAGTCGTTGAACTCGGTGATCCTGGGCCGCTTCTCCACCCTGATGAAGATCCGGGCCAGGTCCTTGCGCTGCAAGGTCTCCTTGTCCAGCAACTCGACCACCAGGTCGTCCAGCACGTCGCGGTACTGGTTGAGCACGCCCCACGCCTCGGTGTGCGCGGCCTCGATCAGCGCGCGCACCTCCTCGTCGATCTCGTGCGCGACTTCCAGCGAATAGTCCGGCTGGTGGCCCATGGAGCGGCCGAGGAACGGGTCGCCCTGGTCCTGGCCGTACTTCACGGCACCCAGCCGACCGCTCATGCCGTACTCGGTGACCATCGCCTTGGCGATCTTGGTGGCCTGCTCGATGTCCGCGGAGGCACCCGTGGTCGGCTCGTGGAACACCAGTTCCTCGGCGGCCCGGCCGCCGAGCGCGAACACCAGGCGGGCGATCATCTCGGAGCGGGTCATCAGCTCCTTGTCGTCCTCGGGGACGACGAGCGCGTGCCCACCGGTCCTGCCGCGCGGCAGGATGGTCAGCTTGTAGACCGGCTCCAGGTCGGGCATCGCCCACGCGGCGAGAGCGTGGCCGCCCTCGTGGTAGGCGGTGATCTTCTTCTCCTTCTCGGAGATGATCCGGCTCTTGCGGGCCGGACCGCCGATCACCCTGTCCACTGCCTCCTCGAGCGCGAGCCCGGCGATCACGTGCCCGTTCTTGCGGGCGGTGAGCAGGGCGGCCTCGTTGATCACGTTGGCCAGGTCGGCGCCGGACATGCCGACGGTGCGCTTGGCCAGCCCGTCCAGGTCGGCGTCGGCGGCCAGCGGCTTGCCCTTGGAGTGCACTGCCAGGATCGCCCGGCGACCACGCATGTCCGGGGCGGACACCGGGATCTGCCGGTCGAACCGACCGGGCCGGAGCAGCGCCGGGTCCAGGATGTCGGGCCGGTTGGTGGCCGCGATCAGGATGATGCCGCCGCGGGCGTCGAAGCCGTCCATCTCGACCAGCAGCTGGTTGAGGGTCTGCTCGCGCTCGTCGTGGCCACCGCCGAGGCCCGCGCCACGCTGGCGGCCGACCGCGTCGATCTCGTCCACGAAGATGATGCACGGCGAGTTCTGCTTGGCCTGCTCGAACAGGTCGCGGACACGGGACGCGCCGACACCGACGAACATCTCCACGAAGTCCGAACCGGAGATCGAGTAGAACGGCACGCCTGCCTCGCCTGCGACGGCCCTGGCCAGCAGCGTCTTACCGGTGCCCGGCGGGCCGTAGAGCAGCACGCCCTTCGGGATCTTCGCGCCGAGCGCCTGATATCGGCCGGGGTTCTGCAGGAAATCCTTGATCTCCTCCAGCTCCTCGACGGCCTCGTCGGCACCGGCGACATCGCTGAAGGTGGTTTTCGGCATGTCCTTGTTGAGCTGCTTGGCCCGGGACTTACCGAAGTTCATCACCCGGTTGCCGCCGCCCTGGACATTGTTGATCATCACCCACATCAGCAGCACGAGCACGCCGAGCGGGATCAGGTAGACCAGCAGCTGGCTCCAGAACGAACTCTGGGTCACCTTCGTGTCGAACTTCACATTGCTCGTGGTGAGCTGCTGGAAGATCGCCTGCTCGGAGTTCGCCGGGTAGGACGTGATCAGCTTCGTCGCGCCGTTGGCGGGATCCGGCTTCTTCAGGTCCAGCCGCAGCTGTTGCTCCTTGTCACCGATGGTGGCATCGGAGACGTTGCCAGCGCTGACCTGTGAGAGCGCCTCTGACGTGGGCACCTGCGTATAACCACGGGTGTCATCGAACAGCGTGCTGAATGCGTAGTACACGAGCAACAACGCGACTACCCACAGCAGCGGGTTTCGTAGCAGGCGCTTACGGTCCATTCACCTACGGCCGACGGCCTCGACCCTCCCAAACTCGCGCTCGACCAGGGGCAGCCCACCACCCAGCCGGACGGGAAACCCCGGACCGGTCCAGCGTACCGCCCGCGGCGACGTGCCCACGGCCGAAGCCCGACCAGCGGACGAAGCCCATCTTCAGCTGCAACGGCGGGCACCGCGGATGCGTTCCCGAGATCCCCGGGCAGTTCGCTGCAGGCGGACAAATCACCTGGTCAGGTGTAGACCTCTGGCTTCAGGGTGCCGATGTAGGGCAGGTCCCGGTAGCGCTCGGCGAAATCCAGCCCGTAACCGACGACGAACTCGTTCGGGATGTCGAACCCGACGTAACGGACCGGCACGTCCACCCGTATCGCGTCCGGTTTGCGCAGCAACGTGCAGACCTGCAACGACGACGGATTGCGCGCCATTAGGTTCTTGCGCAGCCAGGACAGCGTCAGCCCGGAGTCGATGATGTCCTCGACGATCAGCACGTCCCGGCCCGCGATGTCCCGGTCCAGATCCTTGAGGATCCGCACCACGCCGGACGACGATGCCGCCGAGCCGTAGGAACTGACCGCCATGAACTCCAACTGGACCGGCACCGGCAGTGCCCGTGCCAGGTCGGTCATGAACATCACGGCACCCTTGAGCACACCGACCAGGATCAGGTCCGACTGATCACCCGGCCGATCGCCACCGATCTGCTTGGCCAACTCGTCGACCTTGGCGTGGATGTCCTCTTCGGTGATCAGTACGGAAGCGATGTCGTCGTCGTACACGACCGGGCTTCCCCTCTCTGCTCTGCTTGGCGTAAACCCGAGGAGCCCGCAGCGCCCTTCTCGGACGGACTCAGCGATCCGTTCGGTCCAGCAGCAGCCTGCCATGTGCCCTGCGGACGACCAACCCGCCGGGCAACCACACACCGCCCTGACCATGCCAGCAGCCGACCAAGTCGTCAGCGGCACGGAGATGTGCGTCGGTGAGTTCGCGCACACCGCCTGCCAGCAGCCACCTGCGCAGCACCCGTCTGCGCACCGCGGCCGGCAGTTCGGCCAGTGCTTCGGCGTCCACACCGTCGTCGGTCGACACGCCGGCAGCCCACTGGTCGAGTGCCTCGATGTCCTCCCGCAGTTGTGCCGCGGTCCTGGCGAGGGCTTCTGCGACCCCACCGGACAGCACGTCCTCCAGCAACGGCAACACCTCGGCCCGCAGCCGGACCCTGGTGAACCGGGGATCCACGTTGTGCGGATCGGCCCACGGCCGCAACCCGAGCCGGGCACACGCGGCCACCGTGACCGTCCTCGGCACGCCGAGCAACGGCCGGCCCCACGGCGGATCCAGCGCCTTCATGCCGGCGATCGATCTCGGCCCGGAACCCCGGCCGAGGCCGAGCAGCACGGTTTCGGCCTGGTCGTTCAGGGTGTGGCCGAGCAGCACCAACGCGTCCTCGGCGGGCAGTGCCGACCGCAACGCGGCGTACCGGGCCCTGCGCGCGGCAGCCTCGGCGCCGCCCCTGCCGTCCACCCGCACCGGCAGCACCCGCACCTCGGGCAGGCCGAGTTCGACCAGGGCCGCCGCGGCCTGTTTCGCCACCTGTGCCGAGTCCGCCTGCAGACCGTGGTCCACCACCAGGCCGTGCACCCGCAGGCCGAGCCGAGGCGCGACATAGCCGGTGGCGGCGGCCAGCGCGAGCGAGTCGGCACCGCCGGACACGGCGACGGCCACCTCACCGGTGGCGAGATGGCCGTCAGCGCGAGCGGACACCAGCAGCGAACGCACTGCGGCGCGCACTGTTGGTACCGAATTGTCGAAGTCGGTGGTCATGCCGGCGGAACGGGTGTCGGACGTCATCCGTGGACGCGGTGCAGCCACAGCGCGGGATCGGCGATCTCCGCCCTGGTCGGCAACGTCTCCGGCGACGTCCACACGGCGTTGAACCCGGTCATGCCGACCGCGTCCACCACCTCGCGGGTGAACGCAGAACCCTCCGCGTACTGCCGGACCTTGGCCTCGACGCCGAGCAGGCTGCGCAGCACCCTGTCCAGCAGGCCACCGCCCTTGCGGCGCTCGGCGAACCGGCGCCTGATCACCGCCACCGACGGCACCACCTGCGGGCCGACCGCGTCCATCACGTGGTCGGCGTGGCCCTCCAACAGCGTGGACAACGCGAGCAGGTTGTCCATCAGCACCCGCTGCTCCTCCGACTGGAACAGCTCGATCATGCCCATCGGGCCGAACTGCTGGGCACCGGTGTGCAGCCGTTCCCGTGCCGTGCGCAGCACCTCGGGCAGCCTGCTGATCGCGTCCATGCCGCCGTCGTCGATGCTGGAGAGCAGCTTGCCGACCTCACCGCCGAAGTAGTCCCGTAGCCACGGCACGGCGGTGAACTGCAGGCGGTGGGTGCACTCGTGCAGGCAGACCCACATCCGGAAGTCGGTGGCCGGCACACTCAGCGCGCGCTGGGCGCCGACGATGTTCGGCGCGACGAGCAGCAGCCGACCGCCGTGCGGGCCGTCGGGGCCGCCGCCGAACGGGTCGTACTGGCCGAGCACGCGGGAACTCAGGAACGCCAACACCATGCCGGCCTGTACGCCGGCAGCGCCGGAGAGCACATTGCCCAGCGAGCCGCCGTAGGTGCCGGGGAGCACGCCGTCGGTCAGCGCGGCGATGCCCCCGGCGGCCGCCTTCACCCAGCCCGGCCGGTCGACCACCTCACCGTCGTGCAACGGCAGGCCGTGACCGAGCCCGGTCAGATCGCGGACGTGCTGCTCTGCGACGGACGTGATGTCACGCAACTCGTGCACTGCTGCTCTGGCCTCGGACGGCTCGACCGAGGGGCCGCCTCGGGCCAGCGTCTGTCCGGTGCTGACGGCCACCGACCAGTCAACTGGCGGAGCCTTCGCGGGCTGCCGATCCGTGGCCACGTTCACGTACTCGACGGTACCCGACGTGGAACGAATCAGCCCAGGTCCGAAACACGGCCGTCACCAGTTAGCCGCAGCCGCAACCACGCAGGGCGGCGGCCATGTCGTCCAACGAGGTCGGCGCCAGCCCGGTCGAATGATTGGCGTTGAAGGCGAACACCAGCACCCGGCCGTCCTTGTCCAACACGAGGCCGGCCAGCGCGTTGACGCCCTGGTCGGACAGGGTGCCGGTCTTCGCGCGCACCCAGCCCCGGCCCGCCGATGCAGGGGCCGTCCGGTAGCGGCCCGCCAGCGTGCCGTCGCCGACCTTGCTGCCCGCGATCGGCAGCCCGGACAGCAGCGGCCGCAGCTTGGCCACCCTCGGGTCGGTGGTACTCGTACTCGCGGCCACGCGCAGCACCTGGGCCAGCAGGCTGGGCGGCAACAAGTCCGAAGGGGACAGTCCACTGTTGTCCGCCAGGTCGGCACCCGCGGTGTTGAAACCATTGCGGTGCAACACATCCAGCACGGCCTGGGTTGCACCGGCGAAGCTGGCCGGCTTGCCGTCCGAGATGGCCACCGCTCGGCCCATCGCCTCGGCCAACACGTTGTCAGAGATCTGCAACAGGTTCGTGACCAGGTCCGGCACCGGAGCCGAGTGCACCTCACCGAGCGTCTGGCCGCCGGTCGGTGTCGGGGTGTCCGTCATCGACACGACAGAGGTCGACACGCCGAGGTCCTTGGCCAACGCCTGCCCAGCGGTCAGCGCCGGTTGATAGGTGCGCGGGGTGTCGGGAATCGTCGGCTTCTTCCGGCCGCCGTCCATCATCACCGACTGGATCGGCGCGTAGTTGTCCTGGCTGGCGGTCTCCGGGTCCCAGCCCTGCCCGGTCAGCGGGCCGGTGAAGCGGCTCGTGTCCACCAGGATCTTGGTGATCGGGCCGCTCACATGCGCCTTCACCTGGGCGGCCAGATCGGTCATCCGGGCTGCACCCGGGTAGACCGACTGCTTCGGCGACGGCAGCGAGTTCAGCGTCGGATCGCCACCGCCGACCAGGATCACGGTGCCAGGGGTGCCGCCGGCGACGACCGTGGTGTTCAACGTCGTCTGCTGGCCGAGCGACAGCAGCGCGGCCGCCGACGTGAGCAGCTTGTTGGTGGACGCGGGCGCGGCCGGCACGGACGAGCCGTGATCCCACAGCACGGAGCCGGTCGCCGCGTCCAGCACGGTGCCGTGGAACGTGCCCAGCGCCGGGTCGCTCACGAAGCCGGCCAGCGCCGAGTCGACACCGCCTGCCGTGGGCAGCGCACCGGTCTCGTCCGGTGGCTTGAGCTGCGCCTTGTAGACCACCGGTGACGGCGGGGCCACCGTCGTCGGCGTCGGCTCGCTGGCCAGACCGAGCCGCCTGGCCACGGTCGGCGAGGCGAACACGATGCCGGCGCCGATCGCCAGGACCACCACCAGAGCACCGACGGAGATCAGCAGGCGGTTGCGCAGTCGGTGGTTGGTGTCGGTGGTGACAGGGGTTTCGGCGGTGTCGTCGTCCTCGGGTTCCCGGTCCGTCCTGGGTGCCAGGACCGGGATGTGCTGGGTGGTCTCGACGTCCGATTCCCTGGTCGGCGGCAGGGCCGGGGTGAGGGCGCGTTCGGTCGGCGGGTCCTCCCGGTAGACGGGGATGACCTGCGTGGACTCGACAAGGCGTGGCGGTGGCGGCTTGGGCGGGGTCGGCTTCGGGGGCGACTGCTTTGGTGGGGCCAGCGGGATGCGGGGCAGGAACTGGGTCGTGCCGGCGTCCTCGACGGGTCGCACGCGAGTGGTCGGGGGCAGCGCGGGAGTCGGCCTCGGCCTGGGTTGCGGCCTGGGCAGGGGCCGAGGCTCCGGTACCGGCTGGGGCTCCGGGTCCCGGGCGGGCTGCGGTTCCGGCTCGGGTGTCGGCTCCGGTTCGGGTTCCGGGATCGCCTCGGGGTCGGGTTGCGGCTCCGGGTCGGGCGGGACCGTAGCGACAGGTTCCGGCTCGGGTTCGGGTTCGGGCTCCTTGGCCGGTTCCGGTTCGGGCTCGGGTTCAGGCTCCGGTTCTGCTTTCGCGACCGGTGCTGGTTCTTCGTCGGGTGCCGGCTCCGGTTCCTTCGCCGCCGGCTCGGGCTCCCTGGCCGGTTCGGGCTCGGGTTCCGCGCCGGGCCACGCGTACTGCTTCGCCGGTGCGGACTTGGCCGCAGGTGCCGGCTTGGCGGCCGGTGCGGGTTCGGGCTCCGGTTCGGGTTCGTCCGGGGCGTCCGGCCATTCCGGGTCGGCCTGGTCCGCTACTTCGGGCTCGGCTTCCGGTTCCGGCTCAGCTTCCTTCTTGCTCTCGGACTCCGGTTCGGGGTCGTCCTCGGTGGACTCCTCGGCAGGCTCGTCCGCCGCCTCGGCAGCGGCGGGCTCGTCCTCGGCCTGCTCGTCGGCCGGGGACTCATCGGAGGTGTCGCTGGTGTCGCGGTCCAGGTCCGGCCAGGCCGACGCGGGCTTGGCAGCGGCCTCCTCCGGCTCGGCTCCGTCCTGCACGCGGGGCTCCGTGGTGGCATAGGGGGCAAGGTCACACCATGTTCCAGCGTCGGCGGCACGGCCCCGGCACGGTGCGTGGTCCACACTAGTGGCGTATCGACAGCGGCCGCCGCAGCCACACACCACAACGAGCGAGGACGACGTGGACTTCGACGTCACCATCGAGATTCCCAAGGGACAGCGCAACAAGTACGAGGTGGACCACAAAACAGGACGGATCCGGCTGGACCGCACGCTGTTCACGGCCACGCAGTACCCCGCCGACTACGGGTTCATCGACAACACCTTGGGTCAGGACGGCGACCCGCTGGACTGCATGGTGCTGGTGCAGGAGCCCACGTTCCCCGGCTGCCTGATCCGCTGTCGCGCGATCGGCATGTTCCGGATGACGGACGAGAAGGGTCCGGACGACAAGGTCATCGCTGTGCCGTCGGACGACCCCAGGCAGGAACATCTGAGGGACATCCATCACCTGAACGAGTTCTACCGGCTGGAGATCCAGCACTTCTTCGAGGTCTACAAGGACCTGGAGCCGGGCAAGAGCGTCGAGGGCGCGACGTGGGCAGGCCGCACGGAGGCCGAGGCCGAGATCGTGCGCTCCTACGAGCGGGAGACGAACGCGCCCCACGAGGACTGATCGTCCTCGCGGGGCGCGCCGTTGGTGTGGCTAGGACCAGCCGGGCATCGGGTAGCCGGCCAGCAACTCACGGACCTCACTGGCGACCTTCTCGATGGCCGCCTCGTCGTCACCCGCGGTGATCGCCCTGTCGATCCACTCCGCGATCGAGGCCATGTGGTCGACGCCGAGACCACGGGTGGTGATCGCCGGAGTGCCGATCCGGACACCGGACGGGTCGAACGGCTTGCGCGGGTCGAACGGCACCGTGTTGTAGTTGAGCTCGATGCCGGCCCGGTCCAGCGCCTTCGCCGCCGGCTTGCCGGCGATCCCCTTGTTGGTCAGGTCGACCAGGATCAGGTGGTTGTCGGTACCGCCGGACACCAGGTCGTAGCCGCGGGCGGTGAGGGCCTCGGCCAAGGCCTTCGCGTTGGCCACGACGGCGTGCGCGTAGTCCCGGAAGGAAGCGTCGGACGCCTCGTGCAGGGCCACCGCGATGGCGGCGGTGGTGTGGTTGTGCGGGCCGCCCTGCAACCCGGGGAACACGGCCTTGTCCAGGGCCTTCGCGTGCTCGGCGTCGGACAACAGCATGGCGCCGCGGGGCCCGCGCAGCGTCTTGTGGGTGGTGGTCGTGATGACCGGCGCGTGCCCGACCGGCGACGGGTGGGCGCCACCCGCGATCAGCCCGGCGATGTGCGCGATGTCGGCCACCAGCAGCGCCCCGGCCTCGCGGGCGATCTCCGCGAACGCCGGGAAGTCGATCGTCCTCGGGATGGCCGTGCCACCGCAGAAGATCAGCTTCGGGCGTTCGGCCAGCGCCAGATCGCGGACCTGGTCCATGTCGACGCGACCGGTGTCCTTGCGTACGCCGTACTGGACGCTGCGGAACCACTTGCCGGTGGCGGACACCGACCAACCGTGGGTCAGGTGGCCACCGTCCGGCAGCGCCATCCCCATCACGGTGTCACCCGGTTGAGCGAAAGCCAGGTAGACGGCGAGGTTGGCCGGTGAGCCCGAGTAAGGCTGGACGTTGGCGTGCTCGACGCCGAACAGCGCCTTCGCCCGGTCCATGGCCAGCGTCTCGATCGGGTCGATGAGCTGCTGGCCCTCGTAGTAGCGGCGGCCCGCGTAGCCCTCGGAGTACTTGTTGGTCAGGACGGTGCCGGTCGCTTCGAGCACGGCGGCAGACACGTAGTTCTCGGACGGGATCAGCCGGATCTTCTCGAACTGGCGCTTGGTCTCGGCCTCGACCAGCCGCTCGACCTCGGGATCAGTAGCAGCCAGATGCGGTGTAGCTGGCTCGTGCATGGATCTGCCTCCTGGCTAGACGTCTACCGGCACGAACACCCAGGCGCGCGGTGTCCCGCCGTTGCTGCTCCCCGGTGGTCAGTTCCACCCGAACACGCCAGTCGCGACCCGACAACCCTATCCAATCGGAGTTGCAGATCACCTTGAGTGCGGATTGACGCCGTCGTGGGCAGGTGTCCGCGCCGCCGTCGGCCACGAGCCCACCCACCTGCCCGGCGGTGGCCTGTGGATCGCTGGTACCCGGTGGGCGAACGAACTGGACAGAAACAGTCAGGACGACCGAGAGTCCCTGTTGGCATGGTCCCACATTCGCCTGGCGCCACGACCCCTATCCAACGGCGACACGGTCGCCATCAAGCACGACACATCACCATTGTCCTATTCTCACCCATTGTCGT
>DASXYT010000220.1:0-16601 GCA_036502345.1 Pseudonocardiaceae bacterium | reverse complement strand
AGCCGGCCAACGTCATGTTCACCGAGACCGGCGAGGTGCTCCTCACCGACTTCGGGATCGCCGTCCACGAGGCGGACACCACCCTGACGGGCACCGGGATGCTGGTCGGCTCGGTGGACTACATGGCCCCGGAACGGATCCGCGGAAAGGACAGCGCAGCAGCGGGCGACCTGTTCTCCCTCGGTGTGACGCTGTATGAGGCTGTCACGGGTGTCTCCCCGTTCCACCGCGCCACCGCGGCCGCCTCGCTGGCCGCGATCCTGTTCGAGAATCCCTCTCCGCCACGGTGCCAGCCCGGTCTCTCGACGCTGATCGTGCGGTTGCTGGCGAAGGACCCCGGGCAGCGCCCGACCGTCTCGCTGGCCAGGGGTCTGCTGGCCGCACGGCCCGTGGGCGGCCCGCCGGCATCGCCCCGCACCCGCTCGGCGCCGCGGCCCGTACCGGCCGCGGCGGCATCGAGACGGCTGCCACCGACCCGGGTCGCACCAGCACCGGTATCGCCGCCGGCGAAACGGGTCAGGCAGCGGCGGCGACCAAGGATGCCCGCACCGCGGCAGACACGGCGGCGGCGGACGAGGCGGCGTTCCGGGATATCGATCGCGGCCCTGGTGGTGCTGGGTTTCATCGGGGTGCATGCCGCGTGGGGCCGCGACGCCAGCAGCGCCTCTGCCGGCGACTGCGTCTACCACCGCCAGCACGCCTGGCACCTGGACCCGTGTTCGCTGCCGCTCCCGTGGCGCGACACCGCCAACTACAAGGTGGTCCAACGCCTGGAAGGCACCTCCACCCAGTGCGACGCTGCCCCGCCGACGACCGTTGACAGGGCAGTCCTTACCGAATATCCCCCGGTGACCTTGTGCCTCGCGCCGCTACCCTGATCGTCCGCTGTTGAATGCACCTTCACGTTGGAACGACGTGTCTCACGCGACCGGAAGGGTGCCGGGCAGTTCAGGATCCACCCGACCGTTACCTGCCCGGTCGGCAAGAACGGCACCGGAGTCGGCGCGTCGGGCGACGAATGGCGGCCTGGCTCAGAATTCGCCCCATTGTGCCGACGTCCCGATTCCTGAATAACCGATCTTGAAACTGCGCGCGTCGGCCCAATTCCATGCATAGCTTTGCAGAGGGTCGCATCCGCTGTTCAGGTAGTCTTGAGCGATGCTGTTGGTCGGATTCGAGACGAAGATTCTTATCATAGTTTCCGTCGACCCGGAAACACCGAGTTTGATGGCGGCCTGGAGCACCTCCCGTCGATGATCCATCTGGTTCGCGGTGATGTCGAGTGCGACCATGAACATCTTGTGGTCCAGACCATGTAGCGTGCCGTAGAGTGCGCGCGCCTTCACCGGATCGGTCCAGTCCGATCCTGTCGCGCGGGCATGGGAAGGGCTGAACAGCCTGGCCAGTGTGGACAGTCCAGCGACAGCCTCGCCGACCTCCCCGTACTCCTGCGGCGTCAGGTGATGCCTGTTGATCAGTTCCTGGTCGGCACCGCGCTCGATCAGTCGATCGACGGCCTGCCAATGGCCTCGGTAACAGGCGAGGTGCAGTGCGGTGTCGCCGTTCGTATCGGCTTGGTTGACGCCGAATGGCTCCAGATCGGCGCTGGTCGGCGCTTTCTTCTGGGCACAGTTGGCAAGCGTACGGACGTATCGGTTCTTGGCGTGGATGAGGAGGGCATCCGGTGTGACGAATCGCCGATCGTGCACAGAGGTGTCGGCGCCGAGCGTAGTGAGAAGATCGGCGGCATCAAGGTGGCGCGCCTCATAGGCGTAATGCAGTGCGGTTCGCCCGTTCTCGTCGCGGGCGTCCACCCTGCAGCCCTCGGCTACCATGCGCCGGATCGTATCGAGATCCCCGTGGCGGGCCGCGTCGTGGAGCGCGCGAGTCCTGGCTCGTCGTGCCGCTCCGAAGCGACTCAGGATGGCTTGGCGGAACTGCTCCGACATCGACGGTGATCGCGCGGCACGCTGGGCCGACTTGGACACTCGGCCATCGCCAGGCGGGGTCAGCCTCTTCTCATCCGTCGACGACGGCAGCGGCTGAGCAGCGCCCCGACGCTGCCTGAGATGCCGGCTGCGCGGAGGGCGAAGCGCATGCGGCCTCAGCCGACCGAGCCGGGATTTCTGGTCGGTCTGTCGGCGAACTTTGCTGATGTGGCCCTCCGGCGGATGTGGTGGGCCAACCGGCCGTCGCCGACGAGGTTGAGCCGAGGGACCTTCGTTGTCCTGAGTTTGCTTACCGCCCATAGAGACGACCTCATTGCCACAAAGTCATGAGGTGTACCCGGCTGGTGCGGTTTCGTGTCGCCGCGCCGGCCGGGTACACCGCCTGTCGCCGTCGTCGCAGACGGCGGGTCAAGTTCCCTCACGCGTTGCGAGCCCGGTCCACCGCGCGGGCGAACGCCCGCTTGGCCAATATGCTGGTCATCTGTCGGCGGTACTCACCGGAGGCCAGCGCGTCGTCCACGAACCTCGATGCGTCGGGCACCGGCACGCTGATCGGTGGATGCGTCGCCAGCACGGCCCTCTCCAACTCGGTGAGCCGGGCAGGCCTGGTCGACGTGCCGGTCGTCGCGATCCGGCAGCGGTTCACCGCGCCGTCCATGCCCAGCGCCACCGTGACCGCGACGCCGCACAGGGCGTGCATGGTGGCCCGCTCGGTCAGCCGGACGTACGCGCTGCCTGGTTCGGCGGGCTCCACGTGCACACCCGTGATGAGTTCGCCGTGGTCCAGGGACGTCGTTCCGGAATAGATGTCGTCGGATTTGATCACCCGACTCCCATCCGGGCCTATGACGTCAAGCGTCGCGTCCATGACGAGCAGGGCGGCGGCCAGGTCGCTGCCCGGCGCTGCGGACGCGATCGTCCCACCGATGGTCGCCCGGTTGCGGGCCTGCGGATCGCCGGTGACGGCCAGCACGTCGCCCAGCGCGCCGTTGCCGTGTGCCGCCCGCACCCTCGGGTCGTCGGTCAGCTCGGTCAGGGTGGTCATCGCCCCGATCCACAGCCGGCCTCCTGACGCCAGCCGCATTCCGCGTAAGACATCGAGTTTGCGCAGGTCGACCACGGTGGCGGGTAGCAGTTCGCGGCGCTGGAGCAGTGTGATCAGGCCGTTTCCGCCGGCCAGGGCGACATTGGCCGGGTCGGCCGCCAGGATCCGCACCGCGTCAGCCAGGGTATCCGGCGCGGTGTACTCGAACGTCGTGGGGATCACGTGTCCGCTCCGTCCCGTAGGGCACGCCAGATCTTCTCCGGCGTGATGGGCATGGGAATGTCGCGCACGCCGATGGCGTCGCAGATGGCGTTGCTCACCGCGGCCGCCGCGGGCACCGTCGCCGTCTCGCCAGCCCCCTTGACCCCCATGGGGTTGTGCGGGGACGGCACGTACGTGCGGTCCAGGTCGAAGAAGGGCGCGTCGGTGGCCCGGGGGATGGCGTAGCTGCGCAGGTCGTCGGTCAGCAGGTGGCCCTCGTCGTCGAAGCGGGCCGCCTCCATCAGGACCTGGCCCAGGCCGTGCACGATGCTGCCTTCGACCTGCCCCTGGACCACCAACGGGTTGCCGATCGGGCCGGAGTCGTCCACCGCGACGTACTTCGTCACGTCCACCTCACCGGTGGTCGCGTCGATCTCCACGAACGCGATGTGGCTGCCGAACGGGTAGTTGAAGTCCGGCGGGTCGAAGAACACCGTCTCGTCCAGAGTCGGCTGCATGCCCGGTGGAAGGTTCCACCCGTACCACAGGGCCATCGCCGTGTCCGCGAACGTCTTGGTCTTGTCCGGGTCGCCCGGCACCGAGAACACGCCGTCTCGATATTCCACGACGGACTGATCGACGCCCATGAACGCGGCGGCCGCTGTCCTCATCTTGAGCAGGATCTCCTGCGCCGCCAGGTAGAGAGCGGGGCCACCGACACTGTAGGACCGGCTGCCGTAGGTACCTTGGCCGTACGGGGCCTTCTCGGTGTCCGACCGGTACACCCGGATCACGTCCATGCTGACCTGTAGTACGTCGGCCACGATCTGGGCGAACACGGTCTCGTGGCTCTGCCCGGTGGACTGCGACCCGATGGTCACGGCGATCTCGCCGGACGGGTGGACCCGCACGTTGCCGCTCTCCCAGGTACCACCCAGCATGCCCTCCTTGGACATCCGGGTGGACGGGCCGACACCGCAGATCGCGACATAGCTGGAGATGCCCACACCGAGCAGCTTGCCCCGCTCGCGCGCCTCCGCCTTCAGGCGGTCGACATCGTCGTAGCCGGCGTGCTGCAGGGCCAACCGCAGTGCCGTCGGGTAGTCGCCGGAATCGTATGTCCAGCCGAGACCGTTGTCGTAGGGCAGCTTCTCCGGTGGCACCATGTTCCGTAGCCGCACCTCTGCGCGGTCCATGCCGATCGCGTCGGCGTACCGGTCGGCGAGCCGTTCCATGAGATAGGTCGCCTCGGCCCGGCCGGAACCCCGCTGCGCTCCCAGCGGTACCACGTTCGTGAACACCGCGTAGACCTCGGCGAAGGCGTGCGGGATCTCGTAGGGCCCGGAGATACTGCGCCCCATCAGCGCGGTGGCCACGCCGGGCCCGATGGTCGACGGGTAGGCGCCCAGATTCGACCAACTGGTGCAGCGGAGGGCCGTGATCTTGCCGTCCCGGGTGCCGGCCACCACCACCTTCTGGGTGTGGTCGCGGCCCTGCACCGTGGAGCGCATCAGGCCGTGTCGGGTGTCCACCCACTTCACCGGCACACCGAGTTCCTTCGCCAGATAGAGCACGAGCGGCATGTCCGGGTAGAGGTAGCCCTTGGTGCCGAAGCTGCCGCCGATGTTCGTGGCGACCAGCCTTAACTTGTTGAACGGGATGCCCAGCACCAGCGCGGCCAGCAGGAACCGGTGGTTGTGCGGCGACTGGGATGTGGCGTGCAGCGTGTAGCAGTCGGTCGCCGGGTCGTACTCGCCGACCGCGGCCCTCGGCTCCATCGGATTGTTGATCGTGCGCTGGTTGACGATGTCCAGCTCGACGACGACCTCGGCCGCTTCGATCGCCTTGTCCGTGCCGTCCTTGTCACCGCACGTCCAGTAGGCGTTCAGGTTGCCCTTGACTGCCTCGTGCAACTGCGGTGCGCCCTCTGCCAGCGCTGCCCGCGGATCAACCACCGCGGGCAGCGGCTCGTACTCCACGACGATCGCGTTCACCGCGTCCAGCGCCTGGTATGGCGTGTCCGCCACGACAGCGGCTACGGACTCGCCGATGAAGCGCACCCGCTCCTGCGCCAGTACGAAACCCGCGCCCGGCACGCCGTACGGGTGCGGTGGGAAATGGCTCTCGACGCCGCCGGGAATCCAGATGCACGGCAGGGGTAACAGTTTCTCCGCGATGTCGGCACCGGTGATCACGGCCCGCACACCTGGCATGGCCGCAGCCGTCGTGGTGTCTATGCTGACGATCTTCGCGTGGCCGTGCTCGCTGCGTAACAGTTCCATGTGGATGGTCCCGGGAGGCGTGTAGTCCGCGGTGAAGACCGCCTCGCCACGGACGAAGCCCGCGTTCTCCCGGGGCGGTATGGCCGCGCCGAACACTCTCTGTGTGGCGGTTTCCTGAGTCATTTCGCCCCCTCCTTCGCCGATGCCGCCTCCTGCGCCACCCGCAGAACGGCGCGGACGACGCTGTGGTACCCGGTGCACCGGCACAGGTTGCCGGTCAGCCAGGTGCGGATCTCCGGCTCGTTCGGCGTCGGGTTGCGCCGTAGCAGTTCCAGCAGTGACATGATCATGCCGGGGGTGCAGAAGCCGCACTGCGTGCCGTGCAGGTCACGAAGTGCCGTCTGCAATCCGGTGAGTTCGCCGGGTTCGTCGATGCCCTCGATCGTGGTGACGTCGGCGCCGTCGGCGGCGACGGCGAGTATCGCGCAGCTCTTCTGGGACATGCCGTTGACGTGCACGACGCACGAACCGCACTGGGCCGTGTCGCAAGCGACCTTGGTACCGGTGAGGCCGACGACGTCCCGAAGCAGATCGACCAGCAGCACCCGTGGCTCGACATCCGCCTGCACAGGTGAACCGTTGACTTTCAGGTCCGTTCGCATGAGCGGCTCCTCAACAAGGTGTGACGTCGCCGAACACTACGTCAGATGACTAGGGCCAGTGGGAGACAAGAATGCCGATCGCCGGACTTCGTGAGGTTCGTGAACAATTCCACGAAACGTTGATCCAGCCTAATTGAACGACCCGCTCGGCAACGGAGCTCACGTTGCCGAACGGGTCGCATCAGAACTCCCGACCAGAGCGGGCGCCGTGCCGCGAGAGCGGACGACCGGGTCAGGAGTTCCTCGGGGTTATGGCTTGGGGTGGGTGCCCACCAGTTCGTAGTGCCGCATCTCCGTGATGTCCGCGAAGAACGGTTTCACCAGTTCGAAGAACGCCCGGAACTCACGACTGGACCGGAAACCGTTGGTGTGACCCTCGGCGGAGTCCCACCGGATTCGCACGATGTAGGTGTCCGGCTCGTCGACGCACCGTGCCACGTCGTAGCCGAGGCAGTGCGGCGAGGCGAGCAGATGGGTGGCTGCCTCGTCGTACGCCCGTTCGAAATCCGCTGTCTGCGTCGACGGCACCGTGTACCGGATGTACTCGACGATCACGGGACGGCCTCCTCGTGTCAGGCGTTCAGTCGCTCGATCAGCGCCTCGGCGATGGCCGTCGAGGAGTACGGGTTCTGGCCTGTGATGAGGTTGCGGTCCGTCACCACGCGCGAGCCCCAGATCAGGTCGGCCTTGGTGTACTCGGCGCCCAGGCGCTCCAGCTCGACCTGGAGCACGAACGGCAGCTGACCCGCCAT
The DNA here is from genome assembly GCA_036502345.1 of Pseudonocardiaceae bacterium. Lineage (GTDB taxonomy): Bacteria > Actinomycetota > Actinomycetes > Mycobacteriales > Pseudonocardiaceae > DATEPR01. The sequence continues at coordinate 9,770 of DASXYT010000220.1, read as the reverse complement.
ATCGGTGACCAGCTCCTCGTCGTGCGAGAACGAGGTCATCCGGTAGCCCTCCAGCGCCCAGCGGCCCTCGGAGTCGCGCAGTGGCAGCAGGGCCGACTGGCCGTGACACACCACGGCCAACGGTGTGTCGGATTCGAGGATCCACCGCACCACCTGCGTCATGTCGGCGCTGTGCGGGAGGTCGCCCATGGCGCCGTGGCCACCGCTGATGTACACCGCGTCGTACTCACCCAGCTTCTCCTGGGTGATGTCGGCGACGTTCATCGGGTGTTTGAGCACGTCGAGGGTCTCGACGACCTCGCGGAAGTGGGCCACGTTCTCGGCGTCGTGGTCGGGCGAACCCTTGGGTCGCGTCGCTCCGACGACCATCGTGGTCAGGCTGCTCTCGTCCACCGACGGAGCCTCGCCGCCCACCGTCGCGACATCGACCTGGTGCCCTTCCTTCACGAAACGCTCGTAGGGAACGACGAACTCCTCGGCCCAGAAGCCGGACGGGTGCTGTCGCCCGTCGAGCAGGCCGAGCGTCTTCGCCTTGGTCATGAGAATGAGGATTTTGGCCATTGCGGACGGCCCTTTCTCGAAATCGCACGGCGTGCTTGGGATGTACCGTTGGAGCAGTCCGGCTGCAATATTCGCCGGGTCGCAGTAATACTGTCAAGGCGGGAGGTGACGAAGTACGGACTTCTTATGGGGGAAAGTTCTGGCGAGCCGGTGTCGCTTTCGCGTGTTGTCGTCTTGTACGGGCACAGTGGAATCGGCGGTGGCAGGGCGTTCGGCGCTGCCGCCGGCCGCCGTGTCCGTTACTTTGGGCGGCACGGCAGGTGTTGACGGCAATGACCGAGGAGGATCGCGATGTCACAGGAGAGTGGCCCCAGCCAGGACCAGATCAGCACGATCATGGGCGGGGCGACGGCTCTGGCACGGCAATGGGCGGCCGGCGCGGCGCGACTGCGGTCCAGTGTGCTCCGCCCGCTGGCCGAGCTGGTACCCGCCGAAACGACGGTGCCCGTGTCCCAGGGCGACGATGACTGGTGGGCAGCGCTGTGGTCGCTGACCTGCTCGGCGACCGAACTGGCCGCCCGGCCGACCGCGCAGGTGCAACTGCTGGAAGCGGCCTCGGCGCTCCAGGACCTGGCGCTGCGCGCTGTGCGGGACACCACGCCAGAGGCCGACGCGGATGCCGTGGTCGGGGACCGGCTCGCCGAACTGGACCGGGTGACCGAAGACGCATGGCATGGCATCCGGCTCGTGCACAACGGTCCGTATCTGCTCACCGGGGCCGTGCGCGTGACGACACATCTGGGGGAGCCGGTCGAGGCACGACCGAACATGGCGCTGTGTCGATGCGGTGGCTCGGCAATGAAGCCGTGGTGCGACGGTACCCACGCCACGAACGGTTTTCGGGACGGCAAGGACCCCAAGCGAGTACCCGATCAGCGGGACACCTATGTCGGCAGCACGGTCACCGTGTTCGACAACCGGGGCCTGTGCCAGCACTCGGGATTCTGCACCGACCGGCTCAACACCGTCTTCCACAGCGGCAAGGAGCCGTTCGTCACGCCCAGTGGCGGCCGGATGGACGAGATCGTGGCCGCTGTGCGGCATTGTCCCTCCGGCGCGTTGAGCTTCGGCGTGGACGGCCGCGAAGCACGGGAGCAGGTGGACCAGGCGCAGCGCCCGGAGCAGGTCGAGGTGTCCGAGGACGGCCCGTACCGGATCACCGGCGGCATCCCGCTGGTCGAGGAGGGCGGCGCACCGGTGGCCCGGCCGGTGGGCGCGTCCACCGAGCACTACGCGTTGTGTCGGTGCGGGCAGTCGCAGAACAAGCCGTTCTGCTCCGGCATGCACTGGTATGTCAACTTCCAGGACCCGTCAGCGCCCGAGGAGCCGACGGTGTTCCAGTGGGCGGGCGGCTATCCCGCGTTCCTGCGGCTGACCGAGGCCTTCTACTCGAAGTACGTGCCGGAGGATCCGTTGCTGTCGCCGTTGTTCGCGGGCATGTTGCCGGATCACCCGCAACGGGTGGCCAGTTGGCTGTCCGAGGTGTTCGGCGGACCGGAGCTCTACAGCGGCCAGTTCGGCGGCTATCACCGGATGCTCAGCGAGCACATCGGCAAGCACCTCACCGAGGCACAGCGCCACCGATGGGCAGAGCTGATGTACAAGGCGGCCAACGAGGTCGCGCTGCCCAACGACGCGGAGTTCCGCGCCGCCTTCGTGTCCTACGTCGAATGGGGTACGCGACTGGCGGTGGAGAACTCGCAGACCGAGTCGAAACCGCCGCTGAACATGCCGATGCCGCACTGGTGGTGGGTGTGTGACGCCACCCCGCAGGGGCGGGTGTCCGCGCTGGCACCGGTCGAGGAGGCCAAGCCGACGCTGGCCGCGCCGGACGAGCCGATCACCTACGCCGACCACGTGCGGACGTTGTTCCGCAAGCAGGACCGCAACTCGATGAAGTTCGTGTTCGACCTGTGGTCCTACGACGACGTGTGCGCGCACGCCGACGTGATTCTGGAACGAGTGCGCAACGGTTCGATGCCGTGCGACGGCGTGTGGCCTCGGGAGTACGTCGAACAGTTCGCGCGATGGATCGAAGCGGGAAAGCCAGCATGACAGCGACTTGACGCAGTTCGCCGCCCGAGTGGACGGGACCGACGTTCTCACCGGAACATCGCTGTCGTTCAGGTGGTTCGTCGGGTGACAGTGGACGTCGTACGACACACCCGGTTCGTCAACCGAGTGTCGATCGCGTCAATTGTCTGCCACGCAACCCACTCGGGAGTCGCCGTGAGCAAGAAGATCCTCGTCCTGTTGTCCGAATACGGTTACTGGGGTGAAGAACTCGTCGGCCCGCTGTCGCGTTTCGACGAGCGTGGCTACACCGTCGACTTCGCCACCCCGACCGGAGCCCGGCCACACGCGTTGCCGCCGAGCATGGACCCCGACTTCATCGACCCGCCGCTGGGTCGCTCGGTCACCACGGCAGAGGTTGCCGAGTTGACCCGCAAGGTGGACGAGTCCGACCGGCTGGCCAACCCGCGCAGCCTGCACGACTGGTTACCGGAACGGCCCTACACCAGCGACGACGACTACCTGCGCAAGCTGGAGCTCTACAACAACGATCAGGACCAGGTGGTCGCGGAGATCGCCGAGTACGACACCATGCTGATCGTCGGCGGCAGCGGCCCGATCGTGGACCTGGCGAACAACGAGCGGGTGCACGCCCTGATCCTGGCATTCCTGCGGGCGGGCAAGCCGGTCGCCGCCGAATGCTACGGGGTGGCCTGCCTCGCGTTCGCCCGTGACTGGGAGGACCGCAAGAGCATCATCTGGGGCAAGCACGTCACGGGCCACTGCAAGGAGTACGACTACAAGGACGGCACCGGCTTCCTCAACGTCGACTTCAACATGGGGCCGCCGCCGTACCCGCTGGAGTACATCCTGCGGGACGCCACCGGGCCGGAAGGCCGGTACCACGGCAAGTTCGGCCACCTCACGTCGGTGATCGTGGACTACCCGTTCATCACCGGCCGGTCTACACCGGACTCGTTCCTCACCGGCCAGAAGGTCGTCGAAGTCCTGGAGGACGGACTGCGCCGGTTCGGCTGGTGACGGACACGTCCGAGAGGAGCAATCAGGTGGATACCAGGCCGGGCAAGACCGCGATCGCCGAACAGCTGCTCGCGGACGGTATGACGTACATCTTCGGCAACCCGGGCACCGTCGAGCAAGGGCTGCTGGACGAGCTGGCGGAGCACGGTGGGTTCGACTACATCCTGGCTCTGCAGGAGACCGTCGCCGCGGGAATCGCCGACGGCTACGCGCGGGCCACGCGGCGGCCGACCCTGCTGCAACTGCACAGCGGCGTCGGTTTGGGCAATGGCATCGGCATGCTGTACCAGGCGATGCGCGGCCACGCGCCGCTGGTGTGCATCGCAGGCGAGTCAGGCGTGCGCTACGAAGCGATGGACGCCCAGATGGCCTGCGATCTGGTGGCGATGGCAAGGCCGGTGACGAAGTGGGCGGCGCGGGTCACCGATCCCGCGTCGGTGCTGCGCATGCTGCGGCGGGCGGTCAAGATCGCGATGACCGAACCACGCGGGCCTGTCTTCCTGTCGCTGCCCATGGACGTGCTGGACGCCGACACGGCCGAGGAGGCACTACCCACAGTGGTGCCGGCCACCACCGCGGTGGCGACACCCGATCTGATCGCACGCGCCGCGCGTCTGCTGTCCGGCGCGAAACGACCGCTGCTGCTGATCGGTGACGGTGTCGCCGCCGCGAACGCCGAAGCCGAGGTCACGGCTGTCGCGGAACGGCTGGGCGCCAGCGTGTGGCTGGTCGACTCGTCCGAGCCGAACATGCGGGCCGACCACCCGCTGGTGCGTGGCCAGCTCGGCCACATGTTCGGTCAGGTCAGCTCGGCGGCGGTCGGTCGTGCCGACGCGGTACTGATCGTCGGCACGTACGTGTTCCCCGAGGTGTTCCCCGAGCTGGGCAACCCCTTCGCGGCCGATGCCCGGATCGTGCACATCGACCTGAACTCCTATGAGATCGCCAAGAACCATCCGGTCAGCCTCGGCATCGTCGCCGATCCGAAGTGGACGCTGGCCGAGCTGGCCGACGAACTGGCCGCGATCAGCACGGCGGAGCTGGATGCCTCCGCCCTGGCCAGGATCGCCACCCGGCGGGCCGAGGGCAGGCGTGCGCCACGTGGCATGGACTCGGTACTGGCCGCGTTCCTCGGCGAGGTCGCCGCGCGGGTGTCGGACGACGTGATGGTGTTCGACGAGGCGCTGACCGCGTCGCCGTTGATCAGCCACTTCCTGCCACCCAACCGGCCCGGCCACTCGTTTCTGACCAGGGGCGGTTCGCTGGGTGTCGGGTTCCCCGGCGCGATCGGATTGAAGCTGGCCCACCCGGAACGCACGGTGCTCGGCTTCAGCGGTGACGGCGGCAGCATGTACACCATCCAGTCCATGTGGACGGCCGCCCGGCACGACATCGGCGCGAAGTTCGTGGTGTGCAACAACCATCAGTACCAGCTGCTCAGCGACAACATCGACGAGTACTGGCGGGAGGCGGGCATTCCGACGCACCGGCACCCGCCGGCGTTCGGCATCGGCCACCCGGAAACCGACTACGTCGGCCTTGCCCGGTCTCTCGGTGTGCCAGGCGCCCGGCTGGAGAAGGCCGAGGACGCCGAGCGGGTCGCCATGGCGATGCTCGACACACCCGGCCCGTTCCTGGTCGACGTCGCCACGCACGACCTCGTCGTCGGCTGACCGAACCCACGATCACCGCACACAGGAGGACACCCATGTCCACGGCAACCGCCCGGCTCACCACGGAGACGATCCAACAGTTCGCTGTGTCCTGGTACGAGGCGCTGGACCGGCACGACGCACTGGCCGACGTGCTGACCATGCTGGTCGAGAACGGCCTGGAGATGCGTTTCCCCGAGGTCACCTCCTACGGACACAGCGGTTTCGCCGACTGGTACCAGGCGGTCACCACCCGGTTCTTCGACGAGGTGCACACCGTCCGCTCCGTCTCGGTGCTGTCCAACGACGGCGCCACGGCGGAGGTCAGGGTGGTGGTCAACTGGCAGGCCAAGGCCCACGACGGCCAGGACGCGAAGAGCAAGTGGCTGGGCTTCGACGCCTACCAGACCTGGACCGTCGTCGCCGGCGGCAAGGACATCCAGATCAGGATCTACACCGTCGACCGGATGGAGCCGATGCCCGGCTCCGCCGACCTCTGACGGCACACCTATCCGGTACGGGAGCGGGACATGGCTAGTGAGCAGAACAACGTCGACATCATCCTCACGATGTACCGGTACTTCGAATCCGGTGACGTGGCGCGGATCAGCACCGAACTGATGCACCCGGACATCGTCTGGCGCGTGCCCGGCCACCACCCGCTGGCCGGTGCGCACACCGGACCCGAGCAGGTGCTCGGCTTCCTCGGCCGGATGGCGGGCACCGGCATCCAGTTCACCGACCTGCACTTCGGCCAGTTGGACGACGGCACGGTGGTGGAGAAGCACCTGGGCATCGCGAAGGTCGGCGCCGAGCAGGTGGAACTGCCCGCGGCGGTGACCTACGGCATCCGGGACGGCCGGATCGCCGACGTGCGGGTGAACTCCGGTGACCAGCACGCACTGGACCGGTTCGTGTGGTCGGCCGTGACGCTGCGGCCGGTGACCGAGCGGCTGGCCGGCTGACGCGCCCGATCCAACTTCGGACTGAGGAGAGCACAGCATGAACGTCACCGAGATCGTGACTCGCTACTACGAGCTGGCCAACCAGGGCGACTGGGACGCGTGGTGCGACCTGTTCGGCCCGCACCAGGTGATGGACGAGCAACTGGCCGGGCACGTCGAGGGCCGGGAGACGCTGCGCGACATGATGCGCGGCTTCCCGGGCATGTACCTCGAGTTCCAGAACGTCCCGAGGCACATCGTGGTGGAGGGCAACAGGGCAACGGCCATCTCCCGGATCAGCGCCACGACCCACGGCGGGGACCACATCAACGCGAATGTGGCGAACTATTTCGAGATCACCGGCGGCCTGATCACCTACATGGCCAACTTCCACGACACGGCGCCGTTCGCGGTACTGGCGAACTAGGAGCGCGCCATGCAGGAATTCGACTACATCGTCGTCGGCGCGGGCGCGGCGGGCAGCACACTCGCCGCGCGCCTGTCTGCCGACCCGAACTGCTCCGTGCTGGTGTTGGAGTCGGGCACCGATCACATCCCTGCCGACGTCGAGACCGCGCCGACCTGGTTCAAGATGCTCGGTACACCCTACGACTGGGGCTACTCCAGCGTTCCGCAGCCAGGCCTGGACGGCCGGCGCAGCTACGAACCGCGCGGCAAGATGCCCGGCGGCAGCAGCAACCTCTACATCATGATGCACATCCGCGGCCACGCGTCGGACTTCGACAACTGGGCCTATCAGGGCGCGGCGGGCTGGTCACACCAGGACCTGCTGCCCTACTTCGCCCGACTGGAGTCCCAGGAGGACCAGACCGATCCGACGATCGGCGTGTCGGGTCCGCAGACCGTGACCAACGCGGGCAAGCATGAGCCCAACCCGCTGTCCCAGGTGTTCCTCAACGCGTGCGAGCAGTTGGGCTACCCGAGGACCGAGGATTTCAACGGTCCCACCATGCTCGGTGCGGGCTGGCACCACATCGACGTCAAGGATGGCATGCGGCAAGGTGCGCTGGCGTCCTATCTGGAACCGTCGCTGAGCCGACCGAACCTGCAGTTGCGCACCAACGCCGATGCGGCCGGTCTGGTGTGGGAGGGCACACGGTGCGTCGGCGTGACGTACCGGCAGCGGGCGTACCGCGAGCCCGGCGGCGACGGCCGACTGCTGCGCCGGGTCCGTGAGGTCGAGCCGGGCGTGCACATCGCCCGCGCCCGCCATCAGGTGATCGTCTGCGCCGGCGCGATCGAGTCGCCGAAGCTGCTGATGCTCAGCGGTGTCGGCCCGGCTGACCAGTTACGTGAGCACGACATACCGGTGGTCGCCGACCTGCCCGGCGTGGGGGAGAACTTTCACAACCACGTGCTGGTCGGGCTCATCCACGAGACCAGGCAGCCGGTGGAACCCGGCAGGCAGAACCTGTCCGAGGCGGCGCTGTTCACCACCTCGCAGCCGGGCATGCTCGCGCCGGACCTGCAGATCGCGTTCGTGCATGTGCCGTTCGACATCATCGTGGGACAGCAGCATCCGAACGCGGTGAGCATCCTGCCCGGTGTGGTGCGCCCGCGGTCCCGGGGTTGGATCCGGCTGGCCGGCTCCGACCCGTTCGCCGCGCCGCTGATCAATCCGAACTATCTGGGCGACAGGTCCGACCTGGATCGTCTGGTGCAGGCCGTCGAGCTGTCCAGGGACATCTTCGCCACCTCCGCGTTCCGCGAGGTGTTGGCAGGCGAGCTGGTACCCGGGCCGGACGTCACCGACAAGAAGGAACTGGCCGCGTTCGTCCGCGCCAAGGCGGACAGCTATCACCACCAGGCCGGCTCCTGCCGGATGGGCATCGACGATCTCGCCGTCGTCGACCCGCGACTGCGGGTACGTGGGGTGAGCGGGTTGCGGGTCGTGGACGCGAGCGTGATGCCCGCTGTCCCGTCCGGCAACTGTCACACCGCGGTCGTCGCGATCGCGGAGCGAGCCGCCGAGCTGATCGCGGAGGACACTCATGGCTGAGTTGGTGGTGCGCTCGTCGGGCGCGTTGCACGGAGCGAAGGTCGCCGTGCTCGTCGAGAGCGACTACTTCGAACCGGAGATCTTCTACTACCAGCGCCGGTTCGCCGAGGAGGGAGTCGACCTGCACCTGCTGACCAGGCTGTGGGGCAACGACCGGATCACGTTCACCGGCCACGAGTGGAAGATCCCGCTGGTCGCCGACGAGTCGTTCGAGAACATGGACGACGCGACCCTGCGGTCGTTCGACGCGGTGATCGTGCCGTCGGGCATGGTGGCCGACCGGCTTCGCTACACCGAGGACGTCACACGGACGCCGCCGGCCACGGAGTTCCTGCGCCGCGCGTTCGCCGAACCGGGCATTCTCAAGGGCATCATCTGCCACGGTATGTGGCTGGTGGCGCCGGCGCCGGAGCTGGTGGCGGGTCGCAAGGTCGTCGTGCACAACAACCTGATCGGTGACGCCCGCAACATGGGCGCCGAGTACGTCGACCAGGACGTGGTGGTGGACGGCGGCGACCTGGTCACGGGCCGCACCGGGCAGCACGCCCACCTGTTCGCGCGCCAGATCATCGACATGCTCGCCGAACGCAGAGGTGTGCTCCGATGAGCGCCGTCCGGCTGGCGTTCTCGCACGTCGCGTTGAACTGCCGCGATCAGGAGGTCACAGCGGACTTCTACTGTCAGCTGCTGGGCTTCCGGCAGGTGCGCTCGGTCCAACTGGACGATCAGCGGATCGTGTTCCTGCGCAACGACCAGACGCTGCTGGAGTTGTTCGGTGCGCGGGGCGAGGACCCCGTCGAGCCCGCGGGCGACGGGCCGGGCAATCCCGGTGTGATTCGCCACCTGGCCTTCCAGACCGACGACGTGGACGCGTTCCTCGCCCCGCTGGGCGACGAGGTGCGGGTCACGTTGGGGCCGTTGGACTTCCAGGACTACATCCCAGGCTGGCGGACGGTCTGGCTGACCGATCCGGACGGCGTGATCGTCGAGGTCAGCCAGGGATACCGCGATCAGGAATAACGGAGGACACACATGTCGAGCAATCTCACCCACACGTGGGCCGACACGATCGCCGGTTACGTCCAGGGTTTCAACGCCGAGGCCAGGACGTTCGAGCTGAAGACCAGCGACGGGCGATCCTTCACCATCGAACTCGACGAGACCACCGGCGCGGAACTGCTGCGCAATCTCGGCGAACCCTACACCGACGGCAGCGGCCACCTGGACGACGTGCTGGTCACAGGACGCTATGTGATCGTCTACGGCATCTTCTACCCGGACGGGGAAAAGATGCGTTACACGGCCAAGCACATCGAGCTGGTCGGTCGATCCGGCGGCGACTACGGCTTCGAGGAACCCACCTGGTGGATCAAACAGATCGACCAGCTCGCGTCGTTCTACCGCCGGGCCCAGTTCGGCAACCGCGAGGTCGACTACCGCGACTACCGCACCGAACTGCACCTGGGCGGCTCGAAGACGCAGAGCCACGTGCAGGAGACCGACACGATCTCCCGCATGGTGTACGGCATGGCGTCCGCG
>DASXYT010000219.1:15000-16479 GCA_036502345.1 Pseudonocardiaceae bacterium | reverse complement strand
ACTGTCCACTGTCCAGCTGAGTGGATCAACAGTAGGTACAAAAAGGCCCGCTGACCTGGGATAACGTCCCAGTCAGCGGGCTTCACTAGGAGTGGAGCTGAGGGGGTTCGAACCCCTGACCCCCACACTGCCAGTGTGGTGCGCTACCAGCTGCGCTACAGCCCCGAGCGAGGGAGGTTATCTCCTCACGGTGTGAGCAGTACGGTACCTGACGGCCGACGGCACGCGAAATCCGGGGGGTTGTGCCGTAGCGTGACGAGTGGAGTACAGAGCGTGTGAGGTGCAGGTGACCGAGCCGGACTACGTCGTCCCGCTGACGGACCCGGACGCCGAGGGCATCGCCCCGGACCGGCGCCGTGTCGTGCAGGAGCGGCGCCTTCGCGCGCTTGTCGACCGACTGCTGGCGGCCAACGGGCTGCAGGCCGAACGCTTGAGAGAAGCTGGCGTCACCGCCGGTGCCGGGATCGAGCTGGCCGATCTGGCATCGTTGCCGATGGTCACCAAGGCCGATCTGTGGCAGCACTACCCGGCCGGCCTGCGCGCCGTGGACGACGACCAGATCGTCTGTATTCACGGCTCTTCAGGGACCGGCGGCCGACCTACTCTCGTCCCTTACACCGCCCAGGACCTGGACGTGTGGGCCCAGGTGATGGCCCGCGCGCTCGGTGGCGCCGGCGCCACCCGCCGCAGCATCGTGCACAACGCCTACGGCTACGGCCTGTTCACCGGCGGTCTGGGCATCCACCACGGCGCCATCCGGCTCGGCGCCACCGTGCTCCCGATCTCCGGTGGCATGACGGACCGCCAGGTCACGCTGATCGCCGACCTCAAACCGGACATCCTGACCTGCACACCGTCCTACGCCGTGCATCTCGGCGAGGCGATGCGGAAAGCGGGCATCGAGCCGACATCGCTGCGGGCCGGCATCTTCGGGGCCGAGCCGTGGACGGACAGCCTGCGCGGCCAACTCGAACGGCTGCTGGGCATCCGCGCGCTGGACATCTACGGCCTGTCCGAGATCATCGGTCCCGGCGTCGCCTGCGAGTCGCTGGACTCCGACGGCCTGTTGAACGTCGCCGAGGACCACTTCTACGTCGAGGCCGTCGACCCGTCCGGCGCACCCGTGCCCGACGGCACCCCCGGTGAGCTGGTGTTCAGCACGCTCACGAAGACGGGTATGCCCCTGCTCCGCTACCGCACGGGTGACGTCGCCGCGTTGGCCGACCCGCTGCCCGGCGCACCGAGGACGCTCCGCCGGATGACGAAGATCCTCGGCCGGGTGGACGACATGCTGGTCATCCGGGGTGTCAACGTCTACCCCACCGAGATCGAGGCCGTTCTGCTCGCCGACCCCAGGGTCAGCCCGCACTACCTCCTTGTCGAGGACCGCAGGGCAGCCGACCGGCCGGAGTTGCGCGTCGCCGTGGAGCACGCTGACGCCACCGGCGACGGCGACGTGCTGCGCCGGGACCTGGAGCA
>DASXYT010000219.1:0-12500 GCA_036502345.1 Pseudonocardiaceae bacterium | reverse complement strand
TCTTCGTCCTCGTGGCCATGCTCATCGGTCTCCATCCACCTGGCTCGGTCAACGGTCCTGCAGCACCCCGAGGACGTTGCCGTCCGGGTCGGTGAACGTGGCCACCAAGCGACCGCCGCCGACGTCGTGGGCAGCCTCCTGCACAACGCCACCGGCCGCGGTCACCTCGGCCAGTTTCGCCTCGATGTCCGACACGTGCCAGTAGGACACCGGCGAGGTCATGGCACCGCCGGGTACCAGTCCGATGTGCTGGCCGGCTGCCTCATAGCCAACGTAGTAGTCGGAGTCGTGCTGCGGTGCGAAACCGAGCAGCGCCGTGTAGACCGCCTTGGCCTTCGCCAGGTCGGTGACGGGGTGCAGCACGGTCTTGATTCCCTGAGTGGCTGAGCTGTTGTTGTCCATGTCGGCCACGCTAGTAGGGCTCGCTGACCAGTGCTTCTCCATTCCTGATCGGTCTGTGCGCTACGAACTCGGGTACGCGGCCTTCACCAGGTCGGACAGCCAGGTGGTGTCGTTCTGCCAGTTGACGACCTTGCCGTTCGCGACGATCGTCGGCGTGCCGAAGCCGGTGCTGCCGTCCGAACTGGTCTGGAACAGGGCCTTGTTCTTGCTGGCAGTGTCCAGGTTGGCCTGGATCTGCTGGTAGTACGTCTTGTTGTTGATCAGGCCGGTGAACTGGCTGCCGCTGATGCCCAGCCTGCTGGCCAGGTTCGTCAGCTGGGCCTGGGTCCAACCGGGACCGTTCTCCTCAGGCTGCTTCTGGTACAGGCTGTAGTGGAAGTTCATGAACTTGGCCGGCGCCACGGTGGCCACGGCGAGCGCGGTGTTCGCGGACATGCTGGAGTAGCCGGCCGGGACCGAACTGGCGTCCAGCAGGTTGATCATGTGATAGTTGACCTTGACGGTGCCGGCCTGGAGCTGCTTCTCGATGGCCGAGAAGTAGGTGGACTCGAAGTCCTTGCACACCGGGCACTCGAAGTCCTCGTACGCGTTCACGGTGATCTTCGCGGTCGGCTTGCCGGCCAGCACCGTGGCGGCCGCCTTGTCGATCGTCACCGGGTACTGCGACGAACCGGCCACGGTGAGCGCCGGTATGACGGTCTGCGCCACGGCCTCGCTCTTGTGCTTCTCGTACAGCACACCGCCGACCACGGCCGCAGCGATCACCACGACGACCACCACACCGGCGATGATCTTGGTCAGGTCCCGGCCGCCGCCACGGGCCGCGCTCACCGAACGCGCCGCCGCTGTGGCCTGCTTCTGCTTCTGCCGGTTCGGCTGCTGCGGCCTGCTGCTCTGCCGCCTGCTCTGCTGCTGCCTGCGATTGCGGTTGTTCCGCTGGGCGCCGCCCACGATCATGCTCTCCCTACGGCCGAGGTGGCCGGCCCGTTGCCGTGCTCGTCGGCATCATCAAGTTCATCGAGTTCGTCCTGTCCGTCCTGCCGGCCGCGCCGCAGCAACCCGTCCATCGAGAACAGGGAGCGGGGCCGGACCACCAGCCACACGGCCAGCAGCAGGAAACCCGTGTCCCGCAGGATTTCCTGCGGATACTGCGTCTGTCCCGCCGCGACCTGCCCACCGCCGCCGAAGCAGCCGCAGTCGATGGTGAGCCCCCGTGCCCACGACTGGGCGACACCCGCGATGTACACCAGCAACAGCACGGCGGAGAGCACACCCATCAGCCGCTGGCCGATGCCGATCAACACCAAGAGGCCGAAAGCCAGTTCCACGAACGGCAGTGCACCGGCGACCGGGCTCACCAGCCCGGCGGGCAGCACCTGGTACGCCTTCACGGCGGCATAGGTCTGATTCGGGTCCGCCGCCTTGATGGCACCGGAGATCAACCACACCGCGGCGAGGCCCAGCCGGACGACAGTGCCGATCACGTCGAGCATCTTGGACGGGAGTCGTGCCACGGACCCGAAGATACCGGCCGAGGCTGAGTACCGGCTGAGACACACCACCCATGACCGACAGTCACGGGCGCTGCGGCCAATCAAGTCAGGACAGGCACACCTTCGGAAGGATTGCCTGACTCCGCATGGCTCCCGACCAGCACATACGCTCGTCAGGTGACAGAGATACAGGCGGAGCCGGGACAGGTGACACCCGGCGACATCGAACACACGCACCCGGACCTGTCCGGTGGCTGGCTGCGGCCCGCGGTGTTCGGCGCGATGGACGGCCTGGTCACGAACATCGCGCTGGTCGCAGGTGTGGGTGGCGCCCACGCCAGTGGCAGGGTGATCGTGCTGTCGGGCATCGCGGGTCTGGTCGCGGGTGCCTTCTCGATGGCCCTCGGCGAGTACACGTCGGTCGGCACACAGAACCAGGCGGTGAACGCCGAGGTCGCCGTGGAGCGCGCCGAGATGGAGCGCAATCCGGCCGCTGAGCAGGCCGAACTGGTCGAGATGTACGAGGAGATGGGCCTGACCAGGAAGACCGCCGAGTTGGTCGCCGAGGAGATCCACGCCAATCCCGAGGTGGCCCTCCGGGTGCACATCACCCAGGAACTCGGCCTCGACCCGAACGAACAGCCCTCCCCCGCCGTTGCCGCGATCTCGTCGTTCCTGTGCTTCGCGGTCGGCGCCGTCGTCCCGCTGCTGCCCTTTTTGTTCGGCCTGCAGTCGCTGTGGCTCGGGCTGGGCATCGGCGGGGTCGGGCTGTTCGTGGCGGGCGCCATCGTCTCCAGGTTCACCCAGATGCCGTGGTGGCTGAACGGGGCCAGGCAACTGCTGTTCGGCGCGATCGCGGCAGCCGCCACCTACGGGGTCGGTTCACTCATCGGGGTGGCGACCGGCTGACTCTCAGTCGTCGCCGTCCGGCTCGTCGATGCCGTTCTCGACCAGCAGCGCCGCGATCTCCTCGCTCGGCGGCTTGCCGCCGAGCCAGGCGTCGTCGGTGGTCGAGCCTGCGGCCAGCAGGGTCCGCACGGTCGCACCCCAGTCGGCGTCCCGCGCGTACCGGGGGTGTTCGCCGCTGCCGACGGCGGCCCAGGCCAGCGCCGTCGAGCCCCACTGGCCGTCGCGCGCGTTCACGCCCGCTCCTCTGGCCAGGAGCAGGCCGACCACCGAGGACCGGCCCGCGTACGCGGCGGCGTGCAGGGCCGTGGCCCCGTCGGCCGCGCGCAGCGCACCGATCGGGAACCCGAGATCCAGCATGAACGTGACGGCGACGGGCTCCGCGTACTCGGCAGCGTCAGCGATCGCGCCGAGGTCCTCGGCGCTCAGCCTGCGCGGCAGGCCGGGTGCCACGGCCAGCAGTTGGTCGACGGTCGCTTTGTCCGCTCGTAGGCAGGCGCCGACGAAGTTGTCCACCTCGGTGGTGTCGTCGTGTGCGCCGTAGCGCCGTAACAGGCGGGCTACCTCCTGGTTGCCCCTGCGTACCGCGGTCCGCATGACCGACCGGTGATCGGTGCCCACCGCGTTCGGGTCGGCGCCGGCGGCCAACAGCGGTTCGACGACGTCCACCCCGCAGCTGGCCACGGCGAGCGGCAGTGGCGCGAGCGTCCGGTCGGCGAGGTGGCCGTCCTTCTTGCCCGAGGACCCCGGGCGGCCTGGATCGCCGCCGGATTCGATCATCAGCCGGACGCCTTCCGCGTTGCCCGGTGCGATCGCGGCGGCGAAGGCGTTCGTGCCGGCCACCGTGGCACCGTGCCCGAGCAGTACGCGCAAGCAGGCCCGATCGGTGTGCTGGGCCGCGTGGTAGAGCGACTCGTCGTCGTTCGGGTTGGCGCCGTAGCGCAGCAGCAGCGACGTGACCGCCGGATTGTCGGCGACACCCGCCGCGCCGAACAGCGCGGACCGGTAGCCGGACCGGGACGGCCGCCCGTTGTTCGTGTTCGCGTCGGCGCCGGTGTCCAGCAACAGCCACACGATCTGCAGGATGCCCTCGGCGTGCTCGGCGGTCACCCGGTGCCACACGGAGTGGCAGGCGTAGAGCAGCGGCGGCCAGCCCCGGCGAGCATCGGGCCGCACGGCCGAGGCCGGCTCGCCGTGCACGTGTTCCTGCACGCCTGCCAGGTCACCGAGCACCGCTGCGGTGCTGATGTCGTAGCCGGCGATGGCGGGGTTGGCCCGCAGCAACCGGCCGGCCGACTGGGCACGACCCTCGATGCTCGCGGTCAGGAAGTCGTCCACCAGCGAGGCCAGATCCGGTTCGGTGCCGGCACCGACGGCGGCCTTCAGCCTCGCCCAGCTGGGAAAACCGTGCTCACGGGCGACCACCAACTGTGCCAGCGACAGGGCGACCTGGCTGTCCGCCGAGCCGACGTGCGACCCGAACCGGTTGAGCGCAGCGGCCTCGCCCGCTCGGGCGGCGTCGCGAAGCTCCTTGGCCTGTCGGCGTAACTGGGCGAGATCGGGTCGGGACATGGCGTCCTCCCTCCAGCGCCACCACCAGTCTACCGACTCCGAACGCCCACTCACACCAAATCCCCTCCAGTTCGGATCAAATAATCCGTAGATGGAGAACTATATTGTCCGGCGACACACATCACTCGAATGACAACAATTGCCACATCGTCAAAACCCGCGACCGCAACCCGCACGCACGCGATATCGGCTCGACCAGGCCTGCGCGAATGTCACCAGGGCAAGAATCACGCCACTCGAAATGACGGCTGCCCACACATTTGTCGAAGCACGCCCGGTCACTACGCTCCGCCTGCCCGACAACAGAAAGCGGTATCAGAAATGACACGAGAGCACCACAGGAAAGACATCCACAGAATCGTCAGCCGAGCACTTCCCCTGTTGCTCGCCGCAGGCCTGATCGCTCCGCTGCACGCCGAACAACCCGCCCCGGCCATCACCACCACCGTGAGGACAACGGAATGCGTCAGTACCGACCTGTCTCAGTAGCGGATATCGCTCTGCACCAGCGGCGGATAGATCGTGGACGTCTCGCCGTCGACGGTGGTCCCCGCGAACTGGAGCATCGCCCGCTGCGCGCCGTGCATCGGTGCCGGATAGTTCAACGTCGGCGCCGAGACCTCGTCCAGGGTGCGCAGGTGTGCCGGGGTGAGGGCGACGTCCAGGCCCGCGAGGTTGTTCTCCAGGTGGTCGACCCGCCGGGCACCGAGGATCGGCACGACGGTGCCCTGCCGGGCCCGCAGCCAGGCCAGCGACACCGCCGCCGACGTGGTCGACAGCTCGTCGGCGATGGTGGCGACGGCATCGATGACCGTGAACTCCGCCTCGCTGGGCCCACCGACGAAGGCGGTCCGGGCCGAGTCGGTGACCTGGGCGTCACGCCGGTACTTGCCGGACAGGAAGCCGTTCTTCAGCGGGCTCCACGGCACCAGCGCCATGCCCTGGTCCAGCGCGAGCGGTGCGATCTCGCCCTCGACGGTCCTGGCCAGCAGCGAGTACTCGACCTGTAGTGCGATCAGCGGGGTCCAGCCCTGCAACAGCGCCGTCGTGTTGGCCTGCGCGGTGACCCACGCAGGCGTGTTGGAGAACCCGACGTAGCGGATCTTGCCCGATCGAACCAGTTCGTCGAGAGTGCGCAGGGTTTCCTCGATCGGGGTGTGCCGGTCCCAGTTGTGCAGCCAGTAGAGGTCCAGGTGGTCGGTCCGCAGCCTGCGCAGGGTCTCGTCGAGTTGGGCGATGATCGACGTGCGGCCCGCGCCGCCACCGTTCGGGTCGCCGGGGAAGAGGTTGGTGAAGAACTTCGACGCCACCACCACGTGCGTACGCCGTCCCGGGTGGGCGGCGAACCAGTCGCCCAGGATCTTCTCCGAGTGGCCGTTGGTGTAGAAGTTCGCGGTGTCGATGAAGTTCCCGCCGCGGTCCAGGTAGGTCGCGAGGATCTTCTCCGACTCCTCGACGCTGCACCCCGCACCGCCGGGGTCCTCGCCGAAGGTCATCGCGCCGAGGGCGAACGGGCTGACCCGCAGGCCCGAACGGCCGAGGGTGACGTAGTGGTCGAGTGCCATGACAGCGGCTCCAATGCGTGTCGGGATGGTGAGTCCATCGAAACGCGAGCCGGGGGTGCGGCGGTAGACCGATCCACGCGATGTCTTGCCCAATCCTATCGACTTCGCCCCGATCGGGCTCGACGTGTGGTTCTGTGAGGTGTGCGCACCGACGTGTTGCCCGAGATCCGCGACAGCATCGCGGCCCATGCCCGACCGGACCTGGGAACGCCGATCGCCGGGCTGCTGCTGTCCAAAGTGGAGACCGCGGCGCCGGACTACTCGCTGACCGAGCCGCTGCTGGTCGTCATGGCACAGGGCGGCAAGCGCCTGCTGCTCGGCGACGAGGCGTTCGAGTACCACGCGGGCCAGTGCCTCGTGGTCACGGCCGACCTGCCCGTCACCGGCCATTTCGACGCCAGCCCGGCGGTTCCGTCGCTGGCCTTGGGGCTGGTGCTGCGCCCGACCGCCATCGCGCCGCTCCTGCTGGAGGCGCCGATCCGCCGGTGGTCCCGCAGCACGGACGACCAGCCTGCCATCGCGACCGGCGAGGCGGGCGCCGATCTGCTCGACGCCGTGGCCCGCCTGCTGCGACTGCTCGACCACCCGGAGGACGCGCCCGTGCTCGCCCCGCTGATCGAGCGGGAGATCCTCTGGCGGCTGCTCACCGGCCCGCACGGCGGCATGATCCGCCAGATCGGCCTCGCCGACAGCGGCCTGTCGCACGTCAGCCAGGCCATCCGGTGGATCCGGGACAACTACGCCGAACCGATGCGGATCGAGGACCTGGCCCGGTTGGCCGGGATGAGCCCGTCGGCGTTTCACCGGCACTTCCGCGCCGTCACGACGATGAGCCCCCTGCAGTTCCAGAAACGCATCCGCCTGCAGGAAGCCCGCTCGCTGCTGGTCGCCCGAGCGGGCGACGTGGCCGGCGTTGGCCATCTCGTCGGCTACGACAGCCCAACGCAGTTCAACCGCGAGTACCGCCGCCTGTTCGGTGCGCCACCTGGCCAGGACGCCACCCGTCTACGCGCGGACACCGAGCCACAGGACGTCAAACACCTGCCCTGAACGCGACGACGGAAGAGAGCCTCCGCTCCCTTCCGTATTCAACATATATCGCACCGGGGGGCTTGCGGCAAGACCCCGGTCATGCCGCAGAATCCTCGGCCGAAGCCAGAACCTGCGGAAATGGGAGTCGATGACCAGGCATTCGGTGGCAGTTGTGGGTGGCGGTCCGACCGGGCTGATGTTGGCGGGCGAGTTGGCGTTGGCCGGGGTCGACGTCGCGATCGTCGAGCGGCGAGCCGGCCAGGACCTGGCGGGCTCACGGGCGGGCGGTCTGCACTCACGCACCATCGAGGTGCTCGACCAGCGCGGCATCGCCGACCGGTTCCTCGCCGAAGGACAGGTGGCACAGGTCGCGTCGTTCGGCATGATCCCGTTGGACATCAGCGACTTCCCCACCCGGCATCCCTATGGGCTCGGGCTGTGGCAGAACCACTTCGAGCGCATCCTGGCCGGCTGGGTCGACGAACTCGCGGTGCCGGTCCATCGCGGACGTGAGGTGACGGGTTTCACGCAGGACGACACCGGCGTCGACCTCGAACTGGCCGGTGGTGAGTCGCTGCGGGCGGACTACCTGGTCGGCTGCGACGGAGGTCGCAGCGTGATCCGCAAGGCGGCCGGTATCGGGTTCGCGGGGTGGGATCCGTCGACCAGTTCGCTGGTTGCCGAGGTCGAGATGAGCGACGAACCGGAACTGGGCATCCGCCGCGACGACAAGGGCATCCATTCGCTGGACCGGCTGGCCGACGGGCAGCGCATCCGGGTCGTGGTGCGGGAAGAGCCCGGCGGGCCGACCGGTGAACCGACCCTCGGCGAGCTCAGCAAGGCGATCGTCGCCGTGTGGGGAACGGACTACGGGGTGCACAACCCGACGTGGATCTCCCGGTTCACGGACATGACCCGGCAGGCGGTGTCCTATCGGGAGGGACGCGTGCTGCTCGCTGGTGACGCGGCACACGCGCACTCGCCGGTCGGTGGCCAGGGCCTCAACACCGGTGTGCAGGATGCGGTGAACCTGGGCTGGAAGCTGGCCCAGGTGGTGGTCAACGGAACATCACAGGACAGCCTGCTGGACACATACCACGCCGAACGGCACCCGGTCGCCGCCCGCGTACTGCGCACGACGATGGCGCAAACCGCGCTCACCCGAGCCGACGACCGCACCGACGCCTTGCGCGACACCATGTCCGAGCTGCTGACGATGGCCGAACCGCGCGCACGGTTCGCCGCGATGATGTCCGGCTTGGACATTCGGTACGACCTCGGCGAAGGACATCCGCTGCTCGGGCGCCGGATGCCCGATCTCGACCTGCTCACCGCCGACGGCCCGACGCAGGTGTTCACCCTGCTGCACGAGGCCCGGCCGATCCTGCTCAACCTGGGTGAGCCCGGCGTGGACATCACCCCCTGGGCGGACCGGGTCCGGTTGGTCGACGCCGAGTACGCGGGCATCTGGGAACTCCCGGCGATCGGCGAGGTCGAGCCGCCCACCGCCGTGTTGATCCGCCCGGACGGCCACGTCGCCTGGGCAGGAGGCGCGGGTCTCCCGGAGGCGCTGACCACCTGGTTCGGCCCACCCGCAGCGCTGCAACCGGGGCCCGTTCGTTCGGAGTCCACCCGAGAAATCAGCTGAGAAACCGGCGCTGGTCACAGAGCAACCCAGCAAAGATGCCAGCGCAAGAAGCTCGCACCGTGGGGGTCTGGGGGTCGCCCCCCAGAAAACACAACGCCCGATCCGGTGAGCCGGATCTTGCACCGCCATGGGGTGCCGATGCGCCGGATGGGCATGTCTCCCGAGCAAGTCGCCGAGGCGGTGCGACTGCATGAGGGCGGCTGGTCGACGGCACGGATCGCCCAGCAGATGGGAACAGACCCGAGGACGGTGCAGCGACGGTTAGCAGAGCGTGGGGCGCGGATGCGTGATGCGCAGGGACGGGAGCGGTGACATCAGAGCGCTCCGGATGAACGAGACCCGAACAAACCGAGCTCGGAGCGTTTCACCGTCTCCCGGGAGGTACCGCAGGGCAGTGGTGTGGCGTCGATCAGGCGCAGCCGGACCGTGCTGGACCTCGCTCGAACACGAAGCCGTGGATCTCCGATGTCGGCGACGCGCGAAACGATGACAGTGGCCGATGACGTCAGCTACCCTCGGGCCATTATTCGATTGGGGTCCCGTGGACGGATTTGATGCCGAACCAGTTGAGCTTCGAGTATGCGGCTCGATGTTGTCGCAGATCAGCACCGAAGTTCACGAGCAGATGATCGGGTTGCAGGCTGAAGCCGACGGACTGTTCGCAGGTGGATGGCAAGGTGCCACAGCGCAGGGATTCGCGGATGGTTGGCAGCAGTGGCAGACCGGTGCCGCCGAAGTTCTGGCAGCACTGGAGTCAATTGGACAATTGTTGGACACGACTGGACAGAACTACCAGACCACCGACGAACAGGCGAGCGGCACGATAAGTCGGTCGGGGGAGGGCGCGTGACGGGCCGGTTCCGGGTAGATCTAGAACAGTTGTGGAATTTGGTCGAACGGATAGATCAGTTTGATCAACATCTTGAATCGATGTTGAATGATGTCGACTCAAAAGTGAATCGACTTCACATCTCCTGGGCAGGGGCGGCGGCAGACGAACACCGGCAGGCACAGGACGAGTGGAAACATGGCGCAGTACAGATGCGCGCCGCCCTCGTCACAATGCGACAGATCGCCGTCACCGCGCATAACAACTACACGCTCGCTGCCTCGGCAAATGCATCGATGTGGAGGCAGGAATTGTGATCCCAATCGATGTCGAGCCGGACACATACGACGCTGCCAGCAAGGTATTCGGGCAGGAGATCACCGGTGAACTGACCACCACCTTCACCGGCCTGGACCACGAGTTGTCATCAACCGCAGCGATGGCAGGCACGGACCCCGGTGGCAGCAAGTGGGCAGCATCGTACGATCAGGCTGCTACAGCCACGTTTGATGCGATGACCACTGCCAATGACGCCTGTTTTCAACTTGCAGCAATGCTGGAAATGACCGGGTTCAACCATGGAATGGCCGAAAGTCATTCCGACCCGACCGGCCAAGCCCCGACGCCGCCTGATACGACCAGCTACCTGCCGCCGGGTAATTCCGTCAGCTACGAACCACCTCCCTCAGCCGCAGGCGGATCAGGTTCGCCGCCCGATGGTTGGGGACTGATACAGCATCTGGTCGGCTATGTGTGGCCCAACGGGCACCAAGACAAGCTGCGGACCGCGGCTCGCGCCTGGTCGAGTGCGGCAGGCACCCTCGACATCGCAACAGGTTACGTCCCCGAAGCCGTCCAGGCCATCGACAGTCAGCAATCACCCGAAGTAGCTGATGCTGTCACTGTCTGCCAAGCCATGGGCCAACACATAGATGACATCGCTGCCTGCTGTCGTAGCCTGTCAAGCGCGTGCTCGGATTTCGCCGGCCATATCGATCAGGCTCATTCTGATGTGAAGCACGAACTCGTCAGTCTGTTGGAATGGTCCGCAGGCATTGAAGCGGGCGGAGCTGTGCTAGCTGTTTTCTCCCTTGGTGCAAGCGAAGCAGCGGCTCAGGCTGCCGAGGCAGCCCGCATCGCCGCGACGGCGACACGCGTCGGCGCCATCATCGGACGTCTGGTCGACATAGCGGGCACGATAGCCGAGACGATTGGCAACATCGTCTCCAAAATCACGGAAGTCGCCGCCAAGCTCAGAGTGATACTTGGCGCGCGGCTGAGTAAGGCGGCAGTTGCCCTTGCCAAGCGTCTGCCGGGAATCGGCAAGGACGGCGAAGAACTAGCCGCCGACCGCCTGGCATCCACAACGTTGTCCGACTATTTCGCTGCGGGTCGTACTCCAACTGCGAGCGAGCTTGAATCATACGCACGCGAGCAGGGCTGGACGCTGCGGCAAACCGAGGCAGGGCCTGCGAAATACGTCGATGACAACGGAGTCGTCCGGCTCACGCTGAAGAAGGGATCGCCTCGGGCCCCTGGTAGTGCCGGGCCGCATGTCGAGATCCGTGACGCGGACGGCAATCGAATCGATCCATCCGGTAATGTCGTGACACGGAAGAGCGCCGCCAACCACACTTCGATCATTTGGGATCTGGGATGACAGGGACCTACACCGACCTCCCCGGCTTGGCGGATGTCTACCTTGAGGACAGTTTCGTCCTGGAGGTTCGGGAGGGCGTCGACTCGCTGACCTTCCGCCTAGACCTGGTGTTGACTCAGGATCATCCGCGCTACCATGATCCACTGCCAGGCGAACAGTACTGTTACGTCCGAGGTACGTTGACCTTCACCCAAGCGAGCAAAATCGACTGGATCGAACGAGGAAACGCGCAGTTTCGCGACGCGAACGACGAGGTCGACATGGGCAACATTGACTTCTTCGAGGTCGAGGAGGGCGCCTTCCATATCGGCGGCGACTGGGGCGAGGTACGGATATTCTCGACAGCCCCGCCAACTTTGCACATCGACCAATAGCATTTTGATTTTTGCTATTCGACCGCACCACGGCCTCATCCCGCGGCAGGTAGGTTCGACGAGTGCGCATCCTGTTCACGTTCATCGGTGGTGCCGGCCACTTCCATCCCCTCGTCCCATTGGCACGTGCTGCCGAGGCCGCAGGCCTCGTCGTCGCATTCGCAGGCAACGGCTCGATGGTCGAGACCGTCCAGACGGCGGGATTCACGGCGTTCCCGACCAGCGAACGCCGGGCGCCGCGGCCACGCAGCATGCGACCGCTGGAACCCGTGGATCTGGCACGCGAGGAACCTGTCATGCGGGACAGCTTCGCGGGCATCGGTGCCCGCAGGCATGCCTCGGTCCTGCCCGACATCGTGCGCGAGTGGGAACCCGACGTCCTGGTGCGTAACGAGGTCGACTTCGGCGCTGCCCTGGTCGCCGAACTGCTCGGTGGCCCGCACGTCCGACAAGAACTGACGCTGCCGCCTCGGCTGGGACGGGACAGGCAGCTTGCAGGACGTCTCCCCCTTCGGCGTGGCTCATGTCCGCCAGCGTGCGCTCTGGACTGTGCAGAAAGATCACGGCTGGCCGTACTCCGAGCTCATCGACTGCCCGCCAGACGGCGTCGCGCAGCCTGGCGGGCACTAGCGAGTGGTCGGTGCCGTGGTCGTTCGGGAAGAAGCCGACCTTGGTCGAGATGCTGAACTGGGTCAGCAGGTCACCAGCGACTCGCGCCAACCGGCGGCGCGATCCGAAGCGCAGGTAGTTGTACGCGGTATCGAGTCCCTGGACGCCGAGGTCCAAGGCATGTTGGAGCTGCTCGCGTCCAGCAGAGCCGCTCCCCACGAGGGGAACGGCTCTGCTGCTACTCAGGGTGTCGAAGCCTTACTAGCTGGCATGGACTTGGTCCACTGTTCTAGTAAGACCTCCAACGTGGGCCTGACGCAACACCATACGAACCACGACCAGACGCTGGTCAACGACCAACCCAACCAAGATGCCAACGCAAGAAGCTCGCACCGTGGGGGTCTGGGGGG
>DASXYT010000218.1:0-31117 GCA_036502345.1 Pseudonocardiaceae bacterium | reverse complement strand
TGCCGGCACGCGAGAGCGTGCCGGCACCTCGGCGTACCGCGCCAGGGCGCAAGCCGGTGACACGTCGCCGGATCAGCGCGAACACGGTGCCGTACCTGCTGCTCGCGCCGGCGGTACTGGCGATCCTCGGTCTGCTCGGCTGGCCGGTGGTGTCCGTGGTGATCGACAGCTTCCAGGACCTCGGCCCGAGGCAGGTCAACCTGCACCTGACCGAGTGGATCGGATTCGCCAACTACCGCGAGATCCTGACCGACCCGGAGTTCTGGACCATCACCGGCCGCACGCTGGCGTTCACCGTCGGCTCGGTGACCGCGATCATGTTCGGCGGGCTGGTCACAGCGCAGTTGATGAAGCACGGGAACAAGGTCGTCCGGCTGATCCTGCAGATCTCGCTGCTGTTCGCGTGGGCCATGCCGATCATCTCGACGACCACGGTGTTCCAGTTCATCTTCGACCAGAACTACGGCATTCTGAACAAGACCCTGGTCAAACTCGGCTTCACCAGCTTCACCCACTACGACTGGTTCACCACCAGTTTCTCCACGCTGACCATCATCATCGTGATGATCGCGTGGCAGGGCGTCCCGTTCGCCGCGTTCACCATCTACGCGGGCCTGGTCGCGGTGCCCGGTGACCTGTACGAGGCGGTCAGCATCGACGGTGCCGGCCCGTGGCAGGCGTTCCGTTCGGTGACCTGGCCCGCGATCCGGCCGATCTTCATGCTCACCGTGTTCCTGGAAGTGCTGTGGGACTTCAAGGTCTTCACGCAGGTCTGGGTGATCCGGCAGGGCGGCCCAGACGGCGGCAGCACCACGCTGTCGGTGTTGCAGTACCTGGATGGCATCGCGGGCAGCCACTACGGCGTCGCCGCCGCGGTGTCCGTCATCATGATCCTCATCCTGACCGTGATCACGGCTCAGTACCTCAGGATGCTGGTGCGTTCGCAGGAGGTGCTGACGTGACGCTCTCGCGCAAGACGTGGATCTCGGTGGCCGCCATCGTGGTGGCGATCCTGTTCCTGTTCCCCACGTACTGGATGGTCAGCACCGCGTTCACCCCGGCGGGCGACATCACCACGTCGAAGTACAACCTGATACCGCTGAACTTCACGTTCGAGCACTTCGTGGTCGCGGTCAGCAGACAGAACTTCCTCGTCTACCTGCGCAACAGCCTGATCGTCACGCTGGCCGCGCTGGTGTGCGCGATGGTCGCGGGCCTGCTGGCGGCGATTCCGCTGGCCAGGCTGCGGTTCCGTGGCCGCAAGGGCTTCATGTTGCTGATCCTGGTCGCGCAGTTGGCGCCGTTCGAGGCGCTGCTGGTGCCGTACTACCTGTTCATGCGGCACTTCGGTCTGGACACCAGCCTGACCGCACTGGTGTTGATCTACTTCATCTTCACGCTGCCGTTCACCGTGTGGACGCTGCGCGGCTTCATCCACGGCATCCCGGAGGACCTCGAAGAGGCCGCCATGGTGGACGGGTGCAGCAGGTGGACAGCGTTCTGGAAGGTCACGTTCCCGCTGCTGGGCCCCGGCCTGGTGGCCACGTCGGTGTACGGGTTCATCACCGCGTGGAACGAGTTCCTGTACGCCTTCGTGTTCCTGCAGGACAACAGCAAGTACACGCTGCCGGTGTGGCTGTCCACGTTCCAGACCGCGTTCGGCACCGACTGGGGTGGCACGATGGCCGCGTCGTCGCTGTTCACCATCCCCGTGCTGGTGTTCTTCCTGATCGTGCAACGCAACCTGGTCGCCGGCATCACGGCCGGCGCCGTGAAGGGGTGAACCGGATGCCGGATGCGGCGGAACTAGCGGCAGGAGTGTTGCTGCCAGGGTTTTCCGGCACCGCCGCACCGGACTGGCTGCGCCGCAGAATCGGCACCGGGCTGGGTGGCGTCGTGCTGTTCGGCCGCAACGTCGTGGACGACGAGCAGGTGGCCGCGTTGACCGCGAGCCTGCGGGCCGAACGGGACGGCGTCACCATCGGGATCGACGAGGAGGGTGGCGACGTCACCCGGCTGGATGCCTCCGTCGGTTCCAGCCTGCCGGGCAACCATGCCCTTGGCGCCGCTGACGATCTTGTGTTGACGGGCGCGGTCGCTGCCGCGCTGGGTGCCCGGCTGGCCGCGTGTGGTGTCACCGTGGACCTGGCGCCGTCGGCCGATCTGTCGCTGCACCTGGACGACCCGATCATCGGTGTGCGCGCGTTCAGCGGTGATCCCGCGGTGGCCGCCCGGCACGTGGCGGCGTTCGTCGCCGGGTTGCAGGCCAGCGGGGTGGCCGCGTGTGCCAAGCACTTCCCCGGGCACGGTGCCGCCACCGAGGACAGCCACGAGACGCTGCCGGTGCTGAACCGGACCGAGCAGGAACTGCACGACGTCGAGTTGGTGCCGTTCGCGGCGGCGGTGCAGGCAGGCGTGCGGGCGATGATGACGGGCCACCTCGTGGTGCCGGCGTGGGGTGAGGGTCCCGCCACGCTGAACCCGCGCGCGTTCGAGGTGTTGCGCGGCGGGTTGGGCTTCACCGGGGCGGTGATCACCGACGCGCTGGACATGGGCGCCGTGGCCGGTACCGCGGGCATGGCGGACGGCGCTGTGCGGGCACTGCTGGCCGGAGCGGACTCGCTGTGTGTCGGCGGGTCGCTCACCGACGAGGCGACGCTGGACGAGTTGCAGGCCGCGCTGGTGGCCGCTGTCGAGTCGGGCCGGCTGCCGTTGGAGCGGCTGGCCGAGGCAGCGGAGCGGACGGCGGCGATCGGTGTGACTCCCCCTGTCGCCTCGGGTTATGACCACGAGATCGGGCTGGTTGCCGCTCGCCGTGCGCCGGTGCTGAGTGGGTCGCCGATGCTGGCCGGGCCGCCGCTGGTGCTGGATCTCGCCGTGTCGCCGTCCATCGCGGTGGGCGACGTGCCGTGGGGACTTGGCCCGGTGTTGGCCGAGTTGGTGCCGGGCACGTCGATGCTGCGGGCGGCCGAGCGGGACGGTGTGGACGCCGACGCGGTGGCCGAAGCGGCAGGTGGGCGGCCTGTGGTGGTGGTCACCAGGGACGCCCAGCGGTATCCGTGGGTTGTCGAATTGGTAGGCAGCCTTGCTAAACTTGGTCTAGACCTTATTCGGGTCGAGACCGGCGTGCCAGGCCCTGACCTGGGCATCACGGCCCGAGTGGACACGCACGGCGGTTCGAGGGTGTGCTTGCGGGCGGCGGCGGAGTACCTGGCGGGTTCTTGGAGGATGCGGTGACCGGACAACCGGGTGCGTTGATGGCCAGCGAGGTCGCGGAACAGCCGACCATCCTGGGTGGGCTGGTCGAGCACCGGGCCGAGATCGCTGACGTCGCCGCACGGCTGGCCGCGGCCCGGCCCAGGTTCGTGCTGCTGGCGGCGCGCGGGTCCAGTGACCATGCGGCGCTGTACGCGAAGTACCTGGTCGAAGTGCTGCTGCAACTGCCGGCCGGCCTGGTGTCGCCGTCCACGACGACGCTGTACGGCGCGGAGCCGGACCTGACCGACGTGCTGTGGATCTCGGTCAGCCAGAGCGGTGGTTCGCCGGACCTGGTGGAGGCGACGGACGCGGCCCGCAAGCGCGGTGCGCTGACCGTGGCCGTGACCAACACTTCTGGTTCCGCGTTGAACACGGCGGCCGAGTTGTCGATCGACGTGCGCGCCGGCAAGGAACTCGCGGTAGCGGCGACGAAGACGTACACGGCGACGCTGCTCGGGCTCTACCTGCTGGTGGACGCGATCCGAGGCGGTGACGGCTCGGCGTGTGCCGATATCGGCGCACTGGCGCAGTCCACTTTGGATAGTTGCGGCACCGCTGCCGACGAGGCCGCGCTGCGGTACCGGTTCGTCGAGCGGATGGTGACGACGGGTCGCGGCTACTCGCTGGCCAGTGCGCTGGAAGCGGCGCTGAAACTGGCCGAGACGAGCTACCTGGCGGCGCGGGCGTACAGCGGCGCGGATCTGCTGCACGGCCCGGTGGCGGCGCTCGACTCGGACACCGGCGTGTTGGCGGTGACCAGCAAGGGCAAGGGCGGCAACGCGATGCGGGACGCGCTGGCAGCGGTGCACGAGCGTGGCGCGGAGGTGCTGGCGGTCGGCTCGGCGGCTGCGGACATGCCGGCGACGACACGACTGCTGGTCCCGGAGACGGCCGAGGAAGTGGCTCCGATCCTGGAGATCCTGCCGATCCAGCGACTGGCACTGGCGCTGTCCCTGGCCCGAGGCGGCGACCCGGACCAACCCCGAGGCCTGAGCAAGGTGACCCGCACCCGCTGAACCAACCAGACGTGATCGTATGATCACGTTCCGTGTCAACGGAACCCGAAGCCGGACCCGATCTGCCCGCCACCGACGAGCTGTTCACCATCGACGCATGGCGGCATCGCTGGCCGACCGGCGCGGAGAAGGTCGAGCTGGCCCGAGGCGTGCCGGTCTTCACCGGTCAGTTCGACCACCGGGATGTCGAAACCGCACAGCTCTGCTATCCGGGCCGCCGGGTGTTCCTCAACGCCGATGGCGGCATCGAGATCCACCCCGGCGGCACAGAGCCGATTCGACCCATTCTCGACATCGCCTGACCGGCGGCGTTGGCGTGTCGACCACCGGCGCGTGCGACTCGACCTCCCGCTGGTGTGTCGACCACCAGGGCGCGCGACTCGATCTCTCCCGCTGGTGTGTCGACCTCCCGGGCGGCCGACTCGACCTCCGTGGCCGGCGAGTCGACCGCTGGGGCGGTCATGTCGGCCGTTGGATCATCAACGCGGCGGCGTCGAGATCCGATGCCGCCGCCCTTGTGGTCAGTGTGTCGGTAGGGCTACCGCGTTCTGGTTGACGTGGGCCGGGATGTCGCGGGCGGACTCGGCGTCGAACACGACTTCGCCCGCCACCCAGACCTTCCTGGGGCGCAGGTCGTCGTCCCACCAGACCAGGTCGGCCGACGCGCCCGGCGCCAGGCGACCGAGCGTCGGTTCGCCGATCGTGTCGGCCGGGACCACCGTGGCCGCGGACAGCGCGACCGCCGGGTCGACACCCTGCGCCACGATGTTGCGCACCGCCCGGTCCAGCGTCAGCGCGCTGCCGGCGATGGTGCCCTCCGGGGAGCGCGGCACGTTGTCGTCGGTCAGCAGCACGTCGGCGCCGCCCAACTGGTACCGGCCGGGCGGCATGCCGGCCGCCGCCACGGCATCGGTGACCAGCGCTACCCGGCCGCCTGCCACCTGGAACACCAGCTTGCACACGTCCGGTGCCACGTGGGCCAGGTCGGCGATCAGCCCGAGGGTGAACCTGTCGTCGGTGAACCCGACCCCCGGCACACCCGGCTCACGGTGACCCAGTCCGCGCTGCGCGTTGAACAGGTGGGTGATCATCCTGGCGCCCGCGTCGGCAGCCGCCCTGGTCTGCACCGCCGTCGCGTCGGTGTGCCCCACTGACACCAGCACACCCGCCGCGACCAGCCGCCGGATGGCAGCGAGAGCACCCGCTCGTTCCGGTGCCAGGGTGAGCATCCGCAGGCCACGGCCGACCACGGGATCGCCGAGGATCTGCTCGATCAGGGCCGGCTCGGGGTCGACCATCAGCGCCGGGTCGTGCACGCCGTGCCGCACCGACGACAGGAACGGCCCTTCCAGGTGCACGCCCAGTGGCAGCGCGCCGCCGGCCGCGGACAGCGCACCTGACGCGGTCAACAGGGCTCTGGCCTGGGCCAGGATCACCGGCACCGGCGCGGTGATCAGCGTCGGCAGGAACCTGGTCACGCCGGTGCTGGGCAGCCAACCGGCCACCAGCCGCATGGCGTCGTCGGTCACTTCTGCGAAGTCCACACCGAGGGCCCCGTTGATCTGGATGTCCACCAGACCAGCGGTCAGCACACCGCCCTCGGCGTGCCAGACGCGGGTGGAGCCACTGGGCTCGGCGGGGCGCCCTGTGCGCACGTCGACGATCCGACCGGCCCGCACCCGCACTTGGGTGGGGCCGACGATCGCGCGGTCGACAAGGGCAAACGGCGCGGCGACAACGGTATCCAACGGTCCTCCCGATTGGTCCAGACCATTAGGAAAATACTGGTCAATCTGTCAGACGTCCAGTGAACTTCTAACCTTAAGACAGATCTAAGCGAAAATTAACCACCCGATCGGCGCGGCCCGCCGGGGGGCGACGGAAGACACAGCCAACTCGGTGGCGGCTGACCGGCCCGTTTGGCAGAATCCGTTAGTTCGCCACGACAACGACTTGACCTCGTGTCGCCGTGAACGGACTTCAGGGAGGGCTCCTTGCACGGCTGGACAAGTTTCATCGCGATCGGTGACAGTTTCACCGAAGGCCTCAACGACCCCGGGCCGGACGGCCACTACCGGGGCTGGGCCGACCGACTCGCCGAGCTGCTGGCGGCGCGGCAGGCGGACCTGACGTACGCCAACCTGGCGATCCGGGGCAAGTACCTGCACCAGATCCTCGAAGAACAGCTGCCCGTCGCGCTGGCCGCGAAGCCGGACCTGGTCGCGTTCTGCGCGGGCGGCAACGACATCCTGCGGCCCAGCTGTGATCCGGACACCGTCGCGGCCGCGTACGAGCAGGCCGTCGTGCAGCTCCGCGAGGCAGGCGCCGACGTGCTGATCTGCACCGGCTTCGACACCAGGTCCACTCCTGTGCTGCGGCACGTGCGCGGCCGGATCGCCACCTACAACGGTCACCTGTGGTCCATCGCCGACCGGCACGGCTGCAAGATGGTGGACCTGTGGTCGATGCGGTCGCTCCAGGATCCCCGCGCGTTCAGCGAGGACCGGCTGCACCTCACGGCCGAGGGCCACCGCAGGGTCGCGCTCCGGGCCGCCGAGGTGCTCGGCGTGCCGACCGACGGCGACTGGCAGGAACCCTGGCCGGTGCTGCCCGAGGTCGACTGGCTCAACCGCCGCAGGGCCGACGTCCGCTGGACCAGGGAACACTTCCTGCCCTGGCTGGGCCGGCATCTGCGGGGCAGGTCCTCCGGTGACGGCTTGCCGCCCAAGCGACCGGAACTGACGCCCTGGTCGGCCGGCGTCCACAAGTGAGCGAACGCCGTCCGGCCGGCACCTCCCCCAAGATGCCGGCCGGATTCGGTGGAGTGACGGAAGAATCTCCCCAGGCCCCCCGGCGTCACCCGTCGTCGATCGCAAGAGCTTGTCGGCCGACAGGACAAACCTTGTCAGGCTCGCCTGCACATGGGCTAACCGCTCGCTAAACGCCGGCCTTACATCGCTCGGCAAACGTTTGCGCGACGGTTCACCCAGCCGGCGGCACGCTAATCGGCCGAATCCCCGGCCGGCCCTGCGTCCGGATTACCCACACCGTCATCGACCATCGGGTCCACACCGAGCGACCGGAGCAGGTCGGCGATGTGCTCGGTCCTCGGCCCGGCCAGCCGCCGCGACCACGCCAGCGCGGCCCGCAACTCGCCGATCGCCGCCGGGTCCGAACGGGCCAGCAGCACCCGGCCGAACAGCTCCTTCGTGAACGCCTGCTGCAGATCCCGCCGCTGCCCGCCGACGGTGGCCAACGCCGCCACGGCCAGGGTTTCCGCCTCGTCCAGCCTGCCCAGCTCGATGCACAGCTCGATGAGGTTGTTGCGGGCCAGGTGGTGGTAGCCGACATCGCCGATCTCGTCGAACAGCGCGACAGCGGTCCGGACGTGCTCGCTGGCCTCCGCACGGCGGTCCAGCTCGCGTTCCACCTGGGACATGTTGTTCAGCGCGTGCGCCTGCGCCATCAGGTCGCCGGTCCGCACGGCCAGCTCGTAGGACTCCTGGTCGTGCTTCAGCGCCTCGGCGTGGCGGCCCTGCTCGTACAGGCAGCTGCCCACGTTGCCCAGCGCCGCGTGGATGTGCCGCTCGTCGCCGAGTTCGGTGGCCAGCCGCAGCGCGAGTTGCGCGTCCTCCAACGCTTCCAGCGCGCGGCCGTACCTGCTGCGCGCCGTGGCCAGCACGATCAGCATCAGCACCTCGCCCTCGGTGTCGGCGACCGCCCGCGCCGAGCGGAGGCCGGTCATCCCCCAGTGCGACCAGTCCGGGTAGGTGGTCCTGGTGGTCAGGAAGTGCGAGGTCAGGACCACCAGCCGCCACGCCTTGCCGTGCTGCCCGTCGGCGACGGTGGCGTGCAGCAGCTCGGACAGGTTCGGCCACTCGTCGTCGAACCAGTCCAGTGCCTGACCGGGCGACACCAGCGTGGGCAGCGAGATCCTCGGGTACTCGGCGGTGAAGTCGAGGTCGTCGCGGGGCGGATGCAGCAGCCTGCGGGCCTGATCACAGGCCCGCAGGTAGTAACCGAGCAGCCGGCCGAGCGCGCCGGCCGCGTCGATGGCGGACAGCTCGTTGACCGCGAGTTCCCTGGCGTGCAAGCGGACCAGGTCATGCATCACGTACCGCTGGGTACCCACCTCACCGACCAGGTTGGCCTCGGCCAACGCCCGCAGCCTGCGCCGCGCGGCCGGCACGTCGGTCCCGCACAACGCCGAGACGACGTACGGGTCGACGGTCGGACCGGGCACCAGCCCGAGCATCCGGAACGCGCTGCCGATCGCCGGGTGCAGCCCCCGGTAGGACACGTCCAGCGCGGCCCGCACGCTGGTGTCGGCGTCCTCCAGGTCCAGCGCTGCCAGCCGGGTCCGCTCGTCGGACAGCTCCACCACCAGGTTGGCCACCGTCCTGGCGGGCTGCACGGCCAGCCGCGCGGCCACCACCCGCAGCGCCAGCGGCAGGTGATCACACAGTCGGGCCAGCTCAGCGGCCTGTTCGGCGGTGATCGGCACGCCTGCCACCTCGGCGGCGTCCAGCAGGAGGTTCGTCGCAGGGCCCGCGTCGAGCGTGGCCAACGGCAGCAGCCGGGCACCGCTGCGCGCGACCAGACCGTCCAGCCTGCGCCTGCTGGTCACCACGACCAGCGAACCGCTGCCACCGGGCAGCAGCGGGCGGACGTGCTCGGAGTCCCGCGCGTCGTCCAGCACCACCAACACCCGCCGCGCGGCCAGCAACGACCGGTACAGGGCGCCCTGTTCCTCTGTCTCCTCCGGCAGATCGGCGGCCCGGACGCCGAGCGCGAGCAGGAACCTGGGCAGCACGTCGGCAGCGGCCAGCGGCGGCTGGTTCGGGTCGAAACCACGCAGCCGGGCGAACAGCACACCGTCCGGGAACCGCCCGACCACGCGATGTCCCCACGTCACGGCGAGCGCGCTCTTGCCGACACCCGCTGCCCCGGTGATCACGGCGACCGTCGTGGCATCCGCGACACCGTCGGTCGGCAACCTGTTGAGCCACCCCAGTTCCCGGTCCCGACCGGTGAACGCGGACGCGGCGGGCGGGAGTTGTGCCGGCACGACGGCAGGCGGGTCGGCAGGCGCGGGCGGCGGCGGGGTCGCGACCGGTTCGCGGAGGGTCGGATCGTCGCGCAACAGCGACTCGTGCAGCTCACGCAGGGCAGGCCCGGGATCGATGCCCAACTCGTCGGCCACCCTGCGACGGAAGATCCGGTAGGTCTCCAACGCGTCGGCCCGCTGGCCGGACCGGTAGAGCGCGCGGATCAACTGGCCGACCAACACCTCGTCGAACGGGTGCTCGCGCACCAGGTTGCGCAGTTCACCGATCAGCCCGGCGTGCCGGCCGAGTTCGAGATCGGCCTCGATCCGCTCCTCGGTCACCACCAGCCGCAACTCGCCCAACTCGACGGCGACGGCCTCCGTCGGCGGATTCACCGGCACCGGACCACGCCACAACGCGGCCGCCGAACGCAGCAGGTCGGCCCGGCGGGCGGAGGGCTGGCCACGGGACGCGTCCAGCAGTCGACGGGCCTGGAAAAGATCGACCCTGGACTCGTCGACGCGCAACTCGTAACCCGGCGATCGGGTCAGCAGCGCGGCGGCGGGCCGATCCCCGGCACCGGCAGGCTCCAACACCCGGCGTAACCGGGACACGTAGCCGTGCACGATGGTCCGCGCGGTGGCAGGCGGGTCGTCGCCCCACAGCCCGTCGATGATCCGCTCGATCGACACGACCTGGTTCGCGTACAGCACGAGGAGCAGCAGCAATGCGCGGGCACCGGGGCTGCCGATCGGCGCGGCGTCACCGTCGAAGATCACCTGGACGGGACCGAGCACGGTGAAGTACGGACCGCTTCCGTGCTCCGTCGGCTCCGTCAACGCACCCGCCTCCCGCCCCGTTATGGCAGGCAAAATACGGGAAGATCGTTGCGAACAGTGCGTTGGATGGCCGAGATGTCGGGCTTTCGCCTCAACTGTATACAAAGCACAGGCTGTACACAGGAGGGCTCCAGGTCGTCCGGTCCCGATCCGAACGACCCGGAGCCGTACTCCGAATCGTGGCCAACAGCAGTCCGGGGCTCACCCCGAGCGGAACTCCGGCTTGCTCTTGGTCATGACACCTCGGAGCGATTCCACCGCGCGACCGGCGTTACCGGTACGTGCGCAAGTTAACATAACAGACCGCACACAGCCGGTGACAAGCACCCCGAAGAGCCTTGACTACCAGGCCTTATCGGATATTTGACGTTCAGCCGACCGGAGTGAAGTCCCGGCTCGCGATGAAGTCCGGCCGGGGCTGCGGAGCGCCGAACGGCTCACCGAGCGTGTTCTCGACACTGTTGAACACCACGAAGATGTTCGACCTCGGCAACGGCGTGATGTTGTTGCCGGAGCCGTGCATGACGTTCGAGTCGAACAGCAGCGCGTCACCCGCCGGGCCGGTGAACTGCGCGATCCCGTGTTCAGCGGCCAAACCGGTCAGATCGGTCTCGCTGGGCACACCGATCTCCTGCTCGCGCAGCGACGCCTTGTAGTGGTCGGCGGGCGTGGCACCGGCACACGGCACGAACGTGCGGTGCGAACCGGGCATCACCATCAGACCACCGTTGAACGGGTGGTTGTCGGTCAGCGCGATCGACATGCTGCACGCCCTGGGCAGCGGCATGCCGTCCTCGGCGTGCCACGTCTCGAAGTCCGAGTGCCAGTAGAAGCCTCGGCCACGGAAGCCCGGCATGTAGTTCACCCGGCTCTGGTGCACGTAGACGTCGGAGCCGAGCACCTGACGCGCCCGGTCGACCACCCTCGGGTCCCGGATCAGTTCGCCGATCAGGGCGCTGATCTTGTGCACCTCGAAGATGGACCGGACCTCGTTGGACTCCTTCTCCACCACGGTCCGCTCGTCGTCGCGCAGTCGCTCGTCGGAGGTCAGCCGGTCCAGTTCGGCGGAGTAGGCCTCGACCTCGGCCGGGCTGAGCAGGCCCTGCACGATCGTGCAGCCGTCCGCGTTGTAGGCGGCGACAGTGGCCGGGTCGAACGGGCCGACGGGGCGCTCGCCGGGTTCGGCGGGCCACACGGTCGGATCGGGTCGCACCATCGGCGTCGGCGCACCGGTGATTCTGGTCGGATAGTTGTCGTGCACGGTGGTGTCCACCATGGTCATCGTCATTCGCCTCCCGAAGGCTGGGTCACTCGCTGCTCGGTCAGCAGCGGATACACACCGTGTTCGTCGTGCACTTCCCGCCCGGTGACCGGTGGGTTGAACACGCACACCGTGCGCATCTCGGTCTTCGGCCGCAGTTGGTGGTGCTCGTGCCCGTCGAGCAGGTAGAGACTGCCGGGGCCGAGTTGGTAGGTGATGCCGGTTTCCTTGTCCAGCAACTCACCTTCGCCTGCCACGACGAACACGGCCTCGACGTGGTTGGCGTACCAGAAGTCGTTCACCGAACCGGCGTCCAGGATGGTCTCGTGCATCGAGAACCCAACCTGCTCGCGCGCCAGGATCAGCCGTTTGCTGCGCCAGTTCGGGGTGCGGATGTCCCGTTCGGTGTCCTCGACATCCATCAGGGAACGAACGATCATGCAGTTCCTCCAAAGAGTGGGACCGCCTGCGTCGGACGCAGGTCAGCAGATCGCGCCCACGGCGTCGGCAAAGGTGGCGAGGCCCTCGTCCAGGTCGCCGTCACTGATGGTCAACGGTGGCATCAGCTTGGCCACTTCGCCGTTCGGACCAGCGGTTTCCACCAACAGGCCGCGCTCAAACGCCGCCGTGCACACCTTCCGGGCCAGTTCGCCCTGTTCGAAGGCCAGTCCCCTGGCCAGGCCCCGGCCGCGTGGCGTGACGCCGGTCCTGCGGTTGGCCAGTTCGTCCAGGACGGCACCGATCCGCTCGCCCTTGGCCAGCGTGCCGCGCTCCAGTTCGTCGTCCGCCCAGAACGTGCGCAGCGCGGTCGTCGCCGTCACGAACGCCGGGTTGTAGCCGCGGAACGTGCCGTTGTGCTCACCCGGTTCCCACACGTCGAGGTCGGGCCGGAACAGCGTGATCGCCATCGGTGTGCCGTAGCCGCCGATCGACTTGGACATGCACACGATGTCCGGCGTGATGCCGGCTTCCTCGAAGCTGAAGAACGGACCGGTGCGGCCGCAGCCCATCTGCACGTCGTCCACGATCAGCAGCATGTCGTGCCGCCTGCACAGATCCGCGAGACCGCGCAACCATTCCGGCCGGGCCACGTTGATGCCGCCCTCGCCCTGCACGGTTTCCACGATCACGGCGGCGGGCTCGTTCAGACCGCTGCCCGAGTCGTCGAGCAGGCGCTCGAACCACAGGAAGTCCGTTACCTCGCCGCCGAAGTAGTTGTCGTAGGGCATCGGCGTCGCGTGCACGAGCGGAATGCCGGCACCGCCCCGTTTCATCGAGTTGCCGGTGACCGACAGCGCGCCTAGCGTCATGCCATGGAACGCGTTGGTGAAGTTGACCACGGCCTCCCGGCCGGTCACCTTCCTGGCCAGTTTCAGCGCCGCCTCAACGGAGTTCGCTCCGGTCGGGCCGGGAAACATGACCTTGTAGTCCAAACCGCGCGGGCGCAGCACGTTTTCCTCGAACGTCGTGAGGAAGTCGCGCTTGGCGACGGTGTACATGTCCAGCGCGTGCACGACATGGTCGCCCGCCAGGTAGTCCAGCAGCGCCTGCTTCAGCACGGGGTGGTTGTGCCCGTAGTTCAGGGCCCCCGCGCCTGCGAAGAAGTCGATGTACTCGGTGCCCTGCTCGTCGGAGATTCGGCTGCCCTTGGCGTGGTCGAACACCACCGGCCAGTCGCGGCAGTAGCTACGAACCTCGGACTCCAGGGTTTCGAAGACGTTCACGTGCGGTATGCCTCTCTTCATCGCGTTGCCGTAGCCGGGTCTGGGGCTACAGCGGGCCGATTCGGTAGCGGAACTCGGCGTCGTGCTGATCGGGAAAATGGTGTGCCCCGAACAGCACTGATCTCTCGATGCCGGCCGACCGTCTGCTGGCCAGCGACTGGAACAACCGGTTGGAGGCGGTGTTGTCCTGGGTGACGGTGGTTTCCAGGTACCTCACGCCGGCGGGTACCAAACGGTTGAGCAGGCCGTCCAGCAGCGCCGCCGCCAGACCCTTGCCCCGCTGGGTCGGGTCGACCGCGACCTGCCAGACCATCAGCGTTTCCTGCGCTGTCGGCCGGAGGTAGCCGGTGACGAAGCCGACGACGGTGTCGTCCAACCGGGCGACGACCGACGTGTCCGCGAAGTCCCGGCACCACAGCAGGTAGGCGTAGGAGGAGTTGAGATCCAGCGACCCACTGTTCTTGGCGACTCGCCACAGCGCGGCACCATCCGGGACGCGGGGTATGTCGATCACCAGCTGGCCGTTCGGTGTTTCCGACATGCTTCTGGAAGGTAACCGAGTTTTTCGTGACTGGCAGAATCGCCCAAATTGATCACCACCGTTACCAGCGGATCCGCAAAAACCCCGGTGAGAAGGATCACCTTACTGTTCCCACCGGGTGTCCGAATTTGCTAATCAGGCAGCACGATATATTTTAACGTGCCATCACGAAATGCAGGAGGTGTCAACAGATGGCAAATGTGCGGGAGCCAGCCAGCTGCGCTGCGTGCGGACGGCCGTTGCCTGCTCAGGAGGGCCGTGGCCGGCAGCGACACTACTGCGGAGCGACGTGTCGGAGCGCTGCCCGACGAGGCAGGTCCAGGACACTGGCCAGCTCCGGAGCGCGCCGCGTAAACGTGAATTTGACAGCCGGGTTACGTAAAGCAAACCTTGACGGCGCCGCCGATGCGGCGGTGGTCGAGCGGCTGGTGACCGCTGCCGAACACTTCTGCCGTGACTGGATCGAGCCAGACCCGCTGACCTCGGTCACGTCCGCGAGACACCTGGCCTGCGCCGTCGACGGCGTGCTGCGGGCCACCGTGCAGCGAGCCAGAGCCGCGGGCCGCACCTGGCAGGAGATCGGCGACCTGCTCGGCACCTCCCGGCAGGCCGCGTTCCAGCGGTTCGGCTGACCGTCAGGCCGCCACCGTGATGCCCCGGATGGCCTTCAGCTCACCGAGCAGGGCCGAGGACACCGACACCGGATAGGCGTCCACCGCGAGCGGCGTCTCCCTGCCGTTGTGGCACACCAGGATCTGCACCGGCACGTCACCCTTGTGCGCGGTCAGGGCCGACCGCAGTTCGCTGACACACTCCTCGTTGAGCTTCGTCGCGTCGGCACGCAACACGAACGCCGGCGCGACGCCGGGGCTGTGCTCGGCCTCGCTGATGTCCAGCGGCACCACACCGGAGCCGAACACCGACATCTGGTCCTCGCGCCAGTTCACCCGGCCCTTGACGGCCACGGCGGAGTCGGCGACCAGGTCCTCGTGCAGCACCGAGTACGACTTGGCGAAGAACAGCACGTCGACGGAGGCGTCCAGGTCCTCGATCTTGACGATCGCCCACGGCTCGCCGTTCTTGTTCACCCGGCGCTCGACCGAGGCGATCATCCCGGAGACGACGACCTCGCCCTCCTTGGGCGCCTCGTCCAGCACCACGGCGATCGGCTTCGGCGCGTGCTTGCGCAGGATCGGCTCTGCGCCGTCCAGCGGATGCGCCGACACGTACAGGCCGAGCATCTCCCGCTCGTAGCCGAGCAGTTGCTTGCGCGCCCACTCCTCCGGGGTCAGCGTCAGGTGCGCCAGCGGCGACGAACTGACGTCCGGCTCGGCGGTGTCGCCACCGCCGCCGAACAGGTCGAACTGCCCCATGGCCTCCTGCCGCTTGAGGCCGGTCACCGCGTCCACGGCTTCCTCGTGCACGTTCATCAACGCGCGCCGGGTGGCGTCGAACGAGTCGAAAGCACCTGCCTTGATCAGCGACTCGATGACTCGTTTGTTGCAGCAGACCAGTTCGGCCTTCTCCAGGAAATCGGCGAAGGAGGTGAACTTGCCCTTTTTCTCGCGGGTCGCCACAACGGAGGCGACGACGTTCGAACCGACATTGCGGACCGCGCCCATGCCGAATCGGATATTGCCACCGACGGCCGCGAAAGCGTAGACCGATTCGTTGACGTCCGGCGGCAGCACCTTGATCCCCATGCGGCGACATTCGGACAGGTAGATCGCGGACTTGTCCTTGTTGTCACCGTTGGACGTGAGCTGGGCGGCCATGAACTCGGCCGGGTAGTTCGCCTTCAGGTACGCCGTCCAGTACGCCACCAGGCCGTATCCGGCGGTGTGCGACTTGTTGAACGCGTACCCGGCGAACGGGAGCATGACGTCCCACAAGGTCTGGGTTGCCTCGGGCGAAAAGCCCTTGGTGGTCATGCCACTGCGGAAGTTCTCGTATTCCTTCTCGATGATCTCTTTCTTCTTCTTACCCATCGAGCGGCGCAGCAGGTCGGCGCCACCGAGGGTGTAGCCGGCGAGTTGCTGGGCGATTGCCATGACCTGCTCTTGGTACACCAGCAGGTGATAGGTCTCACCGAGAATCGGCTCCAGGGCTTCTTTCAGCTCCGGATGGATCGGCGTGAACTTCTGCCGGCCGTTGGCGCGCTCGGCGTAGTTGATGTGCGCGTTGGCCGCCATCGGACCCGGCCGGTACAGCGCGAGCACGGCCGCGATGTCGCCGAACTTCTTCGGCTGCATGCGGCGCAGCAGATCGCGCATGGCCGAACCGTCCAGTTGGAAGACGCCCAGCGTGTCACCCCGGCCGAGCAGGTCGTAGGTGGCCTGGTCCTCCAACCCGAGGGTGGCCAGGTCGATGTCCACGCCGTGGTTGGCCTTCACCGACTTGATGGCGTCGTCGATGATCGTCAGCGTGGACAACCCGAGGAAGTCCATCTTCAGCAGGCCGATGTCCTCACACGACGGGTAGTCCCAGCCGGTGATGATCGTGCCGTCGTCGCGCTGCCACAGCGGGATCACGTCCAGCAGCGGCTGCGACGAGAGGATGACCGCGCAGGCGTGCACACCGGCGTTGCGGACCAGGCCCTCCAGGCCGCGCGCGGTCTCCATGATCTTGCCGACCTGCGGATCGGACTCGGTCAGCGCCCTGACCTCGGCCGCTTCCTGGTAGCGCTCGTGCTTCGGGTCGAAGATGCCGTAGATCGGGATGTCCTTGGCCATGACAGCCGGCGGCAGGGCCTTGGAGATCCGGTCGGCGATGCTGAAGCCGGGCTGGCCGTGCAGCACGCGGGAGGCGTCCTTGATCGCGGCCTTCGTCTTGATCGTGCCGAACGTGATGACCTGAGCGACGTTCTCGGCGCCCCACTTGTCGATCGTGTAGC
The DNA here is from genome assembly GCA_036502345.1 of Pseudonocardiaceae bacterium. Taxonomy (GTDB): domain Bacteria; phylum Actinomycetota; class Actinomycetes; order Mycobacteriales; family Pseudonocardiaceae; genus DATEPR01. The sequence continues at coordinate 14,537 of DASXYT010000218.1, read as the reverse complement.
GCATCACGTCGCCGCGTCGCCGGTCGTCGAAGTCGAGGTCGATATCGGGCGGCGACACCCGCTCCGGGTTGAGGAACCGCTCGAAGATCAGCGCGTGCTCGATCGGGTCGAGATCGGTGATGTGCAGGATGTAGGCCACGATCGCGCCGGTGGCCGACCCACGGCCCGGGCCGACCCGGATCTGCTGCTGCTTGGCCCACCGCACCAGGTCGCCGACGACCAGGAAGTACGCGCTGAAGCCCATCTTCGCGATGACGCTGAGCTCGTAGTCGATCCGCTCCCGCACCTCCTGGGTGACCCCGTTCGGGTAGCGGCTCGGGATGAACTGCTCGACCTCCTCGCGCAGCAGGTCGTCCTCGGTCCTGCCCTCGGGCACCGGGAAGCGCGGCATCCGGTCCACGAAGTCGTAGACGTCGGAGTAGGGCTCGACACGCTCGGCGATGAGGAGGGTGTTGTCGGCGGCGCCGGGCACCTCCTTGTCCCAGTACTCGCGCATGTCGGCGGCCGACTTCAGGTAGTAGCCGTCGCCGTCGAACTTGAACCGGTTCGGGTCGTCCAGCGTCTTGCCGGCCTGGACGCACAGCAGCGCCGAGTGCGTGTCGGCCTGGTCCTGGGTGACGTAGTGGCTGTCGTTGGTGGCCAGCGGCTGGAGGTTCAGCTTCCGGCCGACGTCCAGCAGGCCCTCGCGCACGGAGCGTTCGATCGGCAGGCCGTGGTCCATCAGTTCGAGGAAGAAGTTCTCGGCGCCGAAGATGTCTCGGTAGTCGCTGGCCGCCTGCAGCGCCTCAGCCGGCTGGCCAAGGCGGAGCCGGGTCTGCACCTCGCCACTCGGGCAACCCGTGGTCGCGATGATGCCCTCGGCGTACTGGGCGATCAGTTCGCGGTCCATCCGTGGCTTGCGGTAGTAGCCCTCGAACGACGCCAGGCTGGACAGCCGGAACAAGTGTCGCAGGCCGGTCGAGTTCCGGGCGAGCATCGTCATGTGCGTGTAGGCACCAGCGCCGGAGACGTCGCCGCCCTCACCCAGTTCGTCGGAGCCACGCTGGCCGGACTGCCCCCAGAAGACCGGCTTCTTGTGGAAGCGGGTGGTCGGCGCGAGGTAGGCCTCGATACCGATGATCGGCTTGACGCCGGTCTTCTTGCTCTCCCGGTAGAACTCGGCCGAGCCGTACATGTTCCCGTGGTCGGTCATCGCCACCGCCGGCATGCCCAGTCGCTCGGCCTCGGCGAACAGCGGAGCAACCTTCGCCGCGCCGTCGAGCATCGAGTACTCGGTGTGCACATGCAGGTGAACGAACGAGTCGGGCACGGTGCGCGCTCCCCTGGGCTGAACGAGGGTCGGGTAGTAGGAGATTAGTCCTGTGCCCCGACTGCCAGCCGACCCCCGACCCAGCGTGTTGCGGCTACCGGGTGATGCGACCCGACTTCACGTCTGCCAGCAGTGTCGCGAGGTTCACCCGCAGTGACCGACCGGTTGGGTTCTTCGAGTCCCGGACCATGTCCAGGGTGTTGACCAACTCGACACAGTTGGTCTGGGTGCCGCTGTGACTGGACTTACGCCACCGGTGGGGACCAATCGTCATACCGACTCCCATCCTGCTTTCACCAACGCGATGATGGCCAAGGAGTCCTCGGCGTTCATCGCTCGCGCAGACACACTATCCGCCCCTTGCCGGTAGGCGACGACATCCGCCCTGGTGTGCAGGAACAATCCCGAGACATGGAATTCCAGATGCACGACTGACGGCTGCGTGTCGGAGTCAATCAACAGCGCTGGCCCTTCCAGGCCCGGATGCCACCCGCTGTCGAAGGGCACCACTCGTATCTCGACGTTGGAGCGGGTGGCCATCTCCAGCAGGAAGGTCAACTGGCCGACCATGACCTCCTGGCTGCCGATCATCTGGCGCAAGGCGGCTTCGCCGACCAGCGCGACGAACTGGACCGACTCGCGCCGGTTCAACTCCTCGCGCCGACCAAGTCGAATGGCAACGCGAGGGCTGATCTCCTCAGCAGGCACGCCGCCCTCGGTCATCATCGCTCGGGCATAGTCGCTGGTTTGCAGCAGGCCCGGCACCAGCAGCGGCGAGATGTCGGTGATGACAGTCGCGGTGCGTTCGAAATCCAGTAGCGCACTCAACTGGAGTCGTTGCTCTGGCAACGTTGTGGCCAACCAACGGGCGTCGTCGGTGCCGTAGGCGAGTTCGATGATCTCGTCGTAGCGGTCGCCGGTGATGCCGAGCTTGCCGAGGATCTGGGCAACGTCGGTCGGCGTCGGCGTGCGGTCGCCGGTCTCCCAACGGGATAGCAGACTGGGATCGCGGCCGATATCCTTGGCAAATTGCCGGAGGCCGATGTCGCGGTCCAGTCGAACCTCGCGCAGCACGTTGCCGAGAGCTCTCGCCCGAGGGGTTCTATTGTTGACAACCCTGCAACGCTGATTGACGTCCATGCAACGGACATTAGCGTAGAAAAATACGTTTGCACATCACGCGGTCAGGTCATTGTCAGACTGGCATCCCATCGTTGACGCTGGTGACATGACCACAGCAACCCTGGACCGTGCTGCGCTCCTGGCCCGCCTCGCCGCCGACGCCGAATACCTTCGACCGCAGTTGTTCGCGGTCTACGGCGTTTTCCAACCGGTCTCCGACATCCTGCCGGAAAGGCCGTTCATCGGCTGGGGAATCGACTTCGGCGAAGAATGGGGCGCCATCTTCTGGAATCCGATCGAGCACGTCACCCAGATCTCCGACTCGGCAGAACAGGTGCTCAAAGCCCACCAGCGCACGGCAGACGTTCACCTGGTGTGGCTGGAATGAAGGCCGGCCGCCGTCAGCAGGGTCGTCTCGAAATGATCCAGGAAGGCCCGCATGTGCTCGGGCGAGAACGACCGGGTGTCGGCCTGGAGCAGGATCTCGACCACGTCCGGTCCGACGTCATTGACGTTGACGAACAGCGGTTCCCATGGCTTGTCCGCGTGCGGACCCCAGTTGACCGTCGTCTCGGCGCGGGCCTCGGCCAGGCGCTCCGGGGTGGGTGGCGGCCCGGTCGGTGTCCGGTACTCCGGCGCGCGGCGATCGTTGTAGAAACAGCTCAGCCCGACCTGCTCGCCGCGCTCCTTGCCGATCTCGTCGATCATCGCGTTCTTGGCGTCCCGGTCGAAGTAGGCGTTGAGGTAGGCCTTCATCGCGCTGCGCGCCGTCCGTTCGACCACCTCGTCGAACCCAGCGTCCGCGACGTCGATGACACACAGCCCACTCTGCGAGACGACGCTGACCGTCTCCGCCAGCCCCGGCCGGAACCGGTTGCTCACCACGATCTGGAACACGGCGGGACCACTGCCGGTGACAGCGACCAACGCGGTCGCGACCGCGGCGAGCAGGATCGTCGACGACTCGGCCGACGTCCGTGCCGCGATCGACTGCAGGGCCAGTTGGATGGCCGGCGAGCGGAACGTGACCTGCCAGTGCCTCGGCCGTTGCTCGTCGCCGACCATGTCGCCCCACCGGCTGGCAGGTATCTCCGCGACCTGACGGCGCCAGTACCGCAGGACGCCCCTGTTGTGCCGTCGGCCCGCCGGGCTGCGTTGCCAGGCGACCTGGGCCAGCGGTTCGAGCGCGGTCACCTCGGGCGGCTCGTCGGCGGCCGTGGTGAACAACAGTGCGAACAGGCCGTTGTCGAACAATGCGTTCATACCGGCGAGGTCGATGGCCAGATGGCAGTACACGGCCACCAGATGTGTGGCGACACCGTGCTGCCGGATCACGGCGAGCCGGACCGGCCATTCCCGCTGGTAGTCGAAATCGGTCTCGCGGAACTCCGCGTCGACATCAGCCGCGACCTTGGCCGGATCGGTGTCGTCATCGACGTCCACCAGCCGCAACGCAACCTCGCCGCGGTCGGCGACCACCTGCAGCACACGACCGTCCGGCTCGAAACGCACTCTGGCCCGCAGTGACTGGTGTGCGCCGAACATCCACCCCAGGCCTGCGACGATGTCATCGAGATCCTTGGCCACCGGGAATTCGGCCACTCCGCCGATGTGCAGCGAGGACTGCTGCGCCACGATCGCGGACCAGATTTCCGCCTGGCCCCAGCTCAGTTCCCCGACACCTGCACCCGGACCGTGGAAGGGCACCATCACGATCGAGGTCACGCGAGGAAGCGTCGCCGGGCCATCGGAACCATGTCAACAAATGGCTGCGCCTTCAGCCGTGTTCACACAGCAGCCAGGATTCACACAGTGGCCGGGTTCGTGAACCCGGCCTGACCGAGATCCAGTTCGAGCCAGTGGGCCAGGTCCTTGATCTCCGCGCGCACCGCCGCCGCCATGGCCTTGGTGAACGGCACGTCCTGGTGAATCGCGTCGACCCGGAACACGCCTGCCCTGCGGTCGGCTGTCGCGTCCAGCTTTCCGACCAATCGGTCGCCGTACAGGATCGGCAGCGCGAAATAGCCCCACCGTCGTTTCGCCGCCGGTTTGTACATCTCCAACTGGTAGTCGAACTCGAACAACTCGACCATGCGTTTCCGGTCGTGCACTAGCCGGTCGAACGGGGACAGCAGTGCCGCACGGCCTGTGAACGGTTGTCCCACAAGAGAAGGATCAACCCGCCACGTCCCCTTTGTGCCCTCCACCACGGCAGGCTCGCCCACCTCACCGACGTCGGCCGGCTCGACAGGGCATTCCGGCCCCTTCGCCCGCGCGATGCCCAGCGCCCGGAGCCGCCGCTCGTTCCGGATGCGCGCCGCCTCCGCGAGGGGGACCACCGGATCGTTGGGGTAGACACGCTCGGCCAGGTCCCACAACCGGTCGTTGCCCTGCCGACCGGCGATGGCGACCTCGCCGCGCACCACCATGATCTCCAGCAGCTGCGACACGTTGCGGTTGTTCGTCCACCCGGTGGACCGCCACGGCACGGCACACGTGTCCGGCAGTGCACGCGACGGCATCGGCCCGGTGGCGGCCAACCGGTGCAGGATGTCCACCCGGCACGCGTCGTTGGCACGCACCCAGTCGCGGTTCCTCGCGCGCGAACCGCCCAGCATCCCGATCTGCTGTTCCCAGGCGGCCATGTCGGCGCGGTAGAACGCCAGATCCGCTGCCGGTCGGATCATCGCCTGGAGTTCGAGCAGCGTCCGGTCGGCCAGCGCCGTGTCCAGTTCGGTCACCGGGAACGACGACCCGAGCCGACTCCACGCCACCAGGCCGGCATTCGGCGCGACAGCCGCGATCGGGTCGATCTGGAGGAGCGTCAGCCCGCGCACCACGTCCAGCAGCTCGGTCGGCCGCTCGCGGTCCAGCAACTGCGCGCGCACCGCGATACGGCGCGCGTCGACACGGGACAGCTCGTGAACGGGCACGAATCGAGCCTAAACGACGTGGTGTGAGTATGAACACACAAGTCCGTTAAGGACCGGTCAACGACCCCGACGACGGTTGCCGGCCGACGTGGACGACGAGAAAGCGGCCATGTTGGAGTGCCGCTCACCAGCGGGCTCCCGCGCCTGCGCTGCCGACTTGCCGCCGGACTTGCCAGCCGGCTTCCCGACACGCGGTGCCCGGTTACGACCACCACCGCCACCACGGGACGCGGCAGGCCGCTCGACCGGAGGCGGCGGCTCGTGGAACGTCCTGGGCCCGGGCGCCAGTTCGGCCAGCAGCGAGTCGTTCGGGCCGACCCGGGTCGTGGTCGGCGTGATCCCGGCCTTGCGGGCCAGATCGCGCACGTCAGCCACCTGGTCGTCGGTCATCAGCGTGACCACGGTGCCACTCGCGCCGGCCCTGGCGGTGCGGCCGGACCTGTGCAGATAAGCCTTGTGCTCCATCGGCGGGTCGGCGTGGATGACCAGCGTCACGTCGTCCACGTGGATGCCGCGCGCCGCGATGTCGGTGGCCACCAAAGTGGACGCCTTGCCCCTGGAGAACGCAGCGAGATTGCGGGACCTGGCGCCCTGCGCCAGGTTGCCGTGCAGCTCCACAGCGGACACACCGGCCTCGACCAGCCGGCGGGTCAATCTCGTGGCGCCACGCTTGGTCCTGGTGAACACGAGCGTGCGACCAGGTGCCGCGGCGAGGTCCACCAGCACCGGAAACCGGGCCTCTGGCCGGACATGCAGCACGTGGTGGGCCATGTCGACGACCGGCGACTGTTCCGAGTCGACGCTGTGCGTCACCGGGTTGGTCAGGTAGCGGCGGGCCAGCACGTCGACGCCCGCGTCCAGCGTCGCGGAGAACAGCAGCCGCTGGCCGTCCCGGGGAGTCTGGTCCAGCAGGCGCCGCACCACGGGGAGAAAACCGAGGTCCGCCATGTGATCCGCCTCGTCCAGCACGGTGATCTGCACGGCGTCCAGATGAGCGTGACCGCTCTCGATGTGGTCAGCCAGCCGACCAGGGCAGGCGACGACGACGTCGACACCCTCGCGCAGGCCTGCGATCTGCGGACCGGGGCGCACCCCGCCGAACACGGTGAGCGTGCGCAGCCCGAGCGCCTTGGCCAGGGACGCCATCGACGTCTGGATCTGGGCGGCGAGTTCGCGGGTCGGCACCAGGATCAGCGCGCGCGGCCGACCCGGCCGGGTCGGGGTGCGACTGGCGGCGAGCCTGGCCAGCACCGGCAGGACGAACGCGTAGGTCTTGCCCGAGCCGGTTTTGCCCCGGCCGAGGACGTCCCGGCCGGCCAGCGCGTCGGGCAGGGTCGCGGCCTGGATCGGGAACGGGGTGGTGATGTCCCGCGCGGCCAGCGCGGTGACGAGCGGGGCCGGCACTCCCAGGTCGGTGAACGAGGTGATCGAGGCAGGTGCCTCGTCAGAGGTCGTGGACATGGGTGAGCGGCGAACCGCCATGAACTCTCCGAACATGGAAGGGGACGTCCTGCCCGGCGCATACCGAGTGGTCGCAGCCGCGGGTGATCGACGTCGAACGCGACCCGAGGCAGAACAGTGCAGGCCGCACCACCAACTCTACCTGACCCGTGTTTCATGACCGGTCCCGCGGTCGTGGGGGGTGGTGGTGGCCGCCCGCACCTGTCACGATGACGGAGTTCACTCCTTATTCCATTCCCGGGTGATTGTGGCGACTCCGGGGCCACGACAGCCAGACAATCCTGGCGGAACAGGGAAGGTGCCGGATGACCTTGGCACGACACGCGAGCCCCCCGACGCCTCGCCGTATGGCACAGGCGCACGCGGCCGAGCGGACGCACAGCGCGATTCAGAACGCGCGGGCGACCCGGACGGTCGCCGGACATGCCGCGGACGCTGAGGACTGCGGTCAACTATTGGCGATGCTCGGCCTTGAGGCGAGTGAGGGCAAGCGGGACTAGCCCACGACTGGGTTGGGCACGCTACGATGAGGGCCTTGATAGGGCGGTTTTCGGGCGACCTCACCGTGAGGACTCGGTCGACGCCGCGAGGAGATGGCATGGCGCAGGGCAGTGTGAAGTGGTTTAACGGTGAAAAGGGCTTCGGCTTCATCGAGCAAGACGGCGGTGGGCCGGACGTGTTCGTGCACTACTCGGAGATCCAGGGCAACGGATTCCGGTCCCTTGACGAGGGTCAGCGCGTTGAGTTCGAGATCGGTCAGGGACAGAAGGGTCCGCAGGCCCAGGGCGTGCGCGCCATCTGACCAGCGGCCGGAGTGGTGCCCCCGTACTACGGAAACGTGTGCGGGGGCACCGCCCTCCACCACCCAGCGGAGTCCGGTGGCAGGACCACTGTCGACCCGCTTCCAACAGCCAGTTCCGGCACGCTGGCGAGCACCAGTTCACCTGGTCGGTTGATTTCGACCGGCCCTGTGGTGATGTTCACGGTGCACACGAATCCCGGTCCCCGATCGAACACGAGTAGTCCTGTCGGGGCCGGCAGCCACCTCAACATCCCGTCACCCAGTTCGGGCAGGTCGCGCCGCAGTCGCAACGCGGTCCGGTAGAGCCCGAGCATCGAGGTCGGGTCGGCGAGTTGTGCGTCAACGGTCAACTCGGCCCAGTCCGCCGGTTGCGGTAGCCACGTCGGGTCCGATCCCGACGGGCTGAAACCGAACGGTGTCGACGCGCCGGACCACGGCACCGGTACCCGGCAGCCGTCCCTCCCCCGTTCGGTGTGTCCGGACCGTGTCCACACCGGGTCCTGGAGCGCTTCTTCCGGTAGGTCGGTCACCTCGGGCAGGCCCAGTTCGTCGCCCTGGTACACGTACGCGGAACCGGGCAGTGCCAACATGAACAGCGCGGCCGCCCGCGCCCTGCGCAGGCCGATCCCGCCGCCGCCGTATCTGGTCACGTGCCGCACCACGTCGTGATTGGACAGTACCCACGTGTTCGGCGCTCCGACCTCGACCATCGCGGCGATCGACCCGTCCACGACGGACCTGAACTCGTCGGCGTCCCATTTCGTTCGCAGATACAAGAAGTTGAACGCCTGATGAAGTTCGTCCGGTCGAACGTAGCGAGCCAACCGTTCGGCGCTCCGAACCCACGCTTCGGCGACTCCGATCCGATCACCGGACACCGAGTCCAACACCTTCCGCCAGCCGCGGAAAATCTCGTGCACACCGTCCTGGTCGAAGTACGGCAGCTCACCGGTTTCCCGCAACACGCCCTGGCCACCGCCGACCGCGTCGGGCAGACCGGGCGCCTTGACCATGCCGTGCGCCACGTCGATCCGGAACCCGTCGACGCCGAGGTCCAGCCAGAACCGCAGGATGTCCACGAACTCGGCGCGGACCTCGTCGTGCTCCCAGTTCAGGTCCGGCTGTTCCGGCGCGAACAGATGCAGGTACCACTGGCCGTCGGGCACCCTGGCCCACGCGCCGCCGCCGAACACGGACTGCCAGTCGTTGGGCGGCAGTTCCCCGTGCTCACCCTTGCCGTCGCGGAACAGGTAGCGCTGCCGGGCGGGCGAGCCGGGTGCCGCGGCCAATGCCTCGACGAACCACGGATGCCGGTCGGACGTGTGGTTCGGCACGACGTCCACGATCACCCGTAGCCCCAGCCGGTGGGCGTCGGTGACCAGCGCGGCAGCGTCGGCGTTCGTGCCGAACAGCGGGTCGACCTGCCGATAGTCGGCGACGTCGTAGCCGCCGTCCACCATCGGGGACCGGTAGAACGGCGTCAGCCAGACCGCGTCGACGCCGAGGCCGGCCAGGTAGCGCAGCCTGCTGCGCACACCCATCAGGTCGCCGATGCCGTCGCCGTCGCCGTCCGCGAAGCTGCGCACGTACACCTGGTAGATCACCGCGTCGCGCCACCAGTCGTGCTCCGGCATGGCCGTCAGTCCCTCCGTTGCGCGACGAAACGGGTGAGCAGCGCACTGGCCGCGAGCAACACGACCGACACCAGGCAGAACGCGGCGACCGGCAGCAGGATCGAGGTCGGCGGCCGGGTGCCGGCCAGCAACTGGAACACCGGGTGCACCGGCGGCACGCCGGGGACCAGCACGAACAGCAGCACGGCGGCCAGCGCGCCGAGGACCGAGTAGCCGGTCCTGCGGGCCACCAGCCGGGAACACAGCAGGCCCAGCGCCATGCCGGTGCAGGCGCTGGTCAACTCGGCCAGTGCACCGAGCACCAGCACCGCGGGCCCGATCGGGTGGCGGCCGACGGTCAGCGGATACAGCAGGCCGACCACGGCGATCGCCGCACACCACATGCCGGACACCCAGACCGAGGCCGCCAGCACCCGGCCCGATCCCCCGGCGTTGACCACGGTGATCGAGCGCTGCACCGGATCGGCCGCGTTGACGGTGACGACGGTCAGCCAGATCCCGCAGATGAACACGGCAGCGGTGCCGACCGCGTAGTCCGGCGGCAGCGGGCCGTTGTCGTCCGCCCCGGTGAAGATCCACAGCGCGGCGAGAAACACCAGCACCGGCGGCAGATAACGCTGGGAGAGCAGCACAGTGGACAGTGTGTAGCGAACCAGGGCGATCACGCGCGAACCGCCGTTCTACGCACGGCGTGCACCGACCAGCCGCCGGCCAACGCCGCGCCGAGCACCGCGTCGCAGTGCTTGTCGGCAACAGTGACCACGATCACATCATCGCGTTCGTGCACGTCGATCACCCCGGGCAGTCCGGCCAGATCGACCGCGCCGGACTCGATCCTGCGCAGTTCGACACCGGCGAGTTCGCCGATGCCGCCCGGTTCCTCGGCCAGCCTGCCCCCGCTGATCCGGTACACGCGGGTGGCGTAGGCGGCCGCGACGGCCTTGCGGTGGTCGGTGAACACGACGGTCCCGCCGCCCTCGCGCACCTCGCCGATGATCTCGCCGAGCACCTGGTGCGCCGACACGTCCAGCCCGGACCACGGCTCGTCCAGCACCAGCAGCCGGGGCGCCACCAGCAGTGCCTGGGCCAGCGCGACCTTCTGCGCGTTGCCCCTGGACAGCTTGCGCAGCGCGGTGTCCGGGCCACCGACCAGCGCCAACCGGTCGAGCAGATCGTCGGCCCGATTCTGGGCCTGGTTCGTCTGGAGACCACGAATTCGACCCATGTGGGTGAGGTAGTGGCGGGCGGACATCCGATCGTGCGGCGGGAACCGGTCCGGCACGTAGCCCACGGCGGTCGGGCGTTCCCGCACCTCGCCGACGGTCGGTCTGGTCAGCCCGACCAGTAATCGCAGCAGCGTCGACTTGCCGGCACCGTTCCCACCCACGACAGCGAGGACGTCACCGTCGGACAACCGGAGTTCGACGTCGGACAACACCCAGGGGCCGCTGCCGTACCGTTTGCCGATCCCGCTCAACCGCATGCGTGCCCCCTGTCGTGCTGTCCCTCAGCCGCGCCGCCGCCTGCGCTCCGGCAAGCCGGCCGCCGCCCGGAACGTGGGCCGGAAGCGCCTGCCCAGCCACAACGTCGGCAACACCGCGAGCACGCCGATCCCGGTGGCCGGGATCTGTGAGCCCCACGTCTGCTGCGCGTCGGCCACCGAGGCGGTCTGCGCGTCGAGGTCACCGATACCGCGCCAGCGGGAGGGCGGCCAGATGATCGTGCGCGCCTTGCCGATCACGTTCGCCACCGGCACGACGCCCTTGATGCCGCCGCCGTTCTGGTAGCGCGAGTCGTCGGAGTTGGCGCGGTTGTCGCCCTCCACCCACACGTCGCCCTTGGGCACGGTGACCGCCGGGAAGTGCAACTGCTCGGCCGGACCGGGCCTGCCCGGCTGCCAGTAGACGTACGGCTCGTTGAGCGGCTTGCCGTCCACGAGCACCCGGTTCTGCTTGTCACAGCAGGACACCGTCTGGCCGCCGACCGCGATCACGCGCTTGACCAGGTCGTACTCGTCGGGCTTCGCGACACCGATGGACGCGGCGAGCCCACGCAGCCAGCGCACCACCGGATTGCCGGAACTGTCCGGGAAGAACTCCGTCTGGTCCCAGCCGGGCGGGCCCTTGAACACGATGACGTCACCGGGGCGCGGACCGTGGAAGTCGTACACGACCTTGTCCACCAGGATCCGGTCACCGGAACCGTTGCTGCCGTTGAGGGTCAGCTCCATCGAGCCGGACGGGATCACGTAGACCCTGGCCACGAAGCTCTGGATGACGAACGTGAACAGCAGCGCGACCAGGACGAGCACCGGCAGTTCGATCCAGAACGGCAGCTTCTTGCGCTTGCGCGGTTCCTGCCTGTCGGCAGGCTCGTCGGCGCGGTCGTCCGGCCCCTCGTCGCCGTACAACTGGTCGTACAGGTCGTCATCGTCGGGCGGCGGCGGTTCGACGGGGGCCAGTTTCGAGCCGGTGCCGCCCGGCACCCGACCGAACGGGCCGGGGTCGGTGTGGGCGTTGTCGAACCGCTCCCGGTCGAAATCCGGCTGGCCGGGCGGCGGGGGCGGCACCTGCGGACGGGGCCTCGGCACGGGTGGCAGCCGGGTCGAACTCTGCCCGTTGCCCCGGTGCCCGTTCGGTGGCTGCGGTGGGGCGACCTCCTCCGGCTTGCTGAACCAGCCGTGCTCGAAGCCGCCGGACCCGTCCGACGGACCGTTACCGCCAGGCGGCGGCGCAGGCCGGGAGGCGCCGTTCCGTGGTGGGTACTGGCCCCGGCGCGCACCGGTCTGCCGCCCGGTGTCGTCCATCGCTCACTTCCCCTCGCCGCGTACGCTCTCGATACTGCCCGAAGCAGTGATCCGAGCGCGATGCCGCAGAGGGCTTGGCGACGCTTCGGAGTCAACTGGGCACGATGAGTCATCGTACCCTTGTGTAGGTAAAGGCCTAGTTGACGCCCAGCAGGTCAACGACGAACACCAACGTGGCACCAGGTGCGATGACGCCGCCTGCGCCGCGGTCGCCGTAGGCCAGCTGCGGCGGGATGACCAGCTGCCGACGGCCGCCGACCTTCATGCCGGCGACACCCTGGTCCCAGCCCGCGATGACCCGGCCACCGCCGAGCGGGAAGCGGAACGGCTCACCGCGACCCCAGGACGCGTCGAACTCCTCGCCGTTGGCGTGCGAAACGCCCACGTAGTGCACGGTCACCACCTGGCCCGGCTTGGCCTCCTCGCCGTCGCCGACGGTGATGTCGGTGATCACGAGCTCGGCCGGCGGCGGGCCGGGAACCGGTGCGACGTCGGGCTTCTGCAGCTCCATGCCGGAATTCCTCCTGAAGGTGACGACTGAGTCGGCGGCCATCATCCGCCATCGGCGCCGTGCCGGCAGCGTGGGGGTGCTCCGATCAGCGGAGATCCTTGGCGTACCGGCACTCCGCGTACGGACCGTGCGTGTAGGCCGGTACCTCGCGGTAGCCGTGTTTCGTGTAAAGCGTGCGCGCGGCCGTCAGGTCCAACCGCGTCTCCAGCCGCACCGTGCGCGCATCGGCCAGCCCGGCCTGCCGCTCCGCCTCGCCAAGGAGGACGGCGCCGCCACCCTGGCCCCTGGCGGTCGGCGCGACGTACATCCTGGTCAGCTCGGCGAACCCGGACGGCCCGAACCGCAGGCCGACGCATCCCACTGTCGTTTCCTGGTACCTGGCGGATCGGTCACCGGTACCTGCTCCACCGACCAGCTCATGACGTGGCCGGTTGCCGGAGGGGCAGTCCGGCCGCGCGGTAGATCGAGTCGATCACCGTCATCGTGTTGATCGCGTCGGCAGGCCCGGTGAGTACCGGTTCACCGCGCAGCACGGCCGCGGCGAACGCGTCCAACTGGTAGGCGTAGGAGGGCCGGCGGCTCAGCCGTTCCACGTGCCGGCCGTTCAGCGTCCTGATGGTGATCTTGTGGCGGATCTGCGGCGCCAGCGGGTTGAACACCCGCATCTCGCCGTGGTCGCCGACCACTCGCGCGTTGATCCGCAGCAGATCCGACGACCAGAGCGAACAGCGGATCTCACCGGTGTGCCCGGCCGGGAACGCCAGCCGGGCACGCATCGCCCGATCCACGTCGGCCGTGTGGGTCTTCGCCCGCGCCGACACCACCTCCGGCTCGGCGCCACCGAGCAGCCGGACCATGTGCACGGCGTAGCAACCGGCGTCCATCAGCGCGCCGCCAGCCAGGTCGAACCGGTAGCGGATGTCGGAGAACCGGGGCAACGGGAAGCACACGCTCGCGCTGACCTCGCGCAACTCGCCGAGCTCACCAGCGGCGACGACATCGAGCATGCGCAGCGCCACCGGGTGATAGCGGTAGTGGAAGGCCTCCAGCACCACCAGACCGGACTTCGCTGCCGCGTCCGCCACCTGTCGCGCCTCGTCGGCGTTGGCGGTGAACGGCTTCTCGCACAGGACATGCTTGCCGGCCGCGAGTGCATTCAGGGTCCAGCGGCCGTGCAGGCCGTTGGGCAGCGGGTTGTAGACGGCGTCGATCTCCGGGTCGGCCAGTAGTTCCTGGTAGCTGCCGTAGGCGGTCGGTATGCCGTGCTTGGCGGCGAAGTCCTTGGCCCGCTTGACATCCCGGGCGGCGACCGCGACCACGTCGACCTCGGCGTTGGCCCTGGCGGGTGCGATGACCGCGCTGGGTGCGATGCGCGCGGCACCCAGGATGCCGATCCGAACGACGCTCATGGTCCACATCCTGCCGTGCCGGATCTTGGCGCGCGATGCCGTCTTGATCGCCCCTTAAGGCTGACTTGACCCATGTTGCCGCATTCGGGTGCTAAAAATTCGCCACTTTCCTGAAACTTTTTCTCAATTGCGGAGACCACGTATGCAGATCACTCGAACCAAGGTGCTGGCCGCCGCGGCGTTACCCGTCGTCGCGGGCGCGGTCCTGATCGCCACCAACCAGTTCGCCAGCGCCGCGGGCAGTGCATTCCCCGCCCACTACGCGGCTCCCTACAACCCGGCATCCGGCCGCTGCCTCGACGCGACCGGCCCCAGTTCGGCCGACGGCACCCCGCTGCAGATCTGGGACTGTGCGGGCAGCGCCAACCAGCAGTGGCAACTGCCGTGACCCACTAGCTGGTGGTGATCGAGGGCCGCGACCGGGCCGGGTCGCGGCCCTCGACTTTCTCTTCAGGCCGCCAGCCAGTTCAGCTCCGAAGGTCAGCCAGTCGATGAACACGGACTAACCTGGACGGTGAGCAAACAAACACGTGGGATGTGGAGCAATGAC
>DASXYT010000217.1:0-4451 GCA_036502345.1 Pseudonocardiaceae bacterium | reverse complement strand
CCTTCTTCGTGACTCATCGCAACAAATGCCCCCGTCATCAATACCGGCGTCAAATACCGGCGCAGACGATACGCGGCGACACGCACATCGAGGGCGGCCACCCAAACGGGTGACCGCCCCCCTCGCGTGCCTCAGGCAGTGTCTGTCAGCGGACGGTCCACCCAGGACATCAGGCCACGCAACTTGCGGCCGACCTCCTCGATCGGGTGTTCTTCGCCCTGCTTCTGCAGCCGGGTGAAGTTGGGCCGCCCGGCCTCGTCCTCGGCCACCCATTCCTTCGCGAACCGGCCGTCCTGGATCTCGTCCAGGAGCTTGCGCATCTCGGCCTTCACCGTGGGGCTGATCACCCGGGGACCGGACCGCAGGTCGCCGTACTCGGCGGTGTCGGAGATCGAGTAGCGCATCCGCGCGATGCCGCCCTCGTAGATGAGGTCCACGATGAGCTTCAACTCGTGCAGTACCTCGAAGTACGCGATCTCCGGCTGGTAGCCGGCCTCGGTCAGGGTCTCGAACCCGGCCTGGATCAGCGCGGTGGTGCCGCCGCACAGCACGGCCTGCTCACCGAACAGGTCGGTCTCGGTCTCCTCGGTGAACGTCGTCCTGATGACGCCGGCCCGCGTGCCGCCGATCGCCTTCGCGTAGGACAGGCCCAGTTCCAGTGCCGAGCCGGTGGCGTCCTGCTCGACGGCCACCAGGTCCGGCACGCCCTTGCCGTCCACGAACTGCCGGCGCACCAGGTGACCCGGGCCCTTCGGCGCGACCAGCACCACGTCCACGTCGTTCGGGGGCACGATCAGGCCGTACCGGATGTTGAAGCCGTGGCCGAAGAACAGCGCGTCACCGGACTTGAGGTGCGGCAGGATGTCCTGCTCGTAGATCGCCCGCTGCCTGGTGTCCGGGGCCAGGATCATGATCACGTCCGCCTCGGCGGAGGCCTCCGCCGAGGTGAGCACCCGCAGGCCCTGCTCCTCGGCCTTGGCCCGGGACTTCGAACCCTCCGGCAGACCGACCCGAACGTCCACGCCGGAGTCGCGCAGGCTCAGCGCGTGCGCGTGGCCCTGGCTGCCGTAGCCGATCACGGCGACCTTCCGGCCCTGGATGACGCCCAGGTTGGCATCGTCGTCGTAGAAGATCTCGGCACTCATGTGAATCCAGTTCTTCCTCTCGGATAGCGAAAACTCAGCGGACCGTCAACGTACGGTGGTCGCGGTGATCGACCGGGGTCCCCGCCCGACCGCGACCATCCCGGACTGCACCATCTCCCGCACGCCGAACGGTTCCAGCATGCGCAGCAACGCGTCCAGCTTGTCAGCGGTGCCGGTCGCCTCGATGGTCAGCGCCTCCGGTGAGACGTCCACGACCTTGGCGCGGAACAACTGTACGGTCTCCAGCACCTGGCTGCGGACCGTCGCGTCCGCCCGCACCTTCACCAGCAGCAGTTCGCGCCGCACGGCCGTGGC
The DNA here is from genome assembly GCA_036502345.1 of Pseudonocardiaceae bacterium. Lineage (GTDB taxonomy): Bacteria > Actinomycetota > Actinomycetes > Mycobacteriales > Pseudonocardiaceae > DATEPR01. The sequence continues at coordinate 2,991 of DASXYT010000217.1, read as the reverse complement.
CGGTTCCAGTTCCACGATCTTGATCACGTTGATCAGCTTGTTGAGCTGCTTGGTGACCTGTTCCAGGGGTAGTTCGTCGACCGAGACGACAATCGTCATCCTGGACACGTCCGGATGCTCGGTCGGCCCGACGGCGAGTGATTCGATGTTGAAGCCGCGGCGCGAGAACAGGCCAGCGACCCTGGCCAGGACACCGGGCTTGTTCTCGGTGAGCACGCTCAGGACGTGAGTGGTCATCAGATGTCCTCGTCGTACAGCGGGCGGATGCCCCGCGCTGCCTGGATCTCGTCGTTGCCGGTGCCCGAGGCGACCATCGGCCACACCTGGGCGTCCTTGCCCACCACGAAGTCGATGACCACCGGCTGGTCGTTGATCTCCATGGCGGCCTTGATGGTCGCGTCGACGTCGTCCTTGGACTCGCAGCGCAGCCCGACGCAGCCCAGCGCCTCGGCCAGCAGCTTGAAGTCCGGGATCCGGTGCTTGTGCGTACCGAGGTCGGTGTGCGAGTAACGGCCTTCGTAGAACAGGTTCTGCCACTGCCGAACCATGCCCAGGTTGCCGTTGTTCATCACGGCGACCTTGATCGGCGCGCCCTCGATGGCGCAGGTGGCCAGTTCCTGGTTCGTCATCTGGAAACAGCCGTCACCGTCGATCGCCCAGACCGCCGTGTCCGGCCTGCCGAACTTGGCGCCCATCGCCGCCGGCACCGCGAAGCCCATCGTGCCCAGACCGCCGGAGTTCAGCCAACTGCGCGGGCGCTCGTAGGAGATGAACTGGGCGGCCCACATCTGGTGCTGGCCGACGCCCGCCGCGTACACCGCGTCCGGGCCGACCAGCGTGCCGATCCGCTCGATCACGTACTGCGGGGACAGCGTGCCGTCGGCGGGCCACTCGTAGCCGAGCGGGAACGTGCCGCGCCACTCGCGCAACTGGTGCCACCACGGGCCGAGATCGGCGGGCGGCTCGTTGTTCCGCTCCGCCTTCACCGAGGCGATCAGCTCGACCAGGATCTCCTTGCAGTCCCCCACTATCGGCACGTCGGCGTGCCGGTTCTTGGAGATCTCGGCCGGGTCGATGTCGGCGTGCACGATCTTCGCGTCCGGCGCGAACGAGGACAACTGGCCGGTGACCCGGTCGTCGAACCGGGCGCCCAGCGCGATCAGCAGATCGGCGCGCTGCATCGCGGCGACGGCGGCGACCGAACCGTGCATGCCGGGCATGCCGAGGTGCAGGTCGTGCGAGTCGGGGAAGGCGCCCCTGGCCATCAGCGTGGTCACCACGGGGATGCCGGTCAGCTCGGCAAGTTGCAGCAACTGCTCGGACGCGTCGGCGCGGACCACGCCACCGCCGACGTACAGCACCGGCCTGCGGGCGGCGCCGATCAGCTTGGCGGCCTCCCGGACCTGCTTGCCGTGCGGCCGGGTGGTCGGCCGGTAACCGGGCAGCTTCATCTCCGGCGGCCACACGAACGGCGCCGTGTTCTGCAGCACGTCCTTCGGGATGTCGACCAGGACCGGGCCGGGTCGGCCGGTGGACGCCAGGTGGAAGGCCTCAGCGACCGCCCTCGGGATCTCCGCGGGGTCGGTGACCAGGAAGTTGTGCTTCGTGATCGGCATGGTGATGCCACAGATGTCGGCTTCCTGGAAGCCGTCGGTACCGATCAGCGGCTGGGCCACCTGACCGGTGATGGCCACGATGGGCACCGAGTCCATGTACGCGTCGGCCAGCGGGGTCACCAGGTTCGTCGCGCCGGGCCCGGACGTGGCGACGCACACGCCGACCTTGCCGGTGGCCTGGGCGTAACCGGTGGCGGCGTGGCCTGCGCCCTGCTCGTGGCGGACCAGCACGTGCCGGACCTTTGTGGAGTCCAGGAGTGCGTCGTACGCCGGCATGATGGCGCCGCCCGGAATGCCGAACGCGACCTCGCAGCCGACCGCCTCCAGGGATCGGACGAGCGACTGGGCGCCGGTGAGCCGTACCGGTGCGCCTGCTGGCGGCGCGGGCTTCGGCCGGGAGCCGGCCGGCGGATGGGGCACCCCGGGTGGTGGAGTGGGCCGTGGCGTAGCGCTGGTCATCGGTTTCGCCTCGCGGTCTTGGTGGAGATCTTGTCGCGTTCCGGGCAACAAAAAACCCTCGCCGACCATGGTGGCCGTACGAGGGTGGCGCGTCGACAGACTGTAACTCTCAGGCGTCGACGCGCCTGCGAAGTACGAGAATGTCGACGATGTGCACGGGCGCGACGTTAATGCCCGAGGCGGTCGGGAGTCAACTGGGCGGGACGGTGCTCCCGAAGGGTGGACGCCGGCCGGGACCGGGGCACCCCCGCCGCGACCTGCGGACCAGCCACGGGGCACCATCATGATGTGCCTGAGGACACCACCCAAGCCGAGTCGCCGACCGAGCAGGCCGAGTCGCCCGCGGGAGCGGTCGAGTCGCAGGCAAGCGCGGCCGAGTGGTCAACGGGCGAGGTCGAGTCGCCCCCCAGCGCGGTCGACTCGCCGACGGGTGACGTCGAGTCGTCGGTGGGAGCGGTCGAGTCGTCGGTGGGAGCGGTCGAGTCGCCCGCCAGCGCGGTCAAATCACCGACGGGCGCGGCCGAGTCGCCTGCCAGCACGGCCGACTCATCTGCCAGCGCGGCCGGTGCGCCGGTAGCTCAGCCGGCCGCCGCGGCTGAGCCGGCTGGTCGGGCCGGTGCCGGGCAGCAGTGGGTCATGCCGGCCAAGCTGGTGTTCCGCACCCCGGGATCGGCCTACGTGGCCATCGTGTTCGTCCTCATGTGCGCGTCGTTCGTCGCCGTGGCCTCGCCCTGGTACACCCTGGTCTACCTGCTGCCGCTGGGTGCCGCGCTGTGGGTGCTGCGCACCAGGACCGAGATCGACGCGGACAAGCTGGTGATCCGCAGGGTGCTGACCAGGACCGTGCTGCCGTGGTCGAAGGTGGCATCTTTCCGCCTGACCGACCGGCGCTGGATACGCGCGGTGCGCACCGACG
>DASXYT010000216.1:0-16022 GCA_036502345.1 Pseudonocardiaceae bacterium | reverse complement strand
AGGGCATGGACTTCGGTATCGCCCTGCAGTTCACCAACTACCGATAGCCGAGGGAACAGGATGAAGGGCATCGTGCTCGCCGGCGGCAGCGGCACCCGGCTGCACCCGATCACGCAGGCGGTGTCGAAGCAGCTGCTGCCGATCTACGACAAGCCGATGATCTACTACCCGCTGTCGGTCCTCTTCCTGGCCGGCATCCGAGAGATCTTGATCATCTCGACGCCGACGGATCTGCCCAGTTTCCGGCGGCTGTTGGGCAACGGCAGCCAGTTCGGGGTGCGCATCGAGTACGCCGAGCAGCCGCAGCCCAACGGGCTGGCCGAGGCGTTCGTGATCGGTGAGCACTTCGTCGGTGACGACGACGTGGCTCTCGTCCTCGGCGACAACATCTTCTACGGCCAGGGTTTCGCCAAGACCCTGCAGCGGCACACCGCGGGCCTGGACGGCTGCGTCCTGTTCGGCTACCCCGTGAAGGACCCGCAGCGCTACGGCGTCGGCGAGGTGGACGACGACGGCAGGCTGGTGTCGCTGGAAGAGAAGCCGCAGGTACCGAAGTCGAACAAGGCGATCACCGGGCTCTACTTCTACGACAACGACGTCGTGTCGATCGCCAAGTCGCTCACGCCTTCGGCGCGCGGCGAGTTGGAGATCACCGACGTCAACCTCACCTACCTGCGGCAGGGCCGGGCGAGCCTGATCGACCTCGGCCGTGGTTTCGCCTGGCTGGACACCGGCACGCACGACTCACTCCTGGAAGCGGGCCAGTTCGTGCAGGTGCTGGAGCACCGGCAGGGGGTGCGGATCGCGTGTCTTGAGGAGATCGCGCTGCGGATGGGCTACATCACCGCGGACGAGTGCTACGCGCTGGGCGCCAAGCTGGCCAAGTCCGGCTACGGCGAGTACGTGATGGGCGTGGCGAAGGCGATCAGCTAGCCCAGCAGGAATCAACCCAGCGTCCGGCCGGCCATCTTCTCCAGCCTGCGGATCCGGTCCTCGATCGGCGGGTGGGTGGAGAACCACTTGGACACGCCGTCGCCTGCCCGGAACGGGTTGGCGATCATCAGGTGCGACTGGGACACCACGGACGGCTCCGGCGCCAGCGGCAGCGCCCGTGTGCCGTACTCCAGCTTCCGCAGCGCCGACGCGAGCGCCAGCGGGTCGCCGGTCAGCTCGGCGCCGGACTGGTCCGCCTGGTACTCCCTGGACCTGCTCACGGCCAGCTGCACGATGCCCGCCGCGATCGGCCCCACGATGGCGATCAGCAGCAGCGCGATCGGGTTGGACCTGTCGTCCCGGCCACCACCACCGCCGAAGAACACACCGGCGAACAGGGCCAGGTTGGCGAGCACGCTGACCACGCTGGCCAATGCCCCGGCCACACACGAAATGAGAATGTCCCGGTTGTACACGTGGGACAGTTCGTGCCCGAGGACCGCGCGCAGCTCACGCTCGTCCAGCAGCTCCAGGATGCCCGTGGTGCAGCACACAGCCGCGTTGCGCGGCGAACGGCCGGTGGCGAACGCGTTGGGTGCCCTGGTGGGGCTCACGTACAGCCGGGGCATCGGCTGCCGCGCCGACGTGGCCAGCAGCCGCACGATCCGGTACATCGCGGGCTGTTCGGCCTCGGAGACCGGCCGGGCCCGCATCGTCCGCAGGGCCAGCTTGTCCGAGTAGAAGTAGGCGTACGCGTTCATGCCCAGGGCGATCAGCAGCCCGATGATCAGCACAGTGCGGCCGAAGAACGAGCAGACCAGAATGATCAGCCCACTCATCCCGCCGAGCAGCAGCGCTGTCTTCAGCCCGTTGTAGTGCCTGTGCACCGGTTACACCCTTCCGAAAGACTCACCCACCACTCGTAACAACGGCTCCGTGGCGGGAAAAGTTCCTCGTCAGACGCCTGCGGCGTCCGTCCCGGCCTGACCGTGTCGCCAGTACATGGTGGTCCGCACCCGCCGCCGGTCGAGCTTCCGGTCGTCCAGCAGGTGCGCCCGCAGCGCATGCATGACGGTCCGCTCGCCGGCCGCCCACACGGCCACGTCACCGTCCGGTCCGACGTCGCGGACGCCGGCGAGCAGCAGGTCCGGCGTCCCCGGGGGGCGGCCGTCGCGGTGCACCCAGCGCACGTCGACGCCGTCCGGTAACGGCTGTTCCTCTGCCGCGTCGGCGACCTCGATGACGGCGGTGGCGGAGATCGAACCAAGGAGCGCGCTGATCGCGGGCAGCGCGGTCTCGTCGCCGACCAGCAGGTGCCGTGGCACGTCCTCGTCCAGCGTGTACGCGGGCGACGGGCCGACCAGGATCACATCATCACCCGGCTGGGCGACACGGGCCCACGCCGACGCGACACCGTGATCGCCGTGCAGGACGAAGTCGAAGTCCAGTTCGCAGGCCACCGGGTCGTGCCTGCGCACGGTGTAGCTGCGCATCGCGGGCCGGACCTGGCTCAGCATGGTCCGGGCCGACGCCAGCGTCAGCGGGTCGGGCAGCACGACGTCCCGGTCGTAGAAGTACAGGACCACGTGCTGGTCACCGCCGCCGCCGGGAAACGTGGCCAGCGCGGTACCGCCCACCGTGATCCTGGCCATCCTCGGCGTGACCATGGTGGTCCGCAGCACGGGCACCCGCCACAGCTCGGGCGGATGCCGCCTGGCCCGCCCTCGCCCGCGACCGGTGGTGCTCGTCGATGTCATCGGCGGCATCTTCGTCGTCCGGCGATGCGGAATCAACTCGGTGTCCACTTGTGGTCATCGGGGGTACCTGGAGTCCACTCGACGGCTCGCCAGCAGCACGGACCGCTGCAAGGATGACAAGGGAGGTAACTGATGAAGATCGGACTACAGATCCCGGATTTCACCTGGCCGGGCGGCGCGCAGGATCTCGGCCCGACGCTGGGGAAGATCGCGTCCACCGCCGACAAGGCCGGGTTCGACTACATCGCGCTGATGGACCACTTCTTCCAGATCCGCGGGGTCGGTCCCGCGGAGCACGAGATGCTGGAGGGGTACACCGCGCTGGGCTTCATCGCCGCGAAAACCGAACGGGCGAAGCTGCTCACCCTGGTCACCGGCGCCATCTACCGCTACCCGGCCGTGCTGGCCAAGATCGTCACCACGCTGGACGTGCTGTCCGGCGGCCGGGCGATCCTCGGTGTCGGCGCAGGCTGGAACGACGAGGAGAGCCGGGGGCTGGGCATCCCGTTCCCGAGCACCAGCGAGCGGTTCGAACACCTTGAGGACGCCCTTGAGGTGTGCCTGCGGATGTGGGCCGACGACGAGTCGCCCTACCAGGGGCACCACGCCAACCTGGAGCGCACGCTGAACTCGCCGCAGGCGCTGTCCAGGCCGCACCCGCCGATCATGGTCGGTGGCGGTGGCGAGAAGAAGACGCTGCGCTACGTCGCCAAGTACGCGCAGATGTGCAACCTGTTCGCGGGGCCGGAACTGGCGCACAAGCTGGACGTGCTCAAGGAGCACTGCGAACGCGAGGGCCGCGACTACGACGACATCGAGAAGACCGTCTACTACATCTTCGACACGGGCACCGACGGCGACCGGGTCGAGAAGGTGATCTCGGAGTTGAAGGACCTCGCCGAGCTTGGCGTGAACACGGCCATCGGCGCGGTGCGCGACGTGCACACCATCACCCCGCTGGAGATCATCGGCCGCGACGTCATCCCAGCTGTGGCCGGATTCTGACCCGAGACACGAAAGGCACCGAATGAAGATCGGGCTGCACATTCCGGACTTCACCTGGGACGGTGGTGACTCGGCGATCGGCCCCACCCTGGCCAAGGTGGCCAGGACAGCGGACGAGGCCGGGTTCGACCGGATCAGCGTGATGGACCACTTCTTCCAGATCCGCAACCACGGTCCGGCCGAGCACGCGATGTTGGAGGCGTACACGGCGCTGGGCTTCCTCGCGGCGCACACCGAGCGGGCCACCCTGCTCACCCTGGTCACCGGCGTGATCTATCGGTACCCGGGCATCCTGGCCAAGCAGGTCACCACGCTGGACGTGCTGTCCGGTGGCCGCGCGTGGCTGGGCATCGGTGCGGGCTGGAACGAGGAGGAGAGCCGAGCGCTCGGCCTGGACTTCCCGCCGATCTCCGAGCGGTTCGAGCAGTTGGAGGAGGCCATCCAGATCTGCCTGCAGATGTGGTCGGACGACGAGTCCGGCTACGACGGCAAGCAGTTCCACCTCGGCCGGACGCTGAACTCCCCGCAGTCGCTGACCAGGCCGCATCCGCCGATCATGATCGGGGGCGGCGGCGAGAAGAAGACCCTTCGCTTCGTGGCCAAGTACGCGCAGGCGTGCAATCTGTTCGGCGGGCCGGACCTCGCGCACAAGTTGGACGTGCTCAAGGAGCACTGCGAACGCGAGGGTCGCGACTACAACGAGATCGAGAAGACGGCGACCATGCCGTTCGACCTCGGCGACAAGGGCGAACGGGTGGACGAGACCCTGGCCGCGCTGAAGGAAATGGCCGACCTGGGCATCCAGGTGGCCCACGGCAAGGTCGTCAACGCGGGCGCCATCGAGCCGCTGAAGCTGATGGGCAGGGAGATCATCCCCGCCGTCGCCGGCTTCTGAGAGGTCAGCCGACCGGCGCGGGTGCTGCCACGGGAGTGGTGGTGGCCCGTGCCGGTCCGAGCCGCAGCACGATGCCCTCACCGCGCAGCGCACGGCGGAACCAGATCAGCGAGATACCGGCCGCCAGGCCGACCACCGTGTAGGACCCGGCGGTGGACACCATCAGGAAGTTGCCGACGGTCGCCTTGGCCAGCAGATAAAACGTGCCGGCGCCGTTGGTCACGAAAACCAGGGCCCACAGCAGCGACACCTGCTTGAAGAACTTCTGCACCCTGGGGTGTTCGCTGAACGACGCAGGGAACGCGCAGAAGTCGCTGGCGAGCTTGGCCAGGAACGGCCTGCCGAACGGCACCGACACGAGCAGCACGAACGCGATCAGGAAGTTCTGCAGCGTCGGCTGGAGGAAATAGAGGAAAACACTGCCGGTGACCAGGCCGAGCACTGTCCGTGCCACCAGCAGGCCTGTCGTGAGGATCAGGATCGCCGGGACACCCTTGCGCAACACCAGGCGGCGGACCACTGCCACCACCGACCAGCTCAGCGCCGCGATCAGGCCGCCGTCCAGGCCGACGATGGTCAGCAGCAGGTAGAACAGCCCGAGCGGGACCAGCGTGGACTCGAGCAGATGCTTGCCGCCGTCCTTGGCGAGCGAGCCCAGAGCGGGGAGGTGCACTGTCAGGTGTTGTGGCATCTACTCAGCGGTCCCTCTCAGGGGTGGCGGTCGGCTACTGATCATTTCCGGCACACCTAGGTTGGAGTGGAGACAATCTACTCGACAGACCTGTGAGATCCCGGTCGGATCCGCGAAACGCCGTAGATGTCCGTTCACAGAGGTGGACTTCGGGGAAGAAATCCCACCACGAGCGACGTTGTTTTGTTTGACACTTACTTGACACCCAGTTACCCGACGGGAGCAATCCCGAAACCGGAGGGGACAGGTCATGGGTGGAAAACCGCTCGCTGGGGTGGGTGACGGCCACGTAACGTCACGACGAGCGGTCCGGCAGGGGAGCTACGGAGACCGCACGTTGGCGGATGTGCCGACGGGCGAACTGGCGCACATTGAGTTGGATTGGCCTAGGTGTGCCGGCGAGGGGGTGGTGGCTTGAGTGCGGGGATGAGCTTGATGGTGGCGGTACCGGCCGCCGTCGTGGGTGCGGCATGCATGGGGTTGGCCAGTGCGGCGCAGGCTCGCGCCACCAAAGAGGTGCCGGCAAGTAAGACACTGCATCCGGGGTTGCTGCTGGACCTGGTGCGCCGGCCGGTCTGGCTGATCGGCATCGTCGCCACCATCGGGGGTCTCGGCCTCCAGGTGCTGGCGCTGGGCTTCGGACCACTGATCCTGGTGCAGCCGCTGCTGGTCTGCGCGCTGCCGTTCGCCGCCTTCTTCTACGCCGCGTTCGGGCACCGACGGCCGGACCGGGTCATCGTGGCCGGCGCGTTCGTCTGCGTAGCCGGACTGTCCGCACTGTTGCTGCTGGCCAGGCCCACCGGCGGCCTCGACCACCTCGTCGACACGGCCCCGCTGGGCGGGATGTCCGTCGTGCTGGGTGTCGTCGCCGCGGGTGGTCTCGTGTTGTCGTCCGCGTTCAGCGGTCCGCTCAAGGTGCTCGGCCTCGCACTGGCCACCGGCGTGTTCTACGGGATCACGGCCGGGCTGATGAAGGTCGTCGCGGGCGAGTTGCGTACCGGCATCGGGGTGCCGTTCCAGCACTGGACGCTGTACGCGGTGTGCGTCATCGGGCCGATCGGCTTCCTGCTGTCCCAGAACACGTTCCAGCAGGGCCGCATGGTGTCGCCCGCGCTGGCTGTGATCACCACGGTGGATCCGCTGGTCGGGGTGGCCATCGGCGTGTGGTGGCTCGGCGAGTCGGCCGCCACCGGTCCTGGCGTGCTGGCCGGCGAACTCGTCGCGGCGCTGGTGATCGTGCTGGGCATCATCGTGCTGGCCAGGCGGGCCGACCACCTCACGGTCGCCGCGCAACCGAAGGCAGCCGTGCTGCGCACCGTGATGCAGGTGGAAGTGAGCTAGTTCGCTCTGCTGCGCAGTTCCATCGTGCAGCACTTGGGGCCGCCGCCGGACTTGCGCAGTTCGGACATCTCCACCGGTATCGGCTGGTAGCCGCGGTCGGCGAGTTGCGCCGCGAGACCCGTGGCCTCGGCGGGCAGTACGACGTTGCGCCCGTCGGACACGCCGTTCAGCCCGAGGCAGGCCGCGTCGGCCTCGCCGGCCAGCACGGCGTCCGGGAACAGCGTGCGCAGCACCCGCAGCGAGCCTGCCGAGAACGCGTCCGGGTAGTAGGCCACCTGCGGCGCGAGCGGCGAGTCGTCCAGCACGCACAGCGCGGTGTCCAGGTGGTAGTAGCACGGGTCGACCAGGTGCAGCGACACCACTGGAACGCCGAGCACCTCCTGGGCCTCGGCGTGGGCTGCCGGATCGGTGCGGAAGCCGGTGCCGGCCAGCAGCAGCCTGCCGGTCCACGCGAAGTCGCCCTCCGCCTCGTTGACCGACGCCGGCATGACGATGTCCCGGAAGCCGCGCCGCACGAACCAGCGCCGGTAGTGCTCCGCCTCGGCGGCCCGCTGCACGGCACGGAACCGGGCACCGAGCACCCGCCCGTCCACGACGGTGCCCGAGTTGGCCGCGAACACCATGTCCGGCAGGCCGGGCTCCGGCTCGATCAACTCGACCTGGTGCCCGAGCCGCCGATAGGTGTCGGCGAGACCGGTCCACTGCCGGATGGCGAGGTCGACGTCGACCGGCACGTCGGGGTCCATCCACGGGTTGATCGAGTAGTCGACCGAGAAGTACGTCGGGCTGCACATCAGGTAGGTGCGCGTGGTCGGCAGATGTGCGGCGAAACCCCGTTCGGATCGCGAATCGGGGGTGACAAGAGGCACCGTCGTCATGGATCGAAATGTAAGGCGCCGCAAGACGGCGATCAATGACGCCACACCGCATGAACTGGTGCAGAATGTTGCGTATGGACGACATCGACCATCGAATCATTTCGTGCCTGGTGGCCGACGCCCGGTCCAGCTACGCGGACATCGGCGGCAACGTGGGGTTGTCAGCGCCCGCGGTGAAGCGGCGGGTGGACAAACTGAAGGACGAGGGCATCGTCCGGGGGTTCACCGCGGTGGTCGATCCCGAGGCGCTCGGCTGGGGTACCGAGGCGTTCGTCGAGGTGCACTGCCGGGGCAATGTGGTGCCGAACCGGATCACGGCCAACCTGGAACCGCTGACCGAGGTCGTCGCGGCCTACACGGTGTCCGGCGCCGCGGACGCGATCGTGCACCTGCGGGCCGCCGACATCCACCACCTGGAGACCGCGCTGGAGCGGCTGCGGGCCCTCGACATCGTCGACCGGACCGTGTCCACCGTCGTGCTGTCGACATTGCTGGAACGACCGCCGGTGCCGGAACGACACACAGGGTGACAGTGATGCGGCCGACAGGACGAAAGCTGTGAGACAGCGCACGCAAGACTAAGACTGAAGCGATGTTCAACTGGACAATGAGAGTGTTGAACACAACACGAAGATCGCTGCGACCAGGTCTTTCCCACACCTCGGAGCAACGAAGCGCGACATGAGTCGTGCTCCGAAGTATGGGACTACCCTCGCGGACGGACGCGATGCCGATGGTTGGACCACAGCCGACCGTAGGCACGCGGATCGAGTCAGCTAGGTCTCCGGGCTGGCCCACGTCGGGCCGGACCGGCCAGGTGGGAGAAGAGGGATCAGCGAGCCCATGAGCGTTGATGTGGGTGGCAACGGCAGCTCGTCACCGGAGGCGGACCCCGAGGTCCGCAAGCTCGACCGGGTGGTGATTCGCTTCGCAGGCGACTCCGGCGACGGCATGCAGCTCACCGGCGACAGATTCACCAGCGAAGCGGCGGCGTTCGGCAACGACCTCGCCACGCTCCCCAACTTCCCGGCCGAGATCCGGGCACCACAGGGCACCCTGCCCGGTGTGTCGTCGTTCCAGCTGCACTTCGCCGACTACGACATCCTGACCCCGGGTGACCGACCGGACGTCCTTGTCGCGATGAATCCCGCCGCGCTCAAGGCGAACTATCGCGACCTGCCGCCGGGCGGGATGCTGATCGTCAACACCGACGAGTTCACCAAGCGGAACCTGGCCAAGGTCGGCTACGAGACCAACCCGCTGGAGGACGACTCACTGGCGTCCTTCCAGGTGCACAAGGTCGCGATGGCCACCCAGACCCAGGGCGCGCTGGAGTCCACCGGGCTGGGCAAGAAGGACGCGGAGCGGGCGAAGAACATGTTCGCGCTCGGCCTGCTGTCCTGGATGTACCACCGGCCGACCGAGGGCACCGAGCGGTTCCTGCGGGAGAAGTTCGCCCGCAAGCCCGACATCGCCGAGGCGAACGTGCTGGCGTTCCGGGCAGGCTGGAACTACGGCGAGACCACCGAGTCGTTCGCGGTGACCTACCAGGTCGCGCCCGCCAAGCTGGCCACCGGCACCTACCGGCAGATCACCGGGAACTCGGCGCTGGCGTACGGGATCGTGGCCGCGGGCCAGTGCTCGAAGCTGCCGATCCTGCTCGGCACCTACCCGATCACGCCGGCGTCGGACATCCTGCACGAACTGTCCAAGCACAAGAACTTCGGCATCACGACGTTCCAGGCCGAGGACGAGATCGCCGGCATCGGCGCCGCTCTTGGCGCCTCCTACGGCGGCGCGCTGGGCATGACCACCACGTCGGGGCCGGGTATCGCGCTGAAGTCCGAGACCATCGGCCTGGCCGTGATGACCGAACTGCCGCTGATCGTGATCGACGTGCAGCGCGGTGGCCCGTCCACCGGTCTGCCCACCAAGACCGAGCAGGCCGACCTGTTGCAGGCCATGTTCGGCCGCAACGGCGAGGCCCCGGTGCCGATCGTCGCCCCGCAGTCCCCCGCTGACTGCTTCCCGGCGATCATCGACGCGGTCCGCATCGCGCTGACCTACCGGACGCCGGTGCTGCTGCTGTCCGACGGTGCCATCGCCAACGGCTCCGAGCCGTGGCTGGTGCCATCGGTGGCCGACCTGCCCGACCTGAGCGTGCGGTTCGCCACCGAGCCGAACGCGCCGGACGGTTCCGGTGAGTTCTGGCCGTACCTGCGGGATCCCGAGACGCTGGCCAGGCCGTGGGCGATTCCCGGCACCGCAGGTCTGGAGCACCGGATCGGCGGGCTGGAGAAGCAGGACGGCAACGGCAACATCTCCTACGACCCGGACAATCACGACAAGATGGTCCGGCTGCGCCAGGCCAAGATCGACGGCATCGAGGTACCCGATGTCGTCGTCGACGACCCGTCCGGCGAGGCATCGGTGCTGGTCGTCGGCTGGGGCTCGACGTTCGGTCCGATCGGCGCCGCGGCCCGGCGGGTGCGCAACGCGGGCGGCAAGGTGGCCACGGCGCACCTTCGCCACCTGAATCCGTTGCCGGCCAACCTCGGTGACGTGCTCGCGGGGTACTCCCGAGTGGTGGTACCGGAAATGAATCTGGGACAACTGGCGTTGCTGCTGCGGGCCAAGTACCTGGTGGACGCCGTCAGCTACACGAAGGTGGCGGGCCTGCCGTTCAAGGCCGAGGAGTTGCAGCACGTTTTCACCGACATCATCGAGGGAGGCGTGAAGCGGTGACCGCGATCGATCTGGGACTGCCATCGCTGGGCGGTACCGACCTGGTTCCCACGTTCGACGGGAAGCAGTCGGCCAAGGAGTACAAGTCCGACCAGGAGGTGCGCTGGTGTCCCGGCTGCGGTGACTACGCCGTGCTGGCAGCGGTGCAGGGGTTCATGCCCCAGTTGGGTCTTCGGCGCGAGAACATCGTGTTCGTGTCGGGAATCGGCTGCTCCAGCCGGTTCCCGTACTACATGAACACCTACGGCGTGCACTCCATCCACGGCCGCGCCCCGGCGCTGGCCACCGGTCTCGCCGTCTCGCGGCCGGACCTGTCGGTGTGGGTCGTGACCGGTGACGGCGACGCGCTGTCCATCGGCGGCAACCACCTCATGCACACCCTGCGGCGCAACGTCAACCTGAAGATCCTGCTGTTCAACAACCGGATCTACGGGCTGACCAAGGGCCAGTACTCGCCGACCAGCGAGCAGGGCAAGATCACCAAGTCCACCCCGATGGGCTCGCTGGACCACCCGTTCAACCCGGTGTCACTGGCGCTGGGTGCCGAGGCCTCGTTCGTGGCGCGGGCGCTGGACTCGGATCGCAAGCAGCTGACCGAGGTGCTGCGCGCCGCCGCCGAGCACCGGGGCACCGCGCTGGTGGAGATCTACCAGAACTGCCCGATCTTCAACGACGGCGCCTTCGAGGTGCTGAAGGAGCCGGGCGAGCGGGAACGGCGGATCGTCAACCTGGTGCACGGCGAGCCGATCGTGTTCGGCACCGAGGGCTGCGAGTACGGCGTGGTGCGGGACCTGGCCACCGGGGCGTTCGGGGTGCGGAAGGTCGCCGAGGTCGGTCTCGACTCGGTGGTCGTGCACGACAGGACCGTGCAGGACCCGTCCTACGCGTTCGCGCTGTCCCGGCTGACCGGCTCTGACCTCGCGCACACGGTCACCGGCGTGTTCCGCGCGGTGCAGCGGCCGACCTACGACGACCAGGCCAGGGCCCAGGTCGAAGAGGCCAAGGCAGCCAAGCCGGCTGACCTGCAGGGTCTGCTGCGCGGCAACGACACCTGGACGGTGGCGGGCTGATCAGCCCGCCACGCGGTCACCAGGTCCGAGGGCGTTCCCAGCTGGTGAAGCCTGCTCGCTGGGCGACCTCGGGGTCGTGGAACCAGACCTGCGGTTCCAGCCGCTCGTAGAACGGCGACGCCTCGGTGTGGAAGACCATGGACGACGTCCGCGCCTTCACCCGGAACTGCGGTGAGGGGGCGGACCCGTCCGGCAGTGGCAGCGCGGAACCGGGGCCGAACGGCCCGCCGTCGCCGTCGCCCTGCTGGTCGTCCGGCGCCGGGATCGGCTGCATCGCCGGGATCGACCGGGTGGCCGGGCCGTTCTCGTCGTTCATGCCGGTCCGCACCCGCATCGGCCGGGGTGCGGCGGCCGGGCTGAAGAACTCGTCGGTGGCCGGCCCTGTGTCCGGCGCGTCGCCGTAGCCGGGTGTGTCGTAGGCCTGGCCGCCGAAGCCCTGCTGGTCCTCGTAGGCGGCCGGGGTCTCCTCGTACGCGGGAGTCTCCTCGTAGGCGGGCGCCTGGAAGTTGTCCTCCAGCTCGTCCGGCGGGATCACCGGCTCGAACAGCGACCGGGACGGGCCGTCCTCGCCGTAGACGTTGTCGTGGTCGGTGCCGAACACCGACTCCGGCAGCAGGTCGGGGTGGTCCAGGTCGGGCCTGCTGACCGGCAGCATCCGCTGGGTCAGCGAGGCGTCGGCCATACTGCGCTCGCCGGCGTCGCCGAAGTCGAACCAGCCGGACTGGCCCGCGTCGCCATCGAGACCGCCATCGGCGCCGGCCAGCATGTGCGAGCCGTTCGATGCCGCGTCCTGTGAACCGTCCTGCATCAGGCCGACCAGTTGGCCGTCCTCGCCGATCCACGCGCCGTCGGTGGCTGCCGCGTCGTACGACCCCTCGCCGGCGCCTGGCGGCTTCTGGAACGGCTGGAACCCACCCTCCTCGATCGGCGTCATCTCACCGTTGTAAGGCTGCTGCCGCGCGTCGACCAGTTCGGAGTCCTGGCCCTCGAACGGGATCTCGTAGGGGGCGAAGGGGGCGAACCGCATCGAGCCCTCACCGGACGCGCCTCTGCGGGGCAGCGGAGTGCTCGACTCAACCGGTTCCTCGACCTGCTCCGGCTGGTACTCGCCGAACTGGTAGCCGCTGTCGTACCCGGTGTCGGCGTAGCCGTTGTCCTGCTGATAGCCGTCCTGCTGATAGCCGTTCTGCTGATAGCCGTTCTGCTGGTACTCGTCCTGCGCGTAGCTCTCGTAGGCCTCGTAGCCGTTGATCTCCGGCTGCTGGTCCGGGAGCGGCATGACCGAGGTCACCTCGCTCGCACCGGGTGCCGCCGCCTCCTCGCCTGCTTCGGAGTTGTCCGGGTCGTACGCGGGCGCCTCGAAGTTGGTCCCGGAGAGGTCGACCTCCTCGAAGCCGTCGTCGGCCTCCGGCTCGATCGGGGCGTGGTTCGCCCCGGCGCGCAGGAACTCCAGGTACTGCTGGTCGGCCTGCTCGGTCTCCTCGGCAGGCTGGTCGAACTGGCTCTCCCGGCTCGGCTGGTTGGGCTCGGTCTGCCAGCGGTCACGCGTGGACTCCATCGCGGACAACGCGGGCTCGTCGGCCTGCTGCCAGGACTCCTCGGCGGCGGTCGCCGCCGGTCCGATCGGCTGCCACGGCTCGGGTGCCGCCCTGGTGGCTTCCTCGGCCTCGGTCTCCCAGGCGTCGCTGATCCGGGACACACCGGGGAAGTCCTCGACACCGGTGGCGCGGTTGCTGTCGTGCGGCGGCGGCTCACCGACGTCGAGCAGGTCGGTGGCGAAGCCGTCCGGGCTACCACCGGGACTCGACGGGGTGAGCAGGCCACCACGGTTACGTTCGGTGACGAAGCCGTCCGGGCTCAGCGCGGCCGAGCCGAATGTCCCCCGGTCGAAGACGGAACGGCCGGGTTCGCCGTCCTGCCTCGCGGACCTCGCGTCGGCGGCCAGCCGCGCCTCAAGATCGGCGATCCGGCTGGTCAGGGGCCGGACCCGCACCGCCCAGTCGAGCACCACGCCGACGGCGAAGCCGACCAGGCAGGCGAACCACACCTGCCCGAAGATCCACATATGGGACATCCTTCCTGCGTGGACTGTGCCCCGACACCGGGAGCCATGGCACAGGGCAATCCGCAGTCTGTCCTACCAGGCCTACCCCTGAGCAGGTAGCCCGATCGGCGGATCAAAACCGGAGTGAATCGTCCAAACAGCGGCAAAGCGGAACACGAACGCTAGTGCCGGACGTCACATCCTGGCATGCCGACGGCCACCTACTCCTACGGGGGTCAGCCTATCAACCATCGAGTGAGAGGTTGGCGATCACGGGCAGTCAAGCTGGTGGTGACTAGCCGGTGCGGTCGACCAGGTAGTCGGCCATCGAGCGCAGCGCCTCCCTGGCCGGGTTGTCCGGCAGGGCGCGCAGCACCTCCCTGGCCTCGTCCGCGTAGTCCGAGAGCGTCTTGCGGGCCCTGGGCAGTGCCGAGGACTCGCGCAGCAGGTTCAGCGCCTCGGCGACCTCGTCGTCGTCGGTCAGCGGCCTGCCGAGCAGTTCGCGCAGCCGCAGCCCGTCCCGGTCGCCCGGCTCGTGGTCGGCCAGCGCGTAGAGCATGGGCAGCGTCGGCACGCCTTCGCGCAGGTCGGTGCCTGGCGTCTTGCCGGACTCGTCGGCAAGCGACGCGATGTCGATGATGTCGTCGGAGATCTGGAACGCGGCGCCGACGATCTGGCCGTACTGCCGCAGCGCCGTCACGTGCTCCTCGGCCGCGCCGGAGCACATCCCGCCGAACCGGCCGGACGTGGCGATCAGCGAACCGGTCTTCAGCTTGATCACCGACAGGTAGTGCTCGATCGGGTCGTCACCGGGGTTGGGGCCGATGGTTTCCCGCATCTGGCCGGTGACCAGCTCCGCAAACGTTTCCGCGATGATCCGCGCCGCGTCCGTGCCCAGGTCGGAGACCAGCCGGGACGCGTGCGCGAACAGGTAGTCGCCGGCCAGGATGGCCACCGTGTTGTCCCACCGGGCGTTGGCACTGACCGTGCCGCGCCGCATGGTGGCCTCGTCCATCACGTCGTCGTGGTAGAGCGTGGCGATGTGCACCAGCTCGACGGCGGCGGCCGCGGTGATCACGTCCTGGCGCTTCGGGTCGCCGAACTGCGCGGCCAACAGCGTGAACAGCGGCCGGACCCGCTTGCCGCCGGCGTCCACCAGGTGCAGAGCGGCGTTCCGGACGAACTCGACCTCGGTGTCCAGCACCGTGTGCAGCACGTCCTCGACCCGGTCCAGGCCGGCCTTGATCCCGGCGGTCAGACCGGAATCGGCCAGGTCGAACAACAGCACTGACTCGTCACCGGTCGGTGTCGGTTGGTCAGTTGTCATAACGCCCCCGAAGCACGGTCAGAGGGCGAAGCCGCCGCTCCCCGCCCATCCGAGGGCGAACGACGGCCACACGCCCAGCACGAGTGTCACCAATACGCCCAGCGTAATGGCCGCGGTGGTGAACGGGCCGGGCACACTGACCGTCGGGCCGTCCGCGGCGGGTTCGCTGAAGTACATCAGCACGATCACCCGCAGGTAGAACGATGCGGCAATGGTGCTGGCGATCAGCGCCACCACCACCAGTGGCCCCATACCGTCGTTCATCGCAGCCGAGAAGACCACGAATTTCCCGACGAAACCGCTGGTCAGCGGGATGCCGGCGAGGGCGAGCAACAGGAACGTCATGACGCCGGCGACCAGCGGCGATCGTTTCGCCAGACCGGCCCAGGACGAAAGGTGTGATGCCTCACCATCGCCGTTCCGAACGAGTGTGATGACCCCGAACGTGGCGATTGTGGTGAAGCCGTAGGACAGCAGATAGAACAGGGTGCCGGACAGCCCTTTCTGGGTGAGCGCGATCGCACCCACCAGGATGAATCCGGCATGGGCCACCGAGGAGTACGCGATCATGCGTTTGATGTCACTCTGGGTGATACCCAGGATGGCGCCGAGGAACATCGAGATGATCGCGATGCCCCACAGGACGCCCCGCCACTCCCAGCTGGTCGACTGGAACGACACGGTCAGCACCCGCAGGATCGCGCCGAACGCCGCGACCTTGGTGCAGGCACCCATGAACGCGGTGACCGGCGTGGGCGCGCCCTGGTAGACGTCCGGGGTCCACGTGTGGAACGGCGCAACGGAGGCCTTGAACATCAGGCCGACGACCAGCATGGCCATGCCGCCGAACAGCAGCGTGTCCGACCGGTTGGTGCCCGCGGCGGCGTGCGCGATGTCGGTCAGCTTCACCGAGCCCGCGTACCCGTAGAGCAGCGCGAGGCCGTACAGGAAGAAGGCCGACGCGAACGCGCCGAGCAGGAAGTACTTCAGCGCCGCTTCCTGCGACAGCAGACGGCGCCGGCGCGACAGGCCGGCCATCAGGTACAGCGGCAGCGAGAGCACCTCGAGCGCCACGAACATCAGCAGCAGGTTGTTCGCCACCGGGAAGATCAGCATGCCGGCCACCGCGAACAGCAGCAGCGGGAAGATCTCCGTCTGGATCTGGCCGGTGCGCGCGAGCTCGCGGTCACGCGGCGAGCCGACCACCACGGCGGCCGAGGCGACGATCGGGCTGCCGACGTCGACGCTGCGCTCCCCCACCAGCAGCACGGACATGATTGCGAGCGCCAGGACGCTGCCCTGGATGAACAGCCCGCCCGCGTCGATGGCCAGTGCG
>DASXYT010000215.1:0-2128 GCA_036502345.1 Pseudonocardiaceae bacterium | reverse complement strand
AGCAACGCCGTTATAGCTTCGTGACGTGATCTTGGGGGTGTAAGCGCTGCCGCGCTCGATGTGACCGGGGTCACGAGACCCAGGCCACTCGAACTTGAGCCTGGCGCACGGATTGTGCAGCGTGGGTGGCAGGCCGTATCGCTGCGAAGCATGAGCGATACCGCACCGGGCAGGGATGGTGCGACGGCACTCCGACCAGCTAGGTCGGCGAGCTGACCGGGGCCGACCCGGGATCCCCGATACCGAGACAGGTCACGATGCGTGGCCCGCCGATGCTGCGCCATGCCGCAACGGCGACGGGGAGCGATCCGAAATGGCGGTGCCGATGGCTCCGTCGAGAAAGGTTCAAATGGAAGAGCGTTCGACTGCTCGCGAAAGCGATGTCGACACCCGTTCCGGCATTGCAAAATCCTCCCGTGGCAAGGTCCGCACCGCGGCCCTCGCCACCGCACTCGGCACCGCTGCGGCGGCCACCTTGGCGTTCTCGCCGCCGGCCTCCGCGCACGCCGACTTCTCGGCCTGGAACCGGGTCGCGAGCTGTGAGAGTGGCGGCCGCTGGCACATCAACACCGGCAACGGCTACTACGGCGGAGTGCAGTTCTCCTCCGGCACCTGGGCCGGCTACGGCGGGCACAAGTACGCCTCGCAGGCCAGCAACGCCACCCGGCTCGAGCAGATCGAGGTGGCCCGTCGGGTACTTGCCGCGCAAGGAGCCGACGCCTGGCCGGTGTGCGGCCCGCGCGCCGGGCTGAACTGGGACACCGGGCATGCCACTCATCGGCCGCTGCCGGCGCACCCGAACGCCAGGGCCCACGCGAAGAGCCGTCACCACCGCCACCACGGCACGCACCACCACCACGGCACGGCGCATCACCGGCACCGGCACGGTGCGCACCACCACGGTGTGCACCACCGGCACTACACCGTGCACTCCGGTGACACGCTGAGCAAGATCGCCAAGCGGTTCCACATCGAGGGCGGCTGGCACGCGCTGTACCACGCCAACCGGTCGAAGGTGGCGAACCCGAACGTGCTCCACGTCGGCCAGGTGCTGCGCCTGCCCTGACCGGCACGCAGTAGCTCGCCACATCCGGCCCGGACCGCATCGCGGTCCGGGCCGGTGTCACGTTTGCGTGGCACATGGTTGTACTCGCCGCGCAACTCCTGTGGCCGCTGCGTCAGGACGCGGTGGCGAGCTCACGCACCTCACCGGTCACGACGTCGACGTCGGACTCGACCTCGTCATCCAGATCGAGGTAGTCGGCAGTCCGGTCGGCCGGGATGCCCTGCTCGTCGAGGTCCGGCGACGGAGCGTTGTAGGAGCGCGTCACCTTCTCGAAGCTTGCCGTCCCGCGGTTGAGGTCGTGCCCGACCGACGTCGCCTCCAGCTCGTACACAATGCGTACCCGCTCGTCCTTGGTGTACTCGCGCTGGCAGAACCGGCCGGCGACGATCACCGGCTGCCCCTTCTGCAGCGAATGCGCGACGTTCTCGGCGAGCGCACGCCACGCCGTGACCGTGATGTAGAGGGTGTCGCCGTCCGACCAGGCGCCGGTGTCGCGGTTCAGCCGGCGCGGTGTGGACGCCACCCGGAAGTTGGCCACCACGTGGCCGCCCTTCGTCTTGTTGATCTTGGGCGTGTCGACCACGTTGCCGCAGATCGTCATCGTCGGTTCGTTCATGTCCGTGTCCCTCTCGATTCGGTCGCCCAGGTGGGCGTGCGATCACGAAACCCGGACCGAGCCGGCGGGCGCGATCGGTTCCGGAGATCTGTGGACAACCGACGCGGCTGTGGACACGGCGGGGCGGAGATGTCCCAACGGTGTGCTAGCGGCGGGTTCAATCACCGCGCTACCAAGCCGGCTCGCGGGTAATCTGCGGACGGCAAGCCCCCGTAGCTCAGCGGATAGAGCACCCGCCTTCTAAGCGGATGGTCGCAGGTTCGATCCCTGCCGGGGGCACGTGCAGTGCCCAGAATTGCTGGCCAGACGTGCCCGTCCGGGCTGCGCCACCTGGATAACTCTAGATCATTATCTAGGGCAGCAACGAAGGCGCCCCGGTCGGTCTGACAGCTGCGATACGCATGCCGAGCACAACGCTCAGACGCCAACTAACTGCGAGACACCAA
>DASXYT010000214.1:0-33386 GCA_036502345.1 Pseudonocardiaceae bacterium | reverse complement strand
CACTCGTTGACATGAGTGAGTACTCACTCATACGATGGCAGCATGATGGACGAGGCACCCGGGACCAGGCGGACGCGGCAGCGCGCGGACCGCCGCGAGGTCCTCACCGCACCCGCCGAGGAGCGCCGCGAACTGGCCCGCGAACTGCTGGAGGAGCAGCGCAGGGAACGACGGGCGGCACGAGTCGGCGGTCGGTCCGGCCGGGCGCCCGCGATGAACGTGGACGAGCGCAGGGCGGCCATCATCGAGGTGGCGGTGCCGATGTTGATCGAGCACGGCGCGAACGTGAAGACCAGCGAGATCGCGGCCGCCGCCGGGATCGCCGAGGGCACCCTGTTCCGGGCATTCCGGGACAAACAGGCGCTGTTCACGGCCTGCGTGCGGGCCATCCTCGAATCGGCGACCGAGGTGGCCCAGATCGAGGCGATCGACAGGTCCCTGCCGCTGGCCGAACGGCTGACCGAAGGGGTTCGCGCGGTGTCGGACTACCAGAACCGGCTGTGGTCGGTGATGGTCGCGCTGCGCGGAGCCGGGGTCGATCCACGGGCCGACGAGCACGAGCCGGAGCACCACGGCCCGCCGATGGCCATGATCCAGATCTCCGCCGCCGTCGCCGACCTGTTCGACGCCGACGATCTGCGGGTCGCGCCCGATCTCGCCGCGCGACTGCTGCTCGGTGCGGTGTTCAGCAACCGGCTGCAGACCGAGGGACTCGGCGACGCGGCCGTCGAACTACCAGAACTCGTGGACATGTTCCTACATGGCATCTTGCGCGAACCGAACAAGGGGGAATGACTTATGAACGACCTGATGATCGAAGCCAACGAGGTCAGCAAGAGTTTCGGCACGCTCACCGCACTGGACCAGGTCAGCATCGCTGTGCCGCGGGGCTCGGTACTCGGTCTGCTCGGCCACAACGGCGCCGGCAAGACCACCCTGGTCAACGTCCTCACCACGATGCTGCCGCCGACCGGCGGCACGGCCACGGTTGCCGGCTTCGACGTCGTCGGCCAGGCCCACCAGGTGCGCGGCCGGATCGGCCTGACCGGCCAGTTCGCCGCTGTCGACGAACAACTGTCCGGATTGGACAATCTGATCCTGATCGCCAGGCTGCTCGGCGCCAGCCGCCAGGAAGCCAAGGCCCGGGGCGCGGAACTGCTGGACATCTTCGGCCTGACCGATGCCGCCCGGCGCCCCGCCCGCACCTATTCCGGTGGCATGCGCCGCCGCCTCGACCTGGCCGCCAGCCTGGTCGGTCGCCCCGACGTGATCTTCCTGGACGAGCCGACCACCGGGTTGGACCCGGAAAGTCGGGTGGGCATGTGGGAGATCGTGGAGTCCCTGGTCGGCGACGGCACCACGGTGCTGCTCACCACCCAGTACCTGGACGAGGCCGACCGCCTCGCCGACTCGATCACCGTGTTGTCCCAGGGCAAGGTCGTCGCATCCGGGACAGCGACCGAACTCAAGGCCCAGGTGGGCAAGCGGACCGTCGTGGTCACGCTGTCCGACCCCGGCGACGCCAGTTCCGCCGTGGCCGCCCTGGAACGGGCAGGCCTGCAGCCGGTCGCCGACGAGGAACGGCACGCCGTGATCACCCCGGTGGACCGCTCGGCCGAACTCGCCGTCGTGGTCCGAGCACTGGACCAGGACTCCATCGAGGTCGCCGAGTTGGCGCTCACCGAACCCACCCTGGACGACGTCTACCTGACCCTCGCGCACGCGCCCGCCGCTGCCTGACACCCAGTTGGAGCTTCCGATGACCACAGCAATCGCAAATCCCCGTACCGGCAGTGTCGACGGACCCGTCGACGTCCGATCGTGGCGCGGCACCAACGTCGTGTCGCAGGTTGCCATTCTCACGATGCGTTCGCTGCGCGCGATCATCCGAGATCCGAGGATGATCGTGTTCAGCCTCCTGCAACCGCTGATCATGCTGCTGCTGTTCAGCCAGATCTTCTCCAGCATCGCCAAGACGCCCGGCTTCCCGGCCGGCGTCAGCTACATCGACTACCTGATGCCGGCCATCCTGGTGAACACCGCGATGGGCTCGGCGGTGCAGTCCGGCGTCGGACTGGTCAACGACATGAAGAACGGTGTCCTGGCCAGATTCCGATCGCTGCCCATCCGGATGGGCTCGGTCCTGGTCGCGCGCAGCATGTCCGACGTCGTGCGCACCGGCATCCAGCTGATCATGATGCTGATCTTCGCCACGCTGGTGTTCGGCTTCTCGCCGTCGGGCGGCCTGCTCGGTGTCGCGGCGGCGTGGGCGCTGGGCCTGGTGGTCGGCTGGGGCCTCGGCTGGCTGTTCATCGCGGCGGGCGCCTGGCTGCGCAACGCCGAGGTCATGCAGATGGTCGGCTTCCTGCTGATGTTCCCGCTGATGTTCGCGTCCAGTGCGTACGTCCCGATCAGCGGACTGCCCGGCTGGCTGCAGGTCGTGGCCCACGTGAACCCAATGACGTACGCGGTGAACGCGTCACGGGATCTCGCGCTGAGCATGCCCGTCGGCACCGGCGTGATCTCGGCTCTGGCCACCAGTCTCGGCCTGGCCGCCATCGGCGCCACGCTGGCCATCCGCGGTTTCCGCAAGCCCCTGTAGCCGCAGCCGGGACTCCCGGTTGCGGGCCCAGCGGGCCAACAACACCATCGGCACGATCAGCGCGGTCACCAGGCCGACGACACCCAGCCCCACGGTCAGGTTCGTCGCCTGGGCGACCGCGCCGATCATGGGTGGGCCGGCCAGGAACCCGGTGTAGGCGATCGTGGTGACGAAGCCGATCTCCCGTTCGCCGCCGGTGCCGTCCGCGCGTCGGCCGGCGGCGCCCGCCAGCCCGATGGTGACCGGGAAGGAGAACGCGAGACCGATGCCGACCAGGGCGAATCCGACGTAGCTGACCGGGAGCCACGGCACCAGCACGATGGCGAACATGCCGACCGCGGCCACGACGGCACCGCCGCCGAGCAGCCGGTACGGACCCCAGCGCCGTTCCCACCGCTCGCCGAGCAGCCTGGCCACCGCCATCGCCACGTTGAAGCACGCGAAACCGATGGTCGCGGCCGCCTCGGCGACACCACGTTCGCGGACCAGGAACAGTGCGGACCAGTCGCCGTTGGCGCCCTCCGCGATGGCGGAACCGAGCATGATGCCGGCCATCAACCACATCGCGGGCCTGCGGATCGGCGGCACGAACCTGGACTGCGGCTGCTTCGGCCGGTCGTCGACGACCACGGGCCGACCGCCCGGCACGTATCTGGCCGTCAGTACGGCGAGCACCACGCCGATCACGGCGACCACCGTGAAGTGCCGCAACGGTGTCCAGCCGATGGCCACGGCGAGTCCGGCGACCACGCCACCGCCGAGCGCGCCGAAGCTGTACGCGGCGTGGAAGGTCGGCATCAGCGGGCGGTCGAGTTGGCGGACCACGGACACGGCCGCGATGTTCATCGACACGTCCAGCGCGCCGATCGCCATGCCGACGAAGAACATCACCGCGCCCAGCCACTGCACCGTCGGCGCGAGGCCGATCAACGGCAGCGCGATGGCGCAGAGGACGACGCTGGGTGGCACGACGAGACGGGCGCCGAACCTGGCGCACAGCCTGCTGGCCAGCGGTGCCGCGATGATCAGGCCGATGCTGCTGCCGAGCAGGGCGAGGCCGAGGCTGGCCGGCTCGGCGTGTACGTGGGTGGTCACGGCGGGCACCCGCGAGGTCCAACTGCCGACCACGACGCCGTTGAACACGAACGCCGTGGTGACAGCGGTCCTGGCCATGTGCATGTGTTTCACCCCTCCCCCACCCGATCGCCTGCACCTAACCTAATCGGGTGACAGCTGCTGCCCTACCCGCGTGGAACGTCGTGTGGCAGGGCTGCGCTGCGTATGCCGCAGGCGGGGCAACGGTAGTCCAGCATGACCGTATTCGGTGGTTCGCGACCGGTGTGGGCTACGAGGGTCTCAACGGGGTGTTCATCAGCCCTGGCACGCCCGCTGTACCGGTCGAGGACGCGGTCGGAACGTTTCAGCGGTTGCGGGTCCCGGCGTTGTGGCACGTCGGGGTGGCTGACGGGCCGGCCGTGCCGCCCGACGCCGAGCCGATCGCGCGGCAGCCAGGAGTGTCCTGGTACGAGGAGGAGCCGCTGCTGGTCGCTCCGGTCGGGCGGTACGAGATGCCGACCGTCGACCGGCTGTCGATCATCCCGGTGCACGACGCCGCGGGCATCCGGGCGTGGGTCCGGCTGTGGTCCGGTCAGGGATCTGGCCCGGAGTTCGAGGCGACCGTCCGGGCACGGGCAGGCGCCGGGACCGCGTTCACCCATCTGCTGGCCGTACTGGCCGGTGTGCCGGTCGGCTGCGCCGCCGCGTTCGTCGGCACCGCACGCGACAGACCGTGGGGCGGCGAGGTGCAGCACGTGGTGACCCTGCCCGGCGTGCGCGGCCGGGGCATCGGGACCGCCCTGACAGTCGCGGCCCTACGAGCGATCGGGGCGCGAGGCCTGGGCACCGCTGTGCTCACGTCGTCGCCCGACGGCCTGCGCATCTACCAGCGACTGGGGTTTTCGCAGGTAGGTAGGATGCGCCGGTACCTGTGGTCGCCGTCAGCGGCCGGCAATGCGGGCATGATCACTCGTCCGGATGGAGCGAGAAACATCGCCGTGCCGTCGAGCGATGTAACAGGGCGGGGCGGTTACCCTGCTCAGTCGCGGGTGCGGCGTCCCGTTTTGCCCTCGTAGCTCAGTGGACAGAGCGAGAGACTTCTAATCTCTTGGTCGCAGGTTCGAGTCCTGCCGAGGGCGCAAACCCGCTGGTCAGTCATCCGGCCCAGAACTCGGCCGACCACCTCGCGCGCCGTCGGCGACGCGCGGCGGCGGGCCGACGCACACAGCGACGATTCGCACACGGTGTGCAGTGAGTGATCGGAAAACCCGCTCCCCCGGTTCCCTCCGGGCATCCTCGCGTGCCCGTGGCGGACTTCGTGAACTGTCGACATTTCCATCGACATATCAGCGACGATTCGCAACGCCGGCGTGCCACCCGATCGGATGACAAACACAAAGGAATGAAAAAGGCGAGGAAAAGTCGTCTGCCGGCTCGGATAACGATGCGAACACAGGAACGTGAGGCATTTTCCCTGTTCAAGAAGCCAGTATCGGAGAGTGACCAGCGTTTCGACACGAACGGCCGAGAGGATTTCCACTATCTGTCCACCATCTGTCAACCGGTCATTGAAGCCGTCATCACCCTGCATCTGCAAAACCGGTAACACCCGCCACGGGACTGCGATTTCGAGATTGCTGACTCACTCGCGAAACCGCCACAGCAATCCCCAGGAGGACAGCGTGAACGCCGGGAACGCCACCGCAACGGTGCACGAGCTCAACGATCTGCGTCGTGGCCGCGGCCTCAACGCCGCGAATCTCGGTACGCGCATCGGGCCACGACTGCGCCATGCCTGCGCCATCGACGACATCGACGGTCCGGCGCTGATCCGCAGGAAGCTGGTGCTCCGGCTCACCGCCCTGTGTGAACAGCTGCCGGACGACCTGCACATCGCGGCCAGCGTCGCGCTCGCACTGCACGACGAGGCGGTCGGCGAGTTCCTGGACCGCAGGATCGCCTGGCTGGCCGACCACTTCGACCGCGACCCCCGTACCGCCCGCCGCCGCGTCGACACCGCGTTCCGGCTGCTCGGTGAGCGACTGGACGACGAGAACAGCGTCGCCGAGGACCTCAGCCTCGACTCCCCCGACGGCTGGTACGTGGAGTCGCTGCACGCGGTGCTGCGGATGGATCTCGACCCGGCGCAGCTGATCGAGGAACGCCGCATCGTGGCCACCGTCGACGAGCTCAAGGAGATCACCGTCACCATGCGGGCGCCAAGGGGTGTCACGCTCGATGACGACGACCTGATCGAGGCCGAGATGCTGGAGGGCGGCGAGATCGTCGAGGCGCAGCACATCGGCCCTGGCCACACCCGCTTCGTGATCCGGCTGCCGGAAGCGCTGCGGCTGGGCCAACGACACGACTACAGCGTCCGGTTCACCTCGTACCCGAGGTCGTGGACGCACCCCTACGACCTGCTGGCCCCGTTGCAGCGCTGCGAGAACTTCGCGGTACGGGTGCGGTTCGGCGACGGCTCGCAGCCGGACCTGGTGTGGCAGTTGCAGCGGCAGGGCATGAGCTACGGGCTGCAGTGGTCGGCGTGACCTCCGGGCCGGCTGGTGGGGGTCAGCCGGACGCCGGGGGTTCGCCGGCCACGGCGGCACCGTCGTCCAGGTACACGTCGAAGGCGTCCAGCAGTTCCTCGTCCAGCAGCAGTTCGGACCGCGTCGTGGTGCCGCTGTGCAGCGCGACGCCGGTGGCCAGAGCCTGCGCCAGCGACACGAACGCGGACAGCGACCGCAGCACGGTGACACCGCCGGTCTCCACGTAGCAGGTCAGATCGGCGTGCGGCACCAGCGGTGATGCCGGGTTGTCGGTCAGCGCGATCGTGCGCAGGCCACGTTTTTTCGCCTCGGCGATGGCGCGCACGGTGTCCGCTGTGTAGCGGTGGATGGACATCGCGACGAACACGTCGCCGGCCCGCAGGTCCCGCAGGTCGTCGGCGAGCATCCCGGCGGACGGAGCGAACTGCCGGACCCCGGGCCGGACCATGCGCAGCAGGTAGGACAGCAGATACGCCACGGTGAAGCACTTGCGCAGGCCCATCACGTGCACGTGCTCGGCTTTCGTGAGCACGTCGACCACCTCGTTCCAGGTGGCCTGTTCGAGCCTGCCGAACGTGCGGGCGATGTTCTGCCGGTCGTGCTCGACGACGGCGCCGAGCAGTTCCTCCGCCTCGGTGAGCTCGGCGGCCTGCTCGAAACGGCGGACCAGTTGCGCCTGTTCGGCGAGTTGTTCCCGGCACAGCCGCACCAGCGCGGGATAGCCCGGCAGACCGAGCGCCGCGGCGAACCTGACCAACGACGACTCGTGCACCTCGGCGACCTTTGCGGTCTCGCCGATACTGCGGAACGCGGTCGCCTCCGGGTCGGCGAGCAGCACCCTGGCGATCCGCCGCTGGCCTGCCGCCAACGTCGGCATTCTGGCCTGTAGCTCGACCCGAAGCTCCGCATAGTTGCGCGGCGGCACGGCCATGACTCCTCGATTCACGTTGCTGGCCCCGGGCAGCACTCGGGGTGCGCAATTCTAGTTGCATGGTGTCAATGCAACAAATATTGCGTACTGTTACGGCATGCAAGCCGTGACCCAGTCCGCCACCTTGGCTGTCAACGAGCGGCTGCGCGCGCTGCGC
The DNA here is from genome assembly GCA_036502345.1 of Pseudonocardiaceae bacterium. Classification (GTDB taxonomy): domain Bacteria; phylum Actinomycetota; class Actinomycetes; order Mycobacteriales; family Pseudonocardiaceae; genus DATEPR01. The sequence continues at coordinate 26,091 of DASXYT010000214.1, read as the reverse complement.
GCCGCCGGCAAACCCGTCCTGCACCTCGCTTTCGGCGAGGCAGGGCTGCCCGTGCTGCCCGAACTCAGTGCTGTGCTCGCGGATTCGGTGCGGCACAACTACTACGGCCCGGTGACCGGCGCTCCGGCGGCCCGCGAGGCCGCCGCCGGGTACTTCGGCAGGCGGGGGTTACCCGTTGATCCAGCCCGCGTGATCCTGGCCCCGGGCAGCAAGGCCCTGCTGTACGCGCTGCTCACGGTGCTGCCCGGTGACCTGGTGCTGCCGACGCCGTCCTGGGTCAGCTATGCGGCACAGGCAGCGCTGGCCGGCAAGCGGGTGATCGGCGTGCCGATCCCGGCCCGCGCAGGCGGTGTGCCGGATCCGGAACGCCTTGTCGCGGCATTGGCCGCGGCACGCGCCGACGGCGCAAAGCCCGGTGTGCTGATCCTCACCGTGCCGGACAACCCGACCGGCACGCTGGCGCCGAAGGACCTGCTCGCCGATGTCTGTCGGATCGCCGACCAGGAGGGACTGGTCGTCATCTCCGACGAGATCTACCGGGACCTGAGCCAGCGCCCTGACGACTTCACCAGCCCGGCCGAACTGCTGCCCGGGCGGACCGTCGTGACGAGCGGGCTGAGCAAGAACCTCGCCCTCGGCGGCTACCGGATCGGCTTCACCCGCCTGCCCGAAGGCCCGCTCGGCGACCAACTGCTGCCCAGCCTGGTCGGCGTGGCCAGTGAGGTGTGGTCGAGTCTGGCCACCCCGATGCAGCAGGTAGCGGCAGCGGCACTGGCCGAACCACCCGAGGTGACCGAGCGGATCGCGGCCAGCAGGCGACTGCACGGCGTGGTCACCACGCGGGTGCACGAGATTCTGTTGCGGGCGGGCGCCACGTGCCGGGCATCGGAGGGCGGTTTCTACCTGTATCCGGACTTCGCCGGGTTGCGGGGCGGGCTCGTCGGGCTCGGTGTGCACACCGGTCGCGAGTTCACGGACCTGTTGCTGGACCGCTTCGGTGTCGGCGTGTTGGCCGGTTCGGAGTTCGGTGACGAACAGGACGCGCTGCGGTTCCGGCTCGCGACCAGCCTGCTGTACGGCAACGACGACGAGCAGCGACTGGCCAGCCTGGACAGCGAGCAACCCCTTGCGCTGCCGTGGATCGCGGACGCACTGGACCGACTGGCCGGCGCACTGGACCAACTCGTCGCGCTGGCAGGCTGAGTCCGGCTCAGGCCAGTCGGGTCGACACCTCGTCCGCCGTGGTGATCACGGCGGCCGCCCACCCGAGGAGTTCGTCCCTCGGCACCAGGAACGTCAGTGTCGACACGCTGACCCCACCGATCACCGCGCCCTGCGCGTCACACACCGGGGCGGCGAGGCAGCGGATGCTTGGCTCGTTCTCCTCGTCGTCCATGGCGAAACCGGATGCCCGCACCCTGGCCAACTCGGCCAGCAGCGCTGCCTCGGTGGTCAGGCTGGCCGGGGTCCTGGCCGGCAGCCCGGCCGCCACCACCTCGGCCAGGTCGGCGGGCGGCAGGGCGGCGAGCACGCACTTGCCGATCGCCGTGGTGTGCAACGGCACCCGCATGCCGACCCGGGACGCCATCTGCACGGCGTCCTGGGTGTCCACCTTGTGCGTGTAGGTCGCGGTGTCGCCGGTCCGCAGCGCGAGGTGCACGGTCTGGCCGGTCAGCCCGTTCAGGTCGGCCAGCAGGTCGTCGATGCGCGCGCCGGCTGTCGCGGCAGCGACGCCGGCGGCCAGGGTGCGCAGCCGAGGGCCGAGCGGATACCGGCCGGCACCGTCGTTGGCCAGGAAACCGTTGGCCACCAACGTGTGCAGGATGCGGTGCGCACTGGCCTTCGGCACACCGGCCGCCTTCGCGATCTCGCCGAGCGGGTGCGGGCCGCCGGGCGCGGTCGCCGCCTCCAGCAGCCGAACGGTCTTCTCGGCAGCATTGCCAGCGTCCGAGGCGCGGCCTGCTAGATTCGTCATGTTCCTCCAGACGATACACCATTCTGCATAACGGAACGAGACGATGACGCACCTCGAATTCCGAACCACGCTGGCAACCCAGCGAGTGCTGCCGGTGCTGCGGGATCGCGACCCCGCGGACGCCGTGGCCAGTGTCGGCAGGCTGCTCACGGCAGGCTGTCGGGTGGTCGAACTGACCACGTCCACCCAGGACTGGCAGGCGGCGCTCGCCGAATGTGTCCAGGGCGGGCAGGCGCTGATCGGCGTCGGCACAGTGACCACCGCCGCGCAGGCCACCACCGCCATCGACGCCGGTGCCGCGTTTCTCGTGTCGCCGTACCCGAGTCCCGCCGTGCGTACGATCGCCGCCGCTGCCGGCACGCTGTTCGTCGAAGGCGGTTTCACCCCAGGCGAGATCGCCGTCGCTGCCGCGCACGGTCCGGCCAAGGTCTTCCCGGCGCACGTCGGCGGCCCGGCGTTCATCCGGTCACTGCTGGCCGTGTTGCCCGGCGCGCAACTGATCCCGACCGGCGGCATCTCGGGGTCCGACGTGGCCGACTACCTGGCGGCCGGTGCGTTCGCGGTCGGCGTCGGCTCGGGGCTGCCGACCGATCCGGCGGAGCTGGCGGCCGTGTTCAGCGGTACGCCATGACCGGCTTCGACGTCGTGGTGGTCGGCGAGATCCTGGTCGAGCTGTACTGCGACGAGGAACTGGCCGACGGTGCACGGATGCGGCTCGGCTTCTCCGGTGACGCGCTCAACTCGGCCGCCGCGGCGGCTGCGGCAGGCGCACGGACGGCCGTGCTCACCGCGGTCGGCGACGACGACATCGGCGACGCGATCGTCCGCAGGGTGGCCGACCTCGGTGTCGACCCGGGTCTGATCCGGCGCAGCGCCCGGCCGAACGGCGCCTACCTGCTGCACGGTGACCTGGCCGGACACCGCCAGTTCAGCTACTGGCGCAACGGAAGCGCTGCGTCCACACTGGACATCGATGACATCGGCGAGCACGTGACGACAGCGGGCGCGCTGGTGTTGTCCGGCATCACGGCCGCCCTGTCCGACACGACAGAAACAGCCGTGCGGACCGCGGCGCGAGTGGCAGCCGAAGCCGGCGTCACCGTCGTCTACGACCCGAACTTCCGAGCTCGGCTGACCACGCAGGCCCGCGCGGCGGCGGTGCTCGCCGCCGTCGCACCGCACTGCGCGCTGCTCACCCCGTCCTGTCCAGGTGACACGGTTCCGTTGCTGAACAAGGACAATCCGGTCGAGGCGCTGGCGGCGGCATTACCTCTCGGCGCGAAATCGGTCGCGGTCACATCCGGCACCGACACGGTCCTGGTGGACGGCGTCGACGGCCGGTTCTCCCTGCCGGTGCCGGTCAACGCGAACGCCGTCGACGCGACGGGCGCCGGGGACGTGTTCACCGGCACCACAGCGGCCCGGCTGGCGTTGGGCGACCCGCTGGTCGACGCGGTCCGGCTCGGCGTCGGAGCCGCGTCCCTCTCGGTCACCGGCAGAGGCGGTACCGGGCACATCCCGACACTGGCCGACAGCCGAGCAGCGGCACCTCGCTAGACATCCCTGGCGGCCATCGACGGGTCGAGCAGATCAGCGCGCAGCGGCCAACCGGTGTGCAGGTCCAACGCCAGCGTCCGGCAGGTGGCGCGCCACATCCGCTGCTGCGCCGCGGCACCGGCAGCCGCCCTCGGCAGCGGGTGCTGCCGGCGGCCACGCAGGTAGGCGCCGTTGGGCACCGCCGCGCTCGTGCACGCGTAGAGCACGGCATCCACCATCAGCCCCCTGGACAACGGTGGTGGCGTCGCGCCCACCTCCATGCCGGCTGGCTGGATGGTCAGGCTGCGACAGGCGGTGCCGCGCAGTTTGGTCGCCATCGTCTGGTTGAGCATCATCAGCGCGAGTTTCGCCTCGGTGTAGGACCACGCCGGGTAGTAGCGCCTGCCGCCGCCCAACTCGGTCGCCTTCGGCACACCGACCCGGTGCTGGTCCCGCACCACATGCACGATCCGACCGGCGGAACTGTTGCGCAGCAACGGCAGCAGGCCCAACACCACCATCGCCGGGGCGAGATAGTTGATCTGCCAGGTCAGCTCGTTGCCGTCCGGCGTGATCGACCTGATCTTCGGCGGCAGCAGGTCGACCGCGTTCACCACGAAGTCCATGTCACCGCTGGCCCGGCCGCAGCGGCGGGTCAGCTCTCTCGTGGCTTCGAGACTGGTGAAGTCGGCGGCCGCCGTGATGATGCGGCACCGGTCGTCGACGCCCTCCAGTTCGGCGCGCAGCCGGGCGAGCAGTTCCTCGTCCTGGCCGTGCAGGACGAGGGTCGAGCTGAGCCCGACCATCCGCCTCGCGATGTCAGCACCCAACTCGCCGGTCGCGCCCAGCACCAGTGCGGTGCGGCGCAGCGTACCCATGGCCCATCGCCCCTATCGCTCACGGACCAGACGGCCAACCCGCAAGGTCCACTCTTGGGATCGGAGGGGAACGCGTTCTGTTACGCGCAGCGACAGAGGGACGCCGGACCGCCACGAAAGCTGTGAATGCGGAAAAGACCGGCAGAACTCACCGGACCAGCACAAACACCACTCCACCGACGATCGGGCCGATCAGTGTCCCGGCCACGGCCTGTGCCACCGTGTGATCGCGGACAGCGACTCTGGACCAGGCGATCAGCACCACCACAGGGACCCCGACCAGCGCCAACGGTCCGTAGATCAGGACGATGGTGGCAGCGGCACCGCCCGCGACGGCCGAATGTAGAGAAATCTTCCACCACTGGGTGATCGCGGTGCAGACGAGCAGGGTGACCAGCATTGCCACGTTGAGCGCGACCACATCCCGAGGCGCACCGCCGAGCAGGAGAATGAGCAGACCGACGACGGTGCTGGCCAGACAGAGCAGCAGCGGTATCAGCCTGCCCTCCCTGTTGCGCACGTGGTGGCCGTCCCACCTGCCCCGACGTGCTCCCCTGATGATGAAGGCCATCGGCAGGACACTGGAGAACACGGCGACCACCAGTCCCCACAGCACGGTCGGACCCGGCCGGTATCCGGTGGCGTGCCAGGCGACGGCCAGCGGCAACAGGACCACGACCACCGCTGGCGAGCACACCTCGGTGACGATCTCGGCCGCCCTGCGTCGCCGCTCCCCCTCGCTCATGGGACGAATTCTTTCAGCAGGGGACAATCTGGTTGAGAGTCGCCGTCAGGTGGCATTCCGTAATGGACGGTTACCCCGGTCGGACCGGAAAACACCCGGTCGACCGAGAGTCGGCCTGGTGTCAGCGGCGCGACCACGGCACAGTAGAGGTCTGCAACCTCAGTGGGCGTCAGTGCCCACCGGCCAGCGAGGTGGAACGTGGACACGCAGCAGCGTGACCGGATCGTCGTCGGCATCGACGAAGGCGCGCAGAGCGCGCTCGCCGTGGAGTGGGCCGCCCGCGAGGCACAGGCGGCCGGAGTGCCCTTGGCGCTGGTACATGGGGAAACGGACAGATATGCGGCCGCGGTGATCGACCCCGGCATCGTGCCGGCCATGGAACTGGCCGTGCGCCAGGCCGATCCCCGGCAACTCGTGGCCGACACGGCGGAGTTCGTGCACCGGATCGCGCCGGACGTCGAGGTCAGCACGTATATCGAGCCGGGCAGCCCGGTCGGTGTCCTGTGCCGGCAGGCCGACTCCGCGACCATGGTGGTGCTGGGCAGCGAGGGCTCGGGGCTGTTCGCCGAACTGGTCTTCGGTTCGGTGTGCGGCACGCTCGCGGTGCGCAGCAGGTGTCCCGTTGTCGCGGTCCGGGCGCAGCCCGAGTCGGTTTCGATGGACGCCCCCGTCGCGGTCGGCGTCGACGGGACGAAGGTGTCCGCCGCGGCGCTGGGCTTCGCCTTCGAGCTGGCCGACAGGCACGGCGTCGGCGTACGCGCGGTGCACGTCATGCCGCCGTCGGTCGACCGGGACCCCGACGACCAGGAACGACGCCGCTGGCGCACCGCGGACTCGATGGCCGAACTGGCCATCAAATATCCACACGTGTCCATCGACATCGACTTCGCCATCGGCGAGCCGGTGCCGATCCTGACCGCGCGGTCGGCGGGCTGCCGCCTGCTGGTGGTCGGGTCGCGCGGCAGGGGTGTGGCAGCGGGCCTGTTGTCCGGTTCGGTCAGCCAGGCCCTGCTGCGCAGCATCCGGGGGCCGATCGCCGTGGTACGCAAGGATTGTGTGCGTGTCGGCGCGGGAAGCTGACTGGAGTTGCCTACTGGTGTTCGAGGAGCTTGTCGCGCAGCACCTTGCCGGTCGCGTTGCGCGGCAGTTCGTCCAGGAACACCACTTCCCTGGGCACCTTGTAGCGGGCCAGGTTCGCCCTCACGTAGTCCCGCAGCTCGGTCGCGTCCAGTTCGGCGCCGTCGGTCGGCACCACGAAGGCCTTCAGCCGCTGGCCGAAATCCTCGTCCGGCACGCCGATCACGGCAGCGTCGGCGACGTCCTGGCGCGACGTCAGCTGGTTCTCCACCTCGCCGGGGAACACGTTCTCGCCGCCGGACACGATCATGTCGTCGTCCCTGCCGTCCACGAACAGCAGACCGCTCTCGTCGAGATGGCCCATGTCGCCGCTGCTGAGCAGACCGTCGATGATCTCCTTGTGGCCGCCGCCGGTGTAGCCGCCGAAGGCGAGTTCGCTGCCGACGAACAGCCTGCCGCTCTCGTTGGCGGTCCGGATCCGCTGCCCTTCCGCGTCGTACAGCCGGACCACACAACCCCGTGGGGACCTGCCGACCGTGCCCGGCGCCGCACGCAACTCGTCCGGCGTGGCCACCGCCGCCACGGCGATCTCGGTCGAGCCGTACAGGTTGTAGAGCACGTCGCCGAACACGTCCAGGGCGCGGCCGCTGACATCCGGGGTGAGCGCGGAGCCCGCTGTCAGGATCACCCGCAGCCGGCTGGTGTCGTGGCGTGCCAACACTTCCGGGTCCAGATCGAGGATGCGGCGGAGCATCGTGGGCACCAGGACCATCGCGGTGCAGCCCTGCTCGGCGACCGTCCGCAGCGTGGCCTCCGGCTCGAACTTGCGCCGCACCACGACGGCCGAGCCGAGCGCCAGCGCCACGATCAACTGGGACAGCCCGGTGGCGTGGAACATCGGCGACGCGATGAACATGGCACCGCCTCGGCGCAACGGAATCCGTTCCAGCAGATGGGTCGCGGCCAGCGGTGACCTGACGTGCCTCGGGGCGCCCTTGGGGGTGCCGGTGGTGCCGCTGGTCAGCAGAACAAGGGCACCGGGCGACGGCGGGTCCGGCACCGGGCCGCCGTCGGTGTCGGCGACCACGTCGGCCAGTGCCGGCACCTCGGGATCCTTGTCGTCGCACCAGCCGAGGTAGCGCGGGATGTCCGGCCGGACGTCGCCGAGGATGTCGGCGAACTCCTGGTCGTGGGCGAGCGCGGAGACGCCTTCGCGATCTGCGACGTCAGCCAGTTGCGGGCGGCTGAAACCGGTGTTCAGCAGCAACAGCCGGGCACCGAGCTTCGCGGCCGCCAGCATGCACGCCACCAGCCAGCGGTGATCCCTACACAGCACCGCGATCACCGAGCCGGGGCCGAGCCCCTGGCGGGCCCACGCACGTGCGATCGCGTTGGAGTGCGCGTCCAACTGGGCGTAGGTGAGCTCGCCGAGTTCGTCGACGACCGCGGGTGAGTTCGGTTCCCTGCGTGCGGCGATCCATGTGGCGCCCGCCACAGGACCGAGTTTGCGCACCGCGAGCATGGACCGGATGCCCTCGTCCGGGCGGGTCGGATCGAACAGTCCCGCCTTGCGCAGCACGTCGATACGAGGCGGCAGATCGATCAGTTTGCCCACGTAGTCGGGCAGGTTCGACAGGTACTTCAGCACGTCGTTGGCTCCTACCTGCAGGATTTCACCTACCGATGGTATGCGTTGTCGGTGGTCGAGCGCAGAATCATGCCGTGTTGGTAGCGGTGATGCCAGAGTCCGACGGCGGTGGTCGCGTGCGGCCGCTGGCCGACGACGGCATCCCGAACGGCCCGGAGGAGCGCGTCGCCGATCTGGCGGGCCGGATCGGCGAGTTGGAGCGCACGCTGCGGCCGAGATGGCTGTGGCCTGCCACCGCCGACTGCTACCCGGCACTGCTGGCGGCAGGCACCAGGGTGGACCGCTGCCACGATCTGCTGCTGGTGGAGGGTCTACTGCTCAACCACGCGGGCCTGCACGCCGAGCCGCGCGGTCTGGCCGCCGCGGTGGCCAGGGCCAAGGATCTGCCGGTACCCGACGATCCGCCCGCCGCCCGGCAGGACCAGCAGCCTGCCCTGTTCGAGCCGACCCCGGAAGCGCTGCCCGGCGGCACCGATCCGCTGGACGCGCTGGCCATCGTCTACCGGACCCAACGGGACCGGCTCGCCGAGGTCGAGCACCCGGACCGGATGCGCCTGCTGACCGCCGCCGAGTCGGCCAGCGCGCTGACCGCTGCCGAGATGAGCCACCACGGGCTGCCGTGGCGGGCCGACATCCATGCCGCGTTGCTTGTCGAGATGCTCGGGCCGCGCCCGATGACCGGTGTGCGGCCGAAGAAGCTGGCCGAACTCGCCGATCAGATCACGGCCGCGTTCGGCATGGAGGTCAACCCGGACCATCCGCCCGGCATGGTGCGGGCGTTCGCCAAGGTCGGCATCGACGTCCCGTCCACCAGGCGATGGGTCCTGCGGCAGGTCGACCACCCGGCGATCGCCCCGCTGCTGGAGTACAAGGAACTGGCCAGGCTCTACGTCGCGCACGGCTGGACATGGCTGGACTCGTGGGTCCACAACGGACGGTTCCGGCCGGAGTACGTCGTCGGCGGCGTGGTGTCCGGCCGGTGGGCCACCAACGGAGGCGCGGCGCTGCAACTGCCGAAGGTGCTGCGCACGGCGGTGCGCGCCGAGCCGGGTTGGACGTTCGTCGCAGCGGACGCGGCCCAACTCGAACCGAGGGTGCTCGCGGCACTGTCCCAGGACAGCAGGCTGGCCGAGGTCGCCGGGGACAGCGACCTGTACGCGAGCCTGGCCAGGGACGCGTTCGAGCACGACAGGGGTAGGGCGAAGATCGCGATGCTGTCCGCGATGTACGGCGGTACCAGCGGCGAGGCGGGGCCACTGTTGGCCGTGCTGCGCCGTCGTTTTCCCAGCGCTGTCGGCTATGTCGAGGACGCGGCGCGAGCAGGCGAGGCCGGGCACCTGGTCCGGTCCCGGCTCGGCAGGACGTCGCCGGCGCCGTCGGCGGCCAGGCAGGCGCTGCTCGCCGGCGGCGGCGGCGACGAGCGGCGCTCCCGGCAGGCGTCCAGGGAGTGGGGCCGGTTCACCAGGAACTTCGTGGTGCAGGCCAGCGCCGCTGACTGGACGGCTGCGCTGCTGGCCACGCTGCGCACCCGGCTGGCGGCCAGTGCACCGACGGCGGAGTTGGTGTTCTTCCAGCACGACGAGGTCCTGGTGCACTGCCGGCAGGCCGACGCGGACGCCGTCGTGGCCGAGATCGGCACGGCGGCGGCCACCGCGACCACACTGGTGTTCGGCGCCACGGCGGTGCGGTTTCCGTTGGACGCCAACGTGGTCGACTGTTACGCCGACGCGAAGTAGTGCTCAGTCCCGCTGCAGGGAGTCCGCGGTCAGGTCGTGCACCGAACGGTGCCCGGACAAGCCCAGTGTCAGGTCGGTCTCGGCGAGCACGCTGCGCAGCACGTGCCGGACACCGGCCTCACCGGCGAGGCCAAGACCGTAGACGTACAGCCTGCCGAGCAGCACAGCCTTAGCCCCGAGCGCCAACGCCTTCACCACGTCGGCCCCACCGCGAATACCGGAGTCGAACAGCACCGGCAGTTGGTCGCCGACCGCGGCCACGATGCCGGGCAGGGCGTCCAGTGAGCCGATCGCGCCGTCCACCTGTCGACCGCCGTGGTTGGACACCAGGATGGCGTCCATGCCGGCCTCGGCGGCGCGGCGGGCGTCCGCGACGTGCTGGATGCCCTTGAGGACGATCGGCCCGTCCCAGTGCTCGCGCAGGAACGGCAGGTCGTCCCAGGTTCGGTCGGCGCCGGTGAACATCGGCACCCACTTGAGCACGGCCGGTGTCACGTCCTCCTCAGGTGCGCTGGCCAGGCCGCTGCGGAACACCGGGTCGGAGAACGCCACAGCGGTGCCGACGCCCCGGATGAACGGCAGGTAGGCGCGGTCCAGGTCGGTGGGCCGCCAACCCAGCGTCCACGTGTCCAGCGTGACCACCAGTACGGAGAACCCGGCGTTGCGGGCGCGCTCCAGGATGCTGGCGCACACGGCGTCGTCGTTGGGGCGGTAGAGCTGGAACCAGCGTGGCCCCGTCCCGCTGGCGGCGGCCACGTCCTCGATCGAGTACGAGGAATGCGTCGACATCACCATCGGCACGCCGAGTTCGGCCGCTGCCCGCGCGGTGGCCAGTTCGCCGTCGGGATGCAGGATGGACTGCACACCGACCGGGCCCAACAGCACAGGAGCCGGCATCGTCGTGCCGAGGACGGTGGTCTCCAGGTCGCGGACGGTCGAACCGGTCAGCATGCGAGGCACCAGCCGCCAACGGTCGAACGCCGCCACGTTGGCCCTGTTCGTCGCACCGGAACCCGCGGCGCCTGCCACGTAGCCGAACGAATCAGGATCCAGCGCATCGCGGGCGGCCTGTTCAACGCCGGCACCGTTGGTGGTGAACGCCGGCACCTGGTCGGCCAGGCCCTGCAGATAGATCTCGCTCTGGTACGCGCCAGGCTGGCCAGCCACCGTGTCCGTCCTCCGCTCCGAGTACGTGATGTTGCTTCGGCAGCGTAGGTGGCCGGTGGCGCCGGCGAAAGGACCGGCCCTGATCGCGTGTTCGCTGGTCACCGCCGTGACAGCGAGTATCGCGATGATCACCAGCACGGCAGGTGCGGACCTTTCGTCAGCACAGCTAAATCACTGGCCGTAAGGGATGCTGGCCTGCGACGATGCAGCCATGGGCGAACCGACGATCCGCCGCTGGCGGACTGATGACCTGCCGCGGCTGGTCGAGGTCAGCCAGGCCGCGGACCAACTGTTCGCCGACGCCGGCCTCGACCTGCCCGTGGACAACCCGACCGAGGAACTACGGCACGCCGAACACGTCCTGGTAGCCGGCTCGCCCGCCGTCGGGTTCGCCGTGGTGAACACCGTGGACGGCAGGGCACATCTGTCCACGCTCGGCGTGCATCCGGCACACGGCAGGCGTGGCATCGGCAGCCGGCTGCTCACCGCCGCGTGTTCGATGAGCGCCGAGTTGGGGCGAACGGCGATAACGCTGACGACTTTCGTGGACGTGCCGTGGAACGCGCCCTGGTATGCGGCACGCCGATTCACGGTGCTGCCGGACCGCGAGTGGGGGCCGCAGCTGCGCCATGTGTGGGCCGCCGAGCGGGCAGCCGGCATCGTGGTCGCGCCGAGGACGGCCATGATCCGCCGGCTGGAGCGCTAACCGATCACCTCCCGGATGCGCCACATGTCCCGGTACGGACCGGGCACGCCGGCCAACTCGTGGTGCGGCCCGCGTTGCCGGATGCGCCCGCCGTCCAACACGACCACCTCGTCGAACCGGGCCAGGCCGGTCAGCCGGTGAGTCACCAGCACGACGCTCTGCCCTTCGGTGGCGGAGAGCACGTCCGCCAGGACGGCATCGGCTGTCTCGGAATCGAGGCCCTCGGTCGGCTCGTCCAGCAGTAGCACCGGCGGGTCGGCGAGCAGCGCCCTGGCCAGCAGTAATCGTTGGCGTTGACCGCCGGACGCGAAGGCCGCGTCCTCGCCGAGCACGGTCTGCCAACCGTCCGGCAGGGACTCGATCCAGGCCAGCAGCCGCATCCGGGCAGCGACGGCGGCCAACTCCGCGTCGGTGGCCTCCGGTTTGCCGATGCGGAGGTTGACGGCGATCGAGTCGTGGAAGACGTGGGCGTCGGTGAGCACTCCGCCGACCGTCCCGCGCAGTTGGGTTTCCGGCCAGTCCGCGAGATCCGCGCCGCCGAGGGTGATCCGGCCTGTTGCGGGTGCCACGAAACGGGCGATGGTGGCCAGCAACGTGCTCTTGCCCGAACCGCTCGTGCCGATCACCGCGATGCGCCTGCCGGGCGGGAGTCGGAGATCGATGTCCCGCAGGGCGGGAGTGTCGTCGGCCCGGTAGCTCACTGTCAGGTGGTCCAGCACCAGTTCCAGCGGACCCGTGGCGATGTCCTGACGGTCGGGGACCGATGGGGTGTCGGCCAGGTCGCGCAGCCGCCGGATCGAGCCCGCGATGCGCGCCAACTGGCGAGCGGCGGCCGGCAGTGGGGCACACACCTCGAAGGTGGCAAGGACCACGAGTGTGACCACGGCGGCGGTGATCCGGCCAGTGGTCGGATCGGCTGCCAGGCTGAAGGCGATGCTGGCGGCAGCCGTACCTCCGGCGATCAGCAGAACGGCCGCGGTGGCACCGTGTGCCGGCGCCGAGCTTTGCCGGGTGGTCAGCCCCAGGGCGGCTCGATCCACGTCTGCTCGGGTTGCCGCGCCGGTGCCGGTGACGGCCAGTTCGGCCGCGCCACGGAACAGGTCGACCACGCCGACGGTCAGCTCGGCGCGATCCGCAGCCACCAGCTGGTCCGATCGGTGCGACTGCCAGCCGGCAAGCACCGGCACCACGGCGATGGCAACGCCGAGTCCTGCGGCCAGCACCGGGCCGGCGATCGGCGACAACAACCAGACGACGGTTACCGCGACGGCGGACACCAGCACGGCGCCGGCGAACGGGATGACGCAGCGGACCACGAGATCCTGCACGGCATCCACGTCGTGGACGACGACACCCAGCGCGCTTGCCGAGCCCTGCTTGGTGGGCAGTGGACCGGCGTTCTCGGCCCGACGCCGGGCAGCCGATTGGCTGGCCAGGGCGCGGTAGACGCGGTCGCGGAGGCCTGCCAGTGCGCCGAGGGCGGCGTCGTGGCCGGCCAGCCGTTCGCCGTAGCGCGCTACGCCACGAACCATGGCGGCCGCCCTGACACCGGCTATGCCCACCACGAGCGCTGCCAACTGCGGACGTTGCGCCGCACGGACCAGCAACCACGTCGCCGCGCCGATCAGTGAGATGCCGGCGAGATCAGCCAACACCGCTGCGATCACCGCAAGCAGCAGCGCACGCAACCCGACCAGCCGCAACAACCACATCATGCCGGGACCACCACACTGGTCGGTGCGAGCCTGCCGCCACGGATCACCAGCACCCGGTCCGCCGCGTCCAGCACCGCCGGGCGATGCGCGGCGACCACCACCGTGCGACCGACGCATGCCGCGCGCAGAGAGGCGAGAACGGCCGCCTCGGTCGTGAGATCGAGGCCCGCCGTCGGCTCATCGAGCAACACAATGGCCGGATCGGCAAGCCGAAGGCGCAGGACAAGCCTGGCAATGGCGATTCGTTGCCGTTGCCCTGTGGACAGCGTTCGGCCACGTTCGCCGAGCGTAGTCCGGTAGCCGTCGGGCAGGCGCGTGACGAACTCCGCAGCGCACGCGGATTCAGCCGCTTCGACTGTCTGCCGGTCGGTGGCGTCCGGGCAGCCGAGTCGGATGTTGTCCGACACTCTGCCGCTGAACAGGTGTGGCCGCTGTGGCAACCAGGCCACCGCGTTGCGCAAGCTCTTGATGTCTACTGTAGACATATCCCGGCCGTCGACGAGAATGGCGCCTGCCGTTGGCCGGCGCAGGCCTAGCGCCAGCGCGAGCAGGGTGCTCTTGCCCGATCCACTCGGCCCTGCGATCGCGAGCCACTCCCCCGGCTCCGCCGTGCAGGATGCCGCGTCCAGCACTGGGTTCGGCCGGTCGGGATAGCCTGCCGTTACCTGGTCGAAGGCCAACGACAGCGGACGTTTCGCGGGTAGGACCATCGTGCCGGTGGGCGGGTCAGGTATCGGGATGGCCAGCACGTCGGCCAGTTCGGTGGAAACAGCGATGGCCTCGGTGGCCGCGTGGAAACGCTGACCCGCCAGCCGAAGCGGCAAGTAGGCCTCGGGCACGACCATCAGCACCAGCAGGGCCGTGCGCAGGTCGAGCCGACCGTCCAACAACCGCAGCGCCACCGGGACGGCGACCAGCGCGACCGACAGTGCCGCCACCAGTTCCAGCACCAGTGCGGAGAGGAACGCGATCCGCAGGGTGCGCACAGTGGCCCGGCGGTGCTCGGCGGCGAGCCGGCGGACAGCCGTCGCGTGTGCCGCCGCACGGCCGAACAAGACCAGTGTCGGAAGACCACTGACCGCGTCGAGGAAGTGGCCACCGAGCCTGGACAGCATGGCCCATTGCCGACCTGCGGACGCCTTCGCCCGCGCGCCTGCCAGCGCGGCGAACAGCGGCACCAACGGCAGAGTAAGGAAGACGATGAGCGCGGACAGTGGGTCGGCCACGGCAAGTTGGACGAGGACGGCCACCGGTAGCACGGTGGCGACCGTGAGTTGAGGCAGGTAGTCACGCACGTAGGGGTCGATGGCGTCCAGGCCCCTGGTGACCAGCGTGGTCAGTTGGCCGGTGGGCCTGCTCGCCAGCCAGCCTGGCCCGAGACGTTCGGTGTGGGCGAGGAGGTCGGCCCGCATGGTGCTGCTGACGGTGGTGGCGGCGCGTTGGCCCTGGGCGCCGTAGGCCCAGGTGGCGAGCGCGCGGACGGTGATCGCGGCCACAACGCCGACCAACGGCCAGGTCGGCAGTTGGCCACCCGTGCACACGTTGGCGAGGACCACGGCGAGCAGATTGGCCTGTGCCAGAACGGCAAGCCCGGTGAGGATGCCGGCAGCGGCGGCGAACACGAGCGGCCGCCGGGCGGGGCGTGGAATCGGCGGGCGCATCAGAAGTAGCTCCAGGATCGGGACTCGACCGGACCTCGGCACAGCCACCACAGCCCGACCTGACAGGCGACGATGATCGGGAGCACGGCGATGACGAGCGGGGTGAGCGCGGCCAGCGTTGCCGCGTTTGCCGTTGGCAGATAAGGCAAGCCGGCCAGCGCTGTGAGCGGCACCGAGGCGGCTATGGCGAGTGCGGTGAGTGGCAATCCGGCGGGGCGACTCCGAGTGGCCAGCGCTGCCATGACGAGCAGCGACCCGAGCAGCCACAGCGGCCAGTGTCTGCCGGGTGGGTCGGTAAACGCCAACACCGCGCCGGTGATGATGGTGAGCCCGGCGACGGGGAGAGACAGCCGGCGGGCGATGAGGTTGGCGCGCTCCGCTGCCGGCTCTGACAGCCGGCGGTTGAGGAACAGTGAGCCACGCAGAGCGCAGAATCCGGCCAGCAGCAGACCGCACAGCATCGGCACCAGCCCGAATCCCTGGTCGCTCGGAGCAAGGCCGGTCAGAGCGGGGTTGGCCGCGGTCACCGTGCCGAGTGCCAGGTTGGCCAGGACTACGCCCCACCCAGCGGCCAACAGCACACTGGCTACCGCGATCGTGCAGTCCCACGGCCATCGCCACTCGACGCCGCCATGGCTGCGGAACCACAAGCCGGCGTCACGGGTCAGCCAGGCCACCAGTAGCACGACGAACACCGGATACAGCCTGCTCAACACCGTGCCGTCCAGCCCGGGAAACGCGCCCTGCACAACGCCGATCGCCGCCACCAGCCACACTTCGTTGCCGAGGAAGAGCGGCGCGATCGCACGGATGACACCGTCCCGACTGTGCTGATCATGCCGGCCGAAGACCGGGAGCAGCATGGCCGCGCCGAAGTCGGCACCTTCGAGTGCCAGATAGCCGGCCAGGAACACGCCGAGCAGGATCGGCCAGAACGTCGTCTGCATCGGTCTCACTCCCCGGTCCGCAGGGCAGGCTCGGCATGGGTTGCTGGCCCGGCCGTCGGGCCGCCGAACACGCCTGGTTGCGGGCCTCGCCGGGCCGCCCCGGCGATCAGCCGGTAGTCGACTACGGCCAGCACCAGGTAGACGCCCGTGAACAGCACCAGCGACACGAGAACCATGCCGGCGCCGACCGGACCGCCTGCCGCGCTCGTACGCTCCACGCCGTACACCGCCCACGGCTGTCGGCCCAACTCCCGCACCAGCCAACCGGCGATGAGCGCTACGAACGGCACCGGGATCGTCCCGATCAGCACTCGCAGGGCGAGCCGCGACCGGAGCAGCGACGTCCGGAAGAACAACGCAGCCACCGCGACCACGGCCAGCACGATGCCGAGCACGATCATCCCGATGGCCAGCGGACCGACGATCGACGGCGGCGCGTAGTCACCGGGGCCGTGTGCCGCACGCATCGCTGCGTCGGCGGCACCGAGCGCCCTGTCGTTGCCGGTGATGGTGGCCAGTTTGGCGGGTTGATCGGCCGCCAGGTAGTCGAACTGGGGCAGGCCGAGCACGATCGTCAGCACACTGCCGCCCGCGGCCACCGCCAGACCCGTGAACAGCGACCGGTCGAAGAACTCCCGCTCCGTGGTTCCCCGTACCCAGTGGTAAGCGCTGATGCCCGCGACGACGAACCCACCGGTCGCCAGGGCACCGGCCAGCAGATGCGCCAACCCGTACAGCGCACCGGGGTTGGTCAGCAACGCCGCCCAGTCGGTGAGCACCACAGCTCCGCCTCGGATGACATAGCCGACCGGGTGCTGCAGGAAGCCGTTGGCCAGCATCACCCAGAACGCCGACACGTACGCGGCGACCGTGATCAGCCAGATCACTGCCAGATGCAGTTTCGCGGGCAGCCGGCCCCAGCCGAGGATCCACAGCCCGAGCAACGTGGATTCGGCGAAGAAGGCAAGGATGGTCTCCAACGCCATCGGAGCGCCGAACACGTTGCCCGCAAAGCCGGTCAGGCCACTCCAGTTCAGGCCGAACTGGAACTCCATCACCAGACCGGTGGCGATGCCCACCGCGTAGTTGATCACGTAGATGTTGCCCCAGAACTGGGTCAACCGCTCGAACACCGGCTTACCTGTTGCTACCCAACGGGTCTGGAACACGGCGATCACCGGCAGCAGACCCAAGGTCAACGCGGCGAACAGGAAGTGCACGCACGCGGTGACCGCGAACTCGACCCTGGCCAGGCTGAGTGCCGTGCCGGTCACGATCCGACCGGGTCGTGACCGGGACGGCCGACCTTGGCCTGACGCGGCAGCACGCGAGCGGCCAACACGCTGGCCAACCCCATCGCGGCAAGGCCGAGCAGCAGGTGGACGGCCTGCACGATCCAGTGCAGCGAGCCGACCAACACGTTCGTCTGGCCGACGCCGACAACGGGCAGCACGAGAGCCCAGACGACGACCAGCACCACGAGGCCGATCGGCGCTCCTGCCCACGCGGCCAGGAATGCCAACGTCAGCAGCGAAAGTACTAAAATGGTGCCGATCGTTTCGTGTACGGGGATGAGATTCCGCCCGATGCCGGCCCAGAACAGCATGCCGAGCACCAACTGCACAATGCCTGCGGCGATGACCACGGTGCGGGCGATCACGATAGACTTGTTCCTGTTCATGACGGGCCGCCATTTTCTGTCCGTTCGGTGGATGGTTCGGGGTCACGCTACGAAGAACCCCATATCGACCACATCGGCTGCAGCACGTATCTCGATCTACCCGATCGTGTGTACGGGCAGTACGTCGCCTGCCAAGATCTGATCCGCTCACTACGTCGACAGGCGTAGCCTGGTGATCAACTCGTGAGCGGGCGCGCATCGCGCCGGGGTAAGGCGGTCGGGCGATGAGCGAACGTGTGCGTGCGGTACTGACCGGGCTGGCCGGCACCAGAGCCGGACTGGCCGACCTGTACCGGGATCTGCATGCCCATCCGGAGCTGTCCAACGCCGAGGTGCGCACCGCGGCCGAGGTGGCGCGCAGGCTGACCGCGCTGGGCGCCGACGTGAGCGAGCGGATCGGTGGCACCGGGGTGGTCGGCGTGCTGCGCAACGGCAGCGGCCCGACGGTCCTGTTGCGCGCCGACATGGACGCGCTGCCGGTGGCCGAGCGCACCGGCCTCCCCTACGCGAGCACCCAACGCGGTGTCGACCCGGACGGCAACGACGTTCCCGTGATGCACGCCTGCGGCCACGACATGCACGTCACATGCCTGCTCGGCGCATTGGACCTGCTGGCCGCCGCGCGCACGTCCTGGACCGGCACCGTGGTGGCCGCGTTCCAGCCTGCCGAGGAGTTGGGCGGCGGCGCCGAGGCGATGGTGGTCGACGGGATGTTCGAGCGCTTCGGCCACCCGGATGTCGTGCTCGGTCAGCACGTCGCGCCGATGCCGGCGGGCATGGCGGGCGCACATCCCGGTCCCGCGTTCGCGGCGTCGGACTCCCTGCAGGTCCGGATGTTCGGCAGGGGCGGGCACGGTTCGCGGCCGGAGACCGCGATCGATCCGGTCGTGATGGCCGCGGCAACCGTGCTGCGTCTGCAGACCGTGGTGTCCAGGGAGGTCGCGGGCGGGGAGACCGCCGTGGTCACGGTGGGCTCGATGCGCGCCGGCACGAAGGACAACATCATCCCGGACGACGCCGAGTTGACGCTGAACATCCGCTCCTACACGCCACAGGTGCGGACCCGGGTGTTGGACGCCGTACAGCGGATCATCCGCGCGGAGGCCGCCGCGTCCGGCGCCGAGCGCGACCCGGAGATCACCACCGTCGACTCGTTCCCGGTCCTGGTCAACGATCTCGCCGCGACCGAGCACACGATGGGCGCGCTGCGCACGGCGCTGGGCACCGATCAGGTGCTCGACCCCGGCCCGGTGACCGGCAGTGAGGACTTCGGCGTGTTCGCCACCTCGGCGGGTGTGCCTGGCTGCTACTGGCTCTTCGGTGGTGTGGACCCCGCCGCGTTCATGGCCGCCGAGATGGCCGGCACGCGGGACAAGGACATCCCGAGCAACCATTCACCGTTCTTCGCGCCGTTGGTGGAGCCGACCATCGACACGGGTGTGTCGGCATTGGTCGGCGCGGCGCTGGGCTGGCTCGGCAAGCCCTGACGGATATTCCGTTACCTTCCGGTGATCAATATCGCTGAGTTCCTGGTGATCCCGAACACACCACGGCAGAGTGATCGAGTCCGGATCGCGATTGTCGTCCGATTGCCTACCGAAGCCGGGTTCCGCACCGGTCAAGGATGCCGCACTGTGGCCGATGTTGGCGCTACCAGCGACGATCATCCCTGGTCAGGGCCCTGACCAGTAGAAATGTCCCGCTTGGCCGACCAGCGCGGTTCGTGCTGCGAACCCAGTACCTGCGGGCCGGAACCAACCGAGCACTCTGCGCGTTCATCAGGTGCAATGATCACCCGCTCGCACGATCGGTTCACTCTTGTGTGACGCTGGTGGAGCCAGAAACGATTGCCCACTAGTAGGGCGAAAACGGCTCTGGCCGACGTCATGCGGTGGCGGCGCGGACGTCCCTCAAAAGAATGAAGCGCGGACGGGAGACACCAGGTGGGCGCAGCACGGCAGGCGGAAACCTACGGGTTGGGGGGCTGGCGCAAATGACGGCACGGAGGGAGTGGTCCGTGGACTGCCGTGATGTGGCCGGCCGAAAAAGGGAACTGACCGTGTTCGCCAGCGGTGGACACATCGTGTTGGTCGCGCCACCCGGCGAGACCGCTGTCCTGGCGCCTCTTGAGGTCGGCCGACTGCGGGCCATCCTGCGGGACGCGGCTGTGGACGCCTCCGTCATCCAGCCCTGAGCCGGGCACCTCGATGACCTACTCACGAGTAGGTAGTGCGACGATAGGTCGCGGAGGTGCATGGTGACTACTTACTTCGTGACCGGCGGGACCGGGTTCATCGGCCGCCGACTGGTCGCCAAGCTGCTCGACCGCGCCGAGTGCGACACGGTATATCTGCTGGTCAGGCCGGGATCGCAGGACAAGCTCGGTGCGCTGGCCCAAACCTGGCCACGCCCGGGTGCCGTCGTCGGCATCCAGGGTGACCTCGCCGAGCCCGGCCTCGGCATCGACCCCGCGGACCTCCCGCCCTACATCGATCACGTCGTGCACCTGGGCGCCGTGTACGACCTGACGGCGTCCGAGGGCGCCAACCGGGCCGCGAACGTGGCCGGCACCCGGCACGTGCTCGAACTGGCCGCTCGGCTGGACGCGGGCTGGCTGCACCACGTCTCCTCGGTCGCCGTCGCCGGTGACCACAGCGGGCCGTTCACCGAACGGGACTTCGACCTCGGCCAGCGGCTGCCATCGCCGTACCACGCAACGAAGTTCGAGGCCGAACAGCTGGTCAGGCAGCACTCCCCCGTGCCATGGCGGGTGTACCGACCGTCCGTTGTGGTCGGTGACTCGCGGACCGGCGAGATGGACAAGATCGACGGTCCCTACTATTTCCTGCCGCTGATCGCCCGGCTCGCCGCGCTGCCCGGCCGCCTGCCGTTGGTCGTCCCCGATCTCGGCTCGACGAACCTGGTGCCGGTGGACTACGTCGCCGCGGCGCTGGACCACCTGATGCACGCCGAAGCGCCCACCGGCAGCACCTATCACCTCGCCTCCCCCACCGGCCAGACGTTGGCGCAGGTCTACGACGGCTTCGCGAGGGCCGCCGACGCACCACGGGTCCGATTGACCACGCCCGCCTGGACCGGTGTGCCGCTGCGCAGGTTCGGCGAGGTCGCCGCCGGTGTCGTCGACCGGGTGACCCGAGGGTCGGCCGTACGCGAGACGGTGCTCGCCGAACTGGGCGTGCCGGTCAGCGTGCTGCCGCACATGACGCTGTCCGCCACGTTCCAGTCCGACCGCACCCGTGCCGCGCTGGTCGGCAGCGGCATCGAGATACCTCCGTTCACCGACTACGCGGACGTCCTCTGGCGCTACTGGACCGACCACCTCGATCCGGACCGGGCAGCCAGGCGCACCGACCGGCACCAGCCGCTGGCCGGCAGGCGCATCGTGATCACCGGGGCGTCCTCCGGCATCGGCAGGGCCACCGCCATCGAGGTGGCCGCGCGTGGCGCCGTTCCGCTGCTGGTGGCCAGGCGGCCGGACGAGTTGGACGCGGTCCGGGCGGAGATCCAGGCAGCGGGCGGCACAGCGCACGCCTACCCGTGCGACCTGACCGACGGCGAGGCCGTGGACGCCCTGGTCAAGCAGTTGCTGGCCGACCACGACGCCGTGGACATGGTGGTGAACAACGCCGGTCGGTCGATCCGCCGCTCCGTGCGGCTTTCCGTGGACCGGCTGCACGACTTCGAACGCACCATGAGCCTGAACTACTTCGCGCCGCTGCGGCTGACCCTCGGCCTGTTGCCGCACATGCGCGCCAGGGGTTTCGGGCACATCGTCAACATCACCACGATGGGCCTGCAGACGGACACTCCCCGGTTCGCGGCGTACCTGGCATCCAAGGCCGCACTGGAGGAGTTCGGTGCGGTGGCCGGCCGCGAGCTGCTCAGCGACAACGTCACGTTCACGTCGGTCAGGATGCCGCTGGTGCGTACGCCCATGATCGCCCCGACGACGGCGTACCGGGCACTGCCGGCGGCCAGCCCGAGCGATGCCGCACTGCTGGTGGTGCGGGCGCTGGAGCGCCGTCCGGTACGGGTCAGCAGGCCGGAAGGCGTGGCTGCGGAACTGGCTGCTCTGGCGGCGCCGAACGCCAGCAGGCTGATCGCGCACCTGCTGTACTCGATGATGCCGGAGTCCTCGCCGGAACCGAACGCCGCGCGACACTCGCCGCTGGCGGCCGGCGCCGGAGCGCTGACCAGGCTGTGGTGGCGGCGCTGACCCTGCGTGACAAATGTCAGTGCGATCCGCTGACGCCTGACATCCCCGGTGACCCCCGGAACAGTGCGACGATCGTGTCATGCAGAGCGGACCAACGACTCACGCTGCCACTCCGGCGGGCGGGCCAACACCAGGGCCCGCCTCGTCGTCCGGTGTGCTCCGGCTGCGGGATCCCCGCCACCGGGTGCACCGGAAGTCGATCCTGTGGTGGACCTTGCGCACCTCGATCTTCTGGCTGGTGATCATCCTCGGGCAGACGGCCGGGGAGATCTTCGGTTCGCCGCCGCCCGGCTGGCTGAAGGTCACGCTGACCGTCTCGATCGTGCTCGGCGTGCTCCAGGTCGTCATCGAGCCGCAGTGGCGCTACCGGGTGCACCGCTGGGAGGCCAACCAGGAGGCCGTGGTCACCAGGAGCGGCTGGATCAACCAGGAATGGCGGGTCGCGCCGCTGTCCAGGATCCAGACCGTCGACACGAAGCGCGGTCCGCTGGAGCAACTACTCGGCCTGGCCACGGTCACCGTCACCACGGCGTCAGCCGCAGGCCCCGTGCAGATCGCCGGGCTCGCCCACGACGACGCCGCCAACCTGGTGGACGAGTTGACCGCGATCACCCAGGCCACGCCGGGGGACGCGACATGAGCGAGCTGACCACGGCCGACCAGCTCACCGCACAGGCCGCGCCGACCGATCCGCAGGCGGACGGGTGGCGGCGCCTGGAGATCAAGACGATCCTGGTCCGGCCGTTCAACGAGATCCTCAGCTTCATTCCGTTGCTGGTCGGTGTCGTGGCGCTCGGCCAGCACGGTGGATCACGGCTGTGGTGGGGCATCGGTGTCATCGTGCTGCTGCTGGGCAGAGGCCTGCTGCACTGGCTGACCACGCGCTACCGGATCACCGACGAGCAGGTGGAACTGCGTACCGGCCTGGTGTTCCGGCAGCGGCTGGCCACCCGGCGGGCGCGGATCAGGACGGTCGAGGCGACCGCGAAGTTCGGGCACCGGCTGTTCGGCGTGACGTCGGTGCGCATCGGTACCGGCCAGCACGACCAGAAGAACAACAAGACGATGAAGCTGGACGCGGTGACCACCGCCGAGGCCGACCTGCTGCGCAAGGAACTGCTGCGGCGCACGGTCACGCCGGCCGCAGGCGCTGACGCGGTGCCGGAACGACAGGCGCCGGGCGAGGTGATCGAGCGGCTGGACTGGCGCTGGCTGCGGTACGCGCCGCTGACCCTGTCCGGGCTGTTCGCCGTGGTCGCGGTGGCCGGTCTGGTGTGGCGGTCGTTCAACGAGTTGGACATCAACGTGAGCCGCATCGGCCTGGCGCGCGACGGCGTGCGCTGGTTCGAGCGCACCAGCATCGGCATGGTGATCGTCATCATCGCCGTGGTGGCGCTGGTGATCATCGTGTTCGGCTCGATGGTGGTGTACGCGCTGAAGTTCAACGGCTACCTGCTGACCAGGGAGTCCGACGACACCCTGCACGTGCGGCGCGGGTTGCTCACCACGTCCGCCGTGACGATCGAGGAGGCTCGGCTGCGCGGCGTGGAGATCCGCGAACCGATGCTGCTGCGGGCAGGTCGAGGCGGCCGGTGCATGGCGGTCGCCACCGGGCTGCAGAACCGCAACGAGAGCCACCTGCTGATGCCGCCCGGCCCGGTCAGCGAAGCACACCGTGTCGCGGCCAAGGTGCTGCGCACCGACAGCTCACCGACCGGCGTGCGGCTGATCCGGCACTCGGGAGGGGCATTACGCAGGCGCCTGCTGCGGGCGGTGCTGCCGGGGCTGGCCCTGGTGTTGCTGCTGTGGCTGGCACACGTGTGGGGCGACTGGCCGAACTGGCTGTGGGTGGCCGCATGCGCGCTGCCGATCCTCGGTGTGCCGCTCGGGTTGAGCAGGTACAGCAACCTGGGGCACGCGCTGACGCCTCGGTACCTGGTCAGCCGATCGGGTTCGTTCGACCGGCGGACGGTGGCCCTGCAGCGGGACGGCATCATCGGGTGGAAGGTGCGCAGGTCGTTCTTCCAGCGGCGGGTCGGCCTCGCCACCCTGACGGCGACCATCGCGGCGGGCAGGGGTGCCTACCACGTCCTCGACGTCACCGAGTCCGACGGCATCCGGCTGGCCGAGGACACCGTGCCGGGACTGCTCGCACCGTTCCTCGTCGAGGACGCACGATGATCGAACCCAGCACCGTTAGGCTGCCCGAATGGTAGATCACCTGGTGTGGATCGACTGCGAGATGACCGGGCTGGATCTGGGCAAGGATGCCCTGATCGAGATCGCGGCCCTGGTCACCGACGCTGACCTGAAGGTGCTCGGCGACGGGGTCGACGTGGTCATCCACGCCGACGACCCGGCGCTGGACGGGATGCCGGACGTCGTGCGGGACATGCACGCGAAGTCGGGGCTCACCGAGGAGGTGCGGCGCTCGACGGTGAGCATGGCCGACGCGGAGCGGCAGGTGCTGGAGTATGTGCGCGCCTACGTGCCCGACCCCAGAACGGCGCCGCTGGCCGGCAACTCGATCGCGACCGACCGTGGCTTCATCGCCAGGGACATGCCCGATCTCGACACGCACCTGCACTACCGGATGGTGGACGTGTCGTCGATCAAGGAGCTGTGCCGGCGCTGGTTCCCTCGGATCTACTACGCCCAGCCGGAGAAGGGCTTGGCGCACCGGGCGCTGGCCGACATCAAGGAGTCCATCCGCGAGTTGGAGTACTACCGGCGGACCGCGTTCGTGCCCCAGCCAGGACCGTCCACCGAGGAGGCTCGGGCAGTCGCGGCCGAGTTGCTGCGCGGCGCACAGGACTGACCGGCCAGGACACCGGCGGCGGGTACCAGGCAGGTTGGTGCGCGGCTCGCCGCGGGTCATGGGCCACCGGCTCTGCGCCGGCGGTGGCCTGGTGGACATCGCCAGTGCGGACAGCGGGTCGGCCGCGGCTGGGCGACGGGCCAGGGCTGGCTGGGTGCCGATGAGTTCGAGCCGTTCGGACACGGGCTGTCACCAGCTGGCCGGACGGTCTGGCCAGGCGGGTGGTGGAACCGGTTTTCGACCTCCGGGGGGCGCGCGCTACGATATTGCGGCTGGCTCGGCCGGATGGCCGATCTGGTGATGGTGGGTGTAGCTCAGTCGGTAGAGCACTGGGTTGTGGTCCCAGGTGTCGCGGGTTCAATTCCCGTCACTCACCCCAAGGAACGCGTGGCCCCGACGTCTGACGTCGGGGCCACGGTCGTTTCCGGGGTGGGACCACCGGCGGCTCGAAGATCACGCAAGTGGCTGTGACCAGCCGATTGGGAGCGTCAGCGCGCCCTGTGCTAACGTTTCCGCCGTCAGTACGGGGGACGCAAATCCTCTAGCAGGCGCCGCTAGCTCAACTGGCAGAGCAGCTGGCTCTTAACCAGCGGGTTCGGGGTTCGAGTCCCTGGCGGCGCACAAAACCCCAGGTCAGCGACCTGGGGTTTTCGTTTTGCCCAGTGCACCCCGAACACCGTCCAGCAGAGCACGGACAGGGCGGGTGCCGTCCCCCACCGCCGGGCGCCAGACCCGGGAACACAGGCCGGCACACAGCCACTCGCCGACAGACGTCTACACCGTCCGGGCCAGCACGGACCTGGCCGAGGGCATGATCTGGGCGCAGCGGTTCCGGCACATATCGGGGCACCCTGACTGTGCAGTAGTCGATCACACGCTTCGGACACCGCTCCGGGCCCTGTCGGCACTCGCGACATTTCTGGCCGCGCTAGATCCGCCGAATGCACTCTCACGAACCGGAATGACGATGGCCGAAACGATGTCGCCATGACCACAACTGGCACCAACACGGTAACAACGGATTCTTCCGCTGGCCCATGACCGCTGCTTTCCGGCGAACGTTGGGTGGCCGACCACCGCAGGCACCACGCGACCCGGGTCCGCTGGCCGTACCTCTTCAGCTGGCGCGAATGGGCGCCTTGTAGAAGACAGAAGGGCAGCACATACTGGTTGGGCTCCTTGCACGGGCACTGTCCCGGACCCCGGCAGTCCAATCGCAGACTCCGGTGATCGGAAGCGGGAACGATGTCCCACCAGCAAGCCAAGGACGTCACCCGGGGCTACGTGTGACCACCGACCGGGTCGGCAGGAGCGTCGTGGTGCGGGCCAACGGCGTGGACCTGAACACCACCACGGCACAGCCGGACTCACTGGTGATCGACCTGACCGGGATCCGGTTTCTGTTCGACATCGCCCCGTCGCTGGCCGACGTGAAACGGTCGCAGGTGCGGTTGGTCAAGCGCCGCCGACCAACCGGTCGACGCAAAGAGCTCTCCGGATAGTCCACATCAGACCAACACGGGACGCCAAGCCATGATGCGGCCACACCACCGGCGGGTCGACG
>DASXYT010000213.1:0-1751 GCA_036502345.1 Pseudonocardiaceae bacterium | reverse complement strand
TCACGCCAGCAAGAAACCCGATAACGATCAACGTGATCATGCATGCTCCCGCGTAGACATCGGCGCCCTGCCGACAATCGTCCCCGACGGAAGCGTAGGTCCGCGTGTGGCGGCCCGGCCACCGGGAGCGTGCTTACCGATCTCTTACGGGCATCGGACGTGGCTGGTAGACAGGGCGGATGAAGCGACCCGACGCGACCGGATACGCGCCTGTCAACGGCGTTGACATGTACTGGGAGAGCCGGGCACCGGCGGGACACCGCTGATCGTCACGCACGGCGGTTTCGGGCTGACCACGATGTTCGGCGACCTGCCCGAGCGGTAGGCCCGCGACCGGCAGGTCATCTCCGTCGAACTGCAGGGCCACCGCCACACCCGCGACATCGACCGACCCTTCAACTACCCGGCGTTCGGCGATCCTTCCCGTGCCGCAGGGACGGCTGGCTGCCCGAGGTACTGGCCGGGATGGACAAGGTCGGCGACCTGCTGCGCACCCCGTACGACTGGACCGACGAGGTCGCGCGGATCATCGCGCCGACGCTGCTCGTCTTCGCGGACGCCGACAGCATCTCGATCACGCACGCGGCCGAGTTCTTCGGTCTGCTCGGCGGCGGCAACAAGGACGGCAACTTCGACGGCACGTCGACGACTCCGATGCGGCTGGCCGTGCTGCCCGGCATGACCCACTACTCGGTGCACGCCGCGCCGCAACTGGCCACCGTGCTGGCGGAGTTCCTGGCCACCGACTGATCAGGAGTCGGCCAGTACGCAGTCGCCACACACCGGCCCTCGCTCGCTGCCCGGCGCAGCGCGGTAGATCAGGCAGCAACTGCGGCGCCGGAACCGACCCGCCGTGCGGACACCGGTGTGCCGCAGCGGTGGCCGGTCCAGCAGCGCGGACACGAGTTCGTCGGTCCGTCCGGCCAGGTCGGGCCGGACGGTGGCGATCATGGTGGCGGCGCCGTTGACCGAGGACGCCACGTTGCCCCACAGGATCCGGTCGGACACCGAGAACCGGGCGGTCGCCTCGACCAGTCCGCGGATCGGGCCGTTCAGCACGTCGGCCACCAGGTCGACCGGCTCGGCGCCGGGCTCGGGCACGGACAGCGGGAAGGTGCCGCCGAGTTCGGGCTGCCACCACGCACTGGCCAGGTCGACGTCCAGCACCCGGCCGGTGAGCACCGCGGAGCCGATGGCCGGTGACACCAGCCTGGCCGTCAGGCCGAGGTGGGTCACCGAGGCCGCAACCCGCAGTGGGATCACGTCGGGTACCTGGCCGCCGCCAGCGGCCAGGTACCCACGTATCGCGAATACGCGATGCAGCAAAGTATCCTGGTCGTCAAGCAGTTCGCTCATCGAGCGCCACGGCGCTGTCGGCACGGCGTCGACATCGTGGGTGTGTACGGCGAAGAACGGCCCGAGGTCAGCCAGCTTCAGCACGTCGGCACGCTACGTTCCACAGGTGACGTCGTCAACACGCATGTGGACGGTGCCCGCGAGTGTCTGACCGGTACCGGGGACCGCGTTGCCGGGCTGAACAGCTGGATGCCGAGCAACACCGCGAGCACCAGGAGCACGACCGCGACAGCCAGACCGGCGACCGGTCGGGGCACGAATGCCAACGGCCTCACCTGTTCGGCCGATGGCCGTGCCGGGCCTGCAACGGTGGACTCGATCTCGAACGCGGCCGAGCGGGCCACGCGGAAGCCGTGCTCGTCGGCCAGGAACCGCTGATAGGCATCCAACGCGAC
>DASXYT010000212.1:0-9251 GCA_036502345.1 Pseudonocardiaceae bacterium | reverse complement strand
GGTCATGTCACCGACAGCGCTGAAGCAGGAAGGCGCCAAGTTCGGTGACAAGCCGGTCTGCGTTGGACCGTTCAAGTTCTCCAGCCGCGTCGAGGGCAACTCGCTGTCCTTCGTGAAGTCCACCGACTTCTACGACGCCAGCAAGGTGAAGGCCGCAGGCGTCACCTACAAGATCATCTCGGATCCGACGACGAGGGCGGCCAACCTGCAGTCCGGCGACGTGCAGGCGGCCGAACGACTGGACCCCACCGACATCCCGCGACTCAAGGCCGACAACTCCCTCAAGATCACCGGTGTCAGCTCCCTGGGTTACCAGGGCATCACCATCAACGTCGGCAACGTGAACGGCGACGACAAGCCGGCGGGCAAGGTCAGCACGCCACTTGGCCAGAGCGCGCAGCTGCGCCAGGCGTTCGAGATGGCGCTTGATCGCAACAGCATCAACAAGGCCGTCTGGGACAACCAGCAGACCGTCGACTGCACACCGTTGCCGACGACGATGGCCTACCGGCCGGACAACGTGGCCTGCACGCCGTACAACCCGGCGGGTGCCAAGAAACTGGTGGCGTCATCCGGTTTCCCGACGCCGGTGCCGGTGACCTTGACGATTCCGGCCAACTCCGGAGTGGACCGCCTCGCGCAGGTGATCCAGTCGATGGAGAACGCGGCGGGCTTCAAGGTGACGATCAAGCCGGTCGACTTCACGGCGGCGCTGGCCGCTGGCCAGGCAGGCAAGTTCGACACGTTCCTGGTTGGCTGGTCGGGCAGGCTCGACCCGGACGGTGACCTGTCCGACATCGTGACCACCGACGGCGCCAACGACTACTCCGGCCTACAGGACTCCCAGCTGGACGGGCTGATCAGCCAGTCGGCGTCGGTCACCGGAGTGGCAGGACGCAAGGCCGAGTACACGAAGACCCTGCAACGCCTGCAGCAACTCCGCCCGATCATCTACCTCTACCACGACACCTACTTCCTCGGTACGTCAACGAAACTGACCGGTGTGGACTACCGGGCCGACGGCATCCCCAGGTTCGCCTTCGCGTCCCTGTCCCACTGAGTCGGGCGCACCATGGGTGTCTTCATCCTCCGCAGGGTGCTCTCGTCGGTCGTCGTGCTGTTCCTCTGCAGCGTCGCCGTGTTCATCGGCGTCCGTGCGCTGCCAGGGGACCCGGCACTGAACATGGCCGGCGAGAGCGCCTCGCCCCAGGTGCTCGCCGCGATCAGGCACCAGTTCGGTCTCGACAAGCCCGTGCCGGTGCAGTATGTCGACTACGTGACACAGGTCGCGCACGGCAACTTCGGAATCTCCACGGTGGACCAGATTCCGGTGTCGGAGATCCTCGTGCAGCGCATCCCGGTGACCCTGGAACTGGCCTTCCTGGCGATCGTGGTCGGCCTGCTGATCGGCGTACCCGCGGGCGTGGTGTCCGCGGTCCGGCGCGGCAAGCTCGCCGACTACGTGTCCAACGCGTTCGGCCTGATCGGCCTGTCCGTGCCGCACTTCTGGCTCGGGCTGCTGGCGATCTGGGCGTTCGCGGTGCACCTGCACTGGCTGCCGGCCTCCGGGTTCGTCGGGCTGGCGGAGGATCCGGTGGAGAACCTGCGCCGGATGGTGCTGCCGGCGCTGGTGCTGGGCACCGGGTTGTCCGCCGTGCTGATGCGGCAGACCCGGTCGTCACTGCTCGGCCAACTGTCCGAGGACTACGTGCGCACGGCCAGAGCGAAGGGTCTGTCCCACGGCGCGCAGGTCCGACATGCGCTGCGCAACAGCCTGACGACGGTGACCACGGTGCTCGGTCTGCAACTCGGCGCGCTGATCAGCGGGGCCGTCGTCACGGAGCAGATCTTCGTCATCCCCGGTTTCGGCAAGCTCACCGTCGACGCCGTGACGCAACGCAACTATCCGGTCATCGAGGGGGTCATCATCGTGACGGTGTTCGGCTACGTCCTGGCCAACCTGCTGGTCGACCTGGCCTACGCATGGTTGAACCCACGGGTGCGGGTGGCGGGGGCGGCATGACGGCGGTCGCACCGGTGCCGGTGGTCATGGTCGGGCGGGCCACCCGGTTGCGCAAGCGGTTCCTGCGCAGGCCGATGGCGGTGCTCGGACTGGTCCTGGTGGTGCTGTTCCTGCTGCTGGCGATCTTCGGGCCGCTCCTCACGCCCGATCCGCTGGCCCAGGAGCTGACGTCCGCTTTCGCGTCGCCGTCCGCGCACCACCTGCTCGGCACCGACGATCTCGGCCGTGACGAGTTGGCCAGGCTCGCCGCGGGTGCCCGGGTGTCCCTGCTCGCCGGCGTGCTGTCCACCGCTCTCGCGATGGTCGTCGGCGTGCCGATCGGGCTGGCGTCCGGCTACTTCCGGGGCTGGATCGACCCGATCGTGATGCGCCTCAACGATGCCGTGCTCGCCTTCCCGTTCCTGATCTTCGCCGTCGGCTTCGCAGCGATCTTCGGCGCGTCGCTGCGCAACGTGGTCATCGCGCTGTCGATCGGGCTGCTGCCGACCATCGTGCGCATCGCCCGTGGCGAGGCGCTCGTGCTGCGGGAGCAGGACTTCATCGGCGGCGCGGTGGCGGACGGCGCCAGGTCCCGCACGATCATGTTCCGCTACCTGCTGCCCAACTCGCTCAACACGCTGATCGTGCAGGCGACGGTGGCCATCCCGATCGGGATCATCGGCGAGGCCGTGCTGAGCTTCCTCGGCCTCGGCGTGCAGCCGCCGAACCCGTCCTGGGGCGTGATGCTCACGTCCGCCCAGCAGTTTCTCGTGCAGGCGCCGCAACTGGCCATCTATCCCGGCGCGCTGATCGCGATCGCCACGCTCGGCTTCAACCTGCTCGGCGACGGCCTGCGCGACGTACTCGACCCGAAGGACCGCCGATGAGCGCGCTGCTGGAGGTCGACCACCTCGCCGTCACGTTCGACACGGAGGACGGTCCGGTGCTGGCCGTCAAGGACATGTCGTTCACCCTCAACCCGGGCGAGATCCTGGCCCTGGTGGGGGAGTCGGGCTGTGGCAAGTCGGTGACCGCCATGTCGATCCCGGCGCTGCTGCCCACCAACGGCGTCACTCGGCGAGGTGCCGTCCGATTGTCCGGCCGGGAACTGACCACGCTCGCCGAACGAGACCTGGAAGCCTTGCGCGGCAAGGAGATCTCTGTCGTCTTCCAGGAACCGATGACATCACTGAACCCGGCGTACACGGTCGGGAAGCAGATTGCCGAGGTGATCCAGCGCCATCAGGGACTGAACCGGCGGGAGGCCCTGGACCAGGCCGTCGAACTGCTGGTCAAGGTCGGCATTCCGGACGCCCGCAGGCGCTGTGCCAGCTACCCGCACCAACTGTCCGGCGGCATGCGCCAGCGCGTGATGATCGCGATGGCCGTCGCGTGCGACCCGAAGGTGCTGATCGCCGACGAGCCGACGACCGCGCTGGACGTGACCATCCAGGCCGGGGTGCTGGAAGTGATCCGCACGCTGTGCCGGGAACTGGGCACCGCGGTCGTCCTCATCACCCACGACCTCGGGGTGGTCGCCGAGGTCGCCGACCGGGTTGTCGTCATGTACGCGGGACGGGCCGTCGAGCAGGCGTCGGTGCGCTCCTTGTTCGCCGCGCCGCAACACCCGTACACGCTTGGCCTGATGGGCGCCCTGCCCGCCAACGCGCTGCGCAGCGGGTCGCGCAGGCTGGCCGAGATCCCCGGTCTGGTGCCGGCGCCGGTCGACGACCCGGACGAGTGTCAGTTCGCGCCGCGCTGCGGCCGGGCCACTTCGGAGTGCCGGGCGGCCCGGCCGCAGTCCCGGGAGATCCGCGACGAGCACTGGGTCGCGTGCTACCACCCCGGCCATGAGGAGGACGGTGATGGGTGACGTGTCGGGCGACGTGCTGCGGGTCCGCGGTCTCACCAAGCACTTCGCTGGTGGGTCCCGGTTGCGCGGCAGCAGCCACCAGGTCCGCGCGGTCGACGGCGTCGACCTGCACATCGCGCCGGGCGAGATCCTCGGCCTGGTCGGCGAGTCGGGCTGCGGCAAGTCGACCGTCGGGCGGTGCGTGACGCGGCTGACCCGGCCCACGTCGGGCAGCATCGAACTGCTCGGCACCGAGATCAGCACACTGCCGGAGTGGCGGATGCGGCCGCTGCGCCGGGACGTGCACATCGTCTTCCAGGACCCGTACTCCTCGCTCAACCCGAGGATGAACATCGGCGACATCGTGGCGGAACCGTTGCGCCAGCAGGGTTTGCGGTCCCGGAGTGAACGCATGCGCGAGGTCGGCGACATGCTGGAACGGACCGGCCTGCGCGCCGAGACGAGGTCCCGCTATCCACACGAACTGTCCGGTGGGCAGCGGCAGCGCGTCGCACTGGCGCGGGCCCTGATCCGGCGGCCACGACTCGTGGTGGCCGACGAGCCTGCCTCCGCGCTGGACGTCTCGGTGCAGGCCGCGATCCTCAACCTGCTGCTGGAACTGCGCCAGCAGCTGAATTTCTCGTGCCTGTTCATCTCGCACGACCTGTCCGTCGTGGAGTTCATCAGCGACCGGATCGCGGTGATGTACCTGGGCCGGATCGTGGAACAGACGACGCGCGATCAACTGTTCACCTCACCGCAGCATCCCTACACGCAGGCGCTGCTGTCGGCGGCACCGGTGCCGGACCCGCTCGTGGCGCGGGACAGGGTGGTGCTGCACGGCGACCTGCCGAGCGCGGCGGCCGTACCGGCTGGTTGTCGGTTCCATACCCGGTGCCCGGTGGCGGTGGACCGCTGCCGGGTCGAGGATCCCGTGTTGAGCGACGTCACGGCGCGGGACCATCTCGTCGCCTGTCACCTCGTGGACCCGGTCACCGGCGGCCCGGACATCTCATCGGCCAGGGCCACCTACGACGACCGCCTGGTCTGACGGCCCCCGGCCCGTTCAGCGTCCGGCGAGCTCCTCGACCACCGGTGCCAGCGCGTCCAGGTCGTCGATGAGGAACGAGCTGATGCCGAAGCGCTCGCGCAGGTCGACGAACTTGCGGGTGAGCTCCTTGACGCTGCCGATGAACGCGTGCGGTGAGTCCAGGATCTCCTCCACGGTCAACTCGACGCCGGTCTGTTCCCGGATGCGGTCGATGCGGCGGGTCGCCTCGGCGCGCGCGTCGTTGGTGACGACCGTCGGACCGCTGGTGGGGTAGGTGTTGAGTTCCAGGTCGTCGAAGCGGTCCCCGGCGGCCTCCCGGATCCAGCCGATCTTCTCCTCGGTCGCCGCGGCCGTGATGCTCCAGGGTTCGAGGCGGGGCTGCTCGCCCTGCACCAGTCGCGGCGCCAGGCCGATGATCTGGGCTTCCCTGGCGGCCAGGGTCAGCAGGCGCTTGCCACCGCCGCCCAGGAAGATCGGCGGGTGCGGACGCTGTGCCGGCTTGGGCGCGCCGTCGAGGTTCGTGACGGTGTAGTGCTCACCGGAGAAGGAGAAGGGCCCTTCGGCGAAGCACCCCTTCAGGATCGCGATCGCCTCGGTCAGCCGTTTGATCCGGACGCCGACGGGCTCGAAGGGGATGCCGATGGCATCGTGTTCGGGTTTGTTCCAGCCGGCGCCGATGCCTACCTCGACCCGACCGCCGGTCAGCGCGTCCAGCGTGGCGAGATCCTGCGCCAGCACGGCCGGATGGCGCAGGCACACGTTGAGCACGAAGGTCCCCACCCGCAGCCGCTCGGTCGCCGCGGCGACCATCGCCAGCAACGGCACCGGCGCGTACGACATCAGGTGGTCGGGCCACACGAACGCGGAGCAGCCCACGGCCTCGGCCTTGCGGGCCAGGGAGATCAGCTCGGCGACACCGAGGTCGTCGCCGGCTGTCGCGAGGAAACGGAACGGACGCATGTGCGCATCCTGCACGATCGTCGAAGGCTACGCCGCGAATTTCCTGGTGACCGCGACGCAGCCCAGACCCCACGCCGAGGTCGGGGGCCGCTCAGTCGGTCGAGGGCGCCACGCCCAACTCGACGAGCAACACGCGAACCCTGCGCTCGATCTCCTCACGCGCCGCGCGAACGTCATCGGGATCGGCCGACGCGAGTTCCCAGTGCAGATGCCGCCGACCGCCGGACACCGAGGGAGCCCCGGCGGCGCCCAGGGTGACGACGACGTCCGCGGTGCGGAGAACTCCGTCGGTCCAGGGTGGCGGGAACTCGTCCGTGATGTCGATGCCGCGCTCGGCCATCGCGGCGACCGTGCGCGCGTCGAGGCCGCCTGCCGGTCCCGGTCCGTCGGACCATCCCGTCGCGTGATCGCCGGCCAGATTGGCGAACAAGCCCAACGCCATCAGGCAGTAGCCGTTGTCGCCGATGTGGGCGAACACGACCGTGGGTATGCCGCCCTGGCCGGTGGCGAGGTCGCGCAAGCGGCGCCGGGCAGCCCGTTCGGCCAGCAGCGGCAGGAAGTTCCGGACCGAGCTGCGTGCGACGAGGTCGTCGTAGCCGGATCTCAGGGCCCCGTGGACGATCTCGGGCCGGAGCACTCCGTCGAACTCGGCCCGCAGGCGGGCGCTGGCGCCGCGTAGCGCGACCTGCTCGTTGACGACGATCACCGATTCGCGAGGTGTCTCGCGAACGCGCGTGGGCAACGAGGCCTCGGCACGGCCCAGCAACTCGGACAGGATGTGTACGGCGTCGTCGAGGTTGCCGGGCACGTCGCCGGTGTTCCGGTGCTCGAAGAGCGCGAACGCCGCGTCCATCACCATGCCGAGATCGGCCTGGGTGCCGTCACGTCTGCTGGGGTTCGCGTGGCCGGCGATGATCTGTCCCATCAGTCCTCGGGTCTCCGGGTCCGGCGAAAGGCCCAACTCCCGGGCGAGTAGTCGGCGGCACGACCGGTAGGAGCGCAGCGCCTGGTCCCGGTGGCCCGCGGCTGCGTGGGCCTGCATCATCAGCCGCCACGCCGGCTCGCAGAGGATGTTCAGCTCCAGCGCTCGGCCGGCCAGGCGCAGTGCGGCGTCGGTGTCGTGTCGCAGCACCAGCGTCCCGGCCTTGATGGCTGCCCGAAGCGCCCGCTGGTGGTAGTCGGCACGGATCGGTTCGGCCCAGCCTGCCTCGTCCGATGAGATGTGCAGGTCGGCGGAGACGAGGGCGCTGGCCTGGTCGAGCAGCGCCTGCGCTTCCCGGTCGGCACGATTGCCGGCCTCGGCGACGAGGGCGTCGAACAGGTCCAGATCCGTGCGGGTGGTGCGGCGATCCAGTGCGTAGGCCCGTGGCAGCGTCCGGATGACCGAGTACTTGGCCGGGGTTCCTGGTTCGAGGCGGCGGCGCAGCAGCGACACGTAGCTTTCCAACGTCGCGATGTGGTCGGGTGGTGGCCGGTCCGACCACAGGATGTCGGTGAGCTGGTCCTTGCTCACCTGTCGCCCTCGGTGCAACGCCAGGGCTTGCAGAATCAGCTGGGGTTTCAGGCCACCGAGGTCCCTCGGGCCGAGGACCCGGGTGCCATCCAGAACGCGCGTTCCCCCGAACAGGTGGACATGGAGCATCCAGCACCCCTCATGTCGGCGGCGCGCGGCAGGCCTACAGGTAGCACTGTTGTTCACGTACGCACGGTGGTCGCAGACCAGGCTGGGGGATCGGGTGATCCCGAAGAATGGGGGCGTCGTCCACCACGATCAGCCGGCGAGCGCCTCGCGCGCGGCGGCCAGACAGATGACCAGCGCCGGATCGTGCTGGGTGGCCGTGCGGGTGATGGCGAGCACACGTCGGTAGGGCCGGGGGCGGAGCGTGACGGTGCCCACATCGACACTGTCCGCCGCGACGTCGATCGGCAGTAACGCGATCCCGGCGCCCGCGGCCACCAGGGCGGCCAACACGTGCAGACCCTGGAACTCCCAGCGGCGCGCCGGCTCGACGCGGGCGCGGGCCAGGTACTCGTCGGCGGCGATCCGGGTCGGGTCGCCCACCGGGGCGGACAGCCACGTGTGCTCCTGGACCAGTCCGCGCAGCGCGGCGCCGGTGATCGGGCCGCTGCGCCCCGCCTCGGGATGGTCGGCCGGTACGGCGAGGACGATCTCCTCGCGCCGGAGTTCCGTTCTGGTCAGCCCCTGTGCGGGTGGGTTGTCCTGGTCGGACCAGTCGTCGATGACGGCGAGGTCGGCACTGCGGTCGAGCACCGCGGCGGCGGCATCGGCCCCGCTCGTCTGGTGGGCGACGATCGTCAGGTCCGCGTGGTGGTCCTGCAGACGCGCGAGGTGCGGGGCCAGTCGTGCCGCGAGACTGGGGATGCAGCTCACGTCGACTCGGCCGAGAACCGTGCCCGCGTGTGCCCGCATGCGACTCTGCGCGTCCTCGACCGCGTTCAGGATCACCGACGCGTACTCGACCAGTTCCCGTCCGGCGTTGGTCAGACTGGCGCTGTGGGCGGTACGTTCGATCAGGGCGACGCCCGCTTCCCTTTCCAGGGTGGCAAGTTGTTGTGATACGGCCGATGGTGAGTAGCCGAGATCGACCGCTGTCGCCACGATGCTGCCGCACGTGGCGAAGCGGTGGAGGATCTCGAGCCTGCGAATTTCCAGCATCAGTTCTTCTTACCCTACGGGGTCGGTTTTCGCGCTGGTGGCGATGCTGCCACGCAGGCATAATGGTTGTCGAGGGCCCCGGAAAGGCCGGCGCCACCATCAGTAGGGAGGGACCTTCGATGGCCCGCACCCCAGCCATCAACCGCTTTGCCTCCGCCGTCTCCGACGCGTGGGCCGACTGCCGCTACGCGAGCCACCGACTCGTCGAGCTCCGCGGCGCCAACCTCCGCCCCGGCACGGCGCACCGCTCCAGCCGCCGTCACGTCGGCTGAGCGTAGAGGTCTACTGAGGACTCAGTGGTGGCTCCGGTCACCACCTATATGTCGCCGCGCCGTGTCCCGTAACTGGGAACGGCGCGGTTTCGCATGTGTCAACCTGCTGGGGCCGATGTAGTTTCGGTGCGTGACGCTCGTGGTACCGACCGCGAGGACCGAGAGGGGTGGGCGTCATGCGCGTCGTCGCGCTCGAGGAGCACTTCGGCACACCGGACATGTTGGCCGGTAGGGACTGGTCCTGGCTGCCGGCGTCGCCACGGGACCGGCTGCTGGATCTCGGTGCCGGGCGGCTCGCGGCCATGGACAGCGGAGGTATCGACGTCCAGGTCCTGTCGGCCGTGGCACCAGCGGCACAGCAGTTGCCGGCCGAGACCGCGGCGGCGTTCGCCACCCGGCTGAACAACGAACTGCACGAGACCGTGACCGCCCACCCG
>DASXYT010000211.1:0-13557 GCA_036502345.1 Pseudonocardiaceae bacterium | reverse complement strand
GACCTGGTAGTACGGGTAGTTCCACGGCATGATGCCCAGCAGTGAGCCGACCGGATCCTTGCGCACCACGGCACGCCCGCCGCCGGCCGGGTGCGGCGGGGTGTCGGCCAGGAGACCTGGGCCCTGGTCGGCGTAGTAGCGGTAGATCGAGGCGACCAGCTGCAGCTTGGCCCGCTCGGACTTGTCGGTGCGCCGCCAGGACGCGAACGTCTCGTGCGACCGCGCCAGCACCGACTCGATGTCGTCTTCGGTCGCGGTCGGGAACTCACGCTCGAGTTCGTTGGTCGCCGGATTGATGACGCGATACTCGCTCACGCTGATTTTCCTTGCCGTTGTTCGGGTCGGCCAGTGGAACAACGTGGTCAACCAACCCTGTCACGTCCGGCCACGCCGCGGTCGCACTGCCAGGGCGGTCTCGCCGTTGCGATCTGTATCCCGGACACATCGCGAACACCAACAGGCCGCCCCGACCGAGGTGGTCAGCCGAGCACGGTCAGGCCCCTGGGCTGGTTGTGCAGGGTTTCGGCGCCGGTTTCGGTGATCATGACCAGTTCGCCGGTCTGGACCCCGGCGGTGCCGTCGGGGGTGGTGACATTGGGTTGGACCACGACGGTCATGCCGGCCCGCAGTGGTTCGGTGGGTAGGGGGCCCGCTGGGCGGCTGGCCGAGGCGAGTACCGGTGGGAGGTAGCCGCCGCCGTAGCCGTGCAGCAGGTCGTCGATGGTGGTGAAGCCCGCGTCTTCGATGACACCGGCGGCGGCGACGATCTCGGCCGGGGTGACGCCGTCGCGCAGGACTGCCAGGATCGCGTCGAAGGCGGTGTCGGCGACCGTGTGCAGTTCGCGGTACAGGGCAGTGGGTGTGCCGAGGGTGAACGTGCGCAGTACCTGTCCCGGGTAGTCCCAGAAGATCGCGGTGAGCTCGGCGAACACGACGTCGCGCGGTAGCACCTGGCGGGTGGAGGGGAACTGGCTGGGCACACCGATCGTGGGTGTGTCCATCGGGGTGACGCCGAAGTAGTGCAGGCCGTTGATCGCGCCGTGGGCCACGTAGGCCCGTTCGACGAGGTCGCCCAGTTCGCGTTCGGTCAGCCCGGGCCGCAGCCCGTCGCGGAGGGCGTTCATGCCCAGGTCGGTGAGGTGCGCACCCAACCGCAGCCAGGTGATCTCCTCGGCCGACTTGATCTGCCGCAGCCTGGTGTATTCGCGGTTGAGGTTGAGCGGTTCGCCGAATCTCGCGGTCAGGGCCTGCCATGGCGGCACGCTCAGCGGCCCGATGTAGGCGACGCTGCCGGGACGAGCGCCGCGTCGTTCCAGTTCGTCCATGGCCGCGTCGATGGTGGAGGGCTGCCAGCCCACTTCGGCTTCGGTGGCCAGTCGACGGGCCAGGGGCAGATGGTTGTGGTGCTGTACGAACAGCGCGTCGGTCCGGCCCGGGGTGAGGATCGCCGCTGCTTCGGCGGTGACCGGCCAGCGGGTCAGCCACTGCACGCCGGAGCCGGCCCGGTTGGCGCCCCAGACCACCAGGTGCTGCCGTCCCGCGTCGGTGAGTACCTGTGTCATCCGCTGGTGGCGGCCGGCCAGTTCGGCTGCGGAGAAGCGGGGGTACTCCTGATCCAGGATTGCAATCGATTGCACAAGGTCAGCATGACATGATCAGGACGACGAGCACCACCCCTGCCCGTTCGAACAAGGGAGTCGTCGGTGCCGGAACTGCCCGAGGTGGAATTCGCCCGCTCGGTGATCGAGCGCGCGGCGCTGGGCCGGTCGATCACCGACGTCGACGACTCCGACGGCTACGTGTGCCGGCCGCACCGGCCCGGTCAGATTCGCGATGCGCTGGTCGGGCGACAGCTCGTGGCCGCGCACCGGCGGGGCAAGTCGATGTGGTGTGACACCGATGGCGGCCCTGCGCTCGGAGTGCACCTGGGCATGTCCGGCAAGATCGTGGTGGCGGATCCGGACGGAACGGAGATCGACGGTGGTGACTACTGGGAGGGCAGGCGCGCGCCGGGCGACTACAGGTGGTCGCGCTTTTCGCTGACGTTCAAGGACGGAGGCCGCCTGATGCTGGTCGACCCACGTCGATTCGGCCGTATCGTGCTCGATCCCGTGCTGGACGAGCTCGGTCCGGATGCCGCGACCATCAGCGCAGGCGAGTTCAGGGCCGCCATCGCCAGGGGGACCACGGTCATCAAGGCCCGACTGCTCGACCAGAGCGCGGTCGCCGGGATCGGCAACCTGCTCGCGGACGAAATCCTGTGGCGGGCCCGCGTCCATCCCGCCCGTCCGGTCGACGAGCTCGACCGTTCCGACGTCGAGCGGCTCCTGCGTGCCACTCGTGGCGCGGTGTCCGCCGCGCTGAAGCACGGGGGAGTGCACACGCTCGATGTCATTCCGTTCCGGAAAGCGGGCGCGCGGTGCCCGCGCGACGACGCACCGATGGTGCGGGGAAAAGCGGGCGGACGCACCAGCTGGTGGTGCGACGCGGAGCAGCGACTGCTGCGCTGATCGGCCGTGGGCGGACCGTCGGGTTAGGGTCGGGAGCCGTCGTCGGAAGGATCTTTCGGATGAGCTCGCCGTACCGTTTCCGGGCCTCGGCCGCGTTGACGCGGCAATGGGAGCATTTCCGGTTCACCGAGGCCGCCGGGGTCGCCACCGTCACGTTGGACCGGCCGGCCAAGCTCAACGCGTTGACCTTCGAGAGTTACGCCGACCTGCGCGACCTGCTGGCCGAGTTGCCGCACCACCAGGACGTGCGGGTGTTGGTGATCCGGGGGGAGGGGCGCGGGTTCTGCGGCGGCGGGGACGTCAACGAGATCATCGGTGAGTTGGTCAAGATGGAACCGCGTGACCTCATGCGGTTCACCAAGATGACCGGCGCGGTGATCAGCGCGATGCGGGAGTGTCCGATCCCGATCGTCACGGCGATCCACGGGATCGCGGCGGGTGCTGGCGCCGTCGTGGCGTTGGCGTCGGACTTCCGTGTCGTGGGCACGTCCGGCCGGTTCGCCTTCCTGTTCACCAAGGTCGGGCTGTCCGGCGGCGACATGGGTGCCGCGTACCTGTTGCCCCGGGTGGTCGGGCTGGGCAGGGCGACGGAACTGCTGATGTTGGGCGACACGATCGACTCGGCGACCGCGGACCGCTACGGCCTGGTGTCCCGACTGGTCGGCGACGACGAACTGGACGGCGCGGTGACCGAACTGGCCACCCGCCTTGCCGCCGGGCCCACGCTGGCCTTCGCGCAGACCAAGGCACTGCTCACCCGCGAGCTGGACATGCCGATGTCCGGCGCGATGGAGCTCGACTCGATGACCCAGGCCCTCCTGATGACCACACGGGATCACGCCGAGTTCCACGCCGCCTTCAACGACCGACGACCACCGGACTGGCAGGGCCGCTGAGCCCGGTGCTCACCGCTGGTCGGGGCGCCATCGTGCGTGCGCCGTGCCCGGCGTGCCCCGCCGGATGAGGTCCAGGCGCGGTTTCGGACCCTCCATGCGGCCGCCCTGTGGCTTGCGGCTGCCCGCCTGCCACGGCTGCGGCCACCGCACGCCGTCGCCGGTGTAGTCCTGCTCGGCGGCCGCGTGCAGGGTCCAGTTCGGGTCGTAGAGATGGGCACGGCCCAGGACGCACAGGTCGGCCCGGCCGGCGAGCAGGATGGAGTTCACGTCGTCGTAGGACGAGATGATCCCCACCGCCATCGTGGGGACGCCTGTCTCGTTGCGGATGCGGTCGGCGAACGGTGTCTGGTAGGACCGACCGAACCTGGGGGCCTCGTCCGGGGTGACCTGCCCGGTGGACACGTCCACGATGTCCACACCCGCGTCGGCGAACGCCCGCGCGACGTGCACCGCGTCATCGGCGGTGATGCCCTCGTCGTGCCAGTCGGTGGCCGAGATCCGCACACTGATCGGCTTGTCGGCCGGCCACACGGCACGGATGGCGCGGAACACGTCGAGAGGGAAACGCAGCCGGTCGGCCAGGCAACCGCCGTAGTCGTCGGTGCGCTGGTTGGTCAGCGGTGAGATGAACGACGACAACAGGTAGCCGTGCGCGGAGTGCAGTTCCAGCAGGTCGAACCCGGCGTCGTCGGCCCGCCGCGCGGCCTCGGCGAACTGGCCGGTGAGGTCGGCCAGTTCGGCGACGGTCAGCTCGTGCGGCATCTGGCTGACGCCTGGCCGGTAGGGGAGCGGCGACGGTGCCACGACCGGCCAGTTGCCCTCCGGCAGCGGCTCGTCGATGCCGTCCCACATCAGTCTCGTCGAGCCCTTCCGTCCGGAGTGGCCGATCTGGATGCCGACCTTCGCGGCCGACTCCGTGTGCACGAAGTCGGTCAGCCGCCGCCACCGGTCGGCCTGTTCCTCGGTCCAGATCCCGGTGCAGCCGGGCGTGATCCGGCCGGCGTCGGACACACAGACCATCTCCGTCATCACCAGGCCTGCGCCACCCAGTGCCTTGCCGCCCAGGTGCACCAGGTGGAAGTCGGTCGGTAGCCCGTCGACGGCCCGGTACATGTCCATCGGGGACACGACCACCCGGTTGCACAACTCCATGCCGCGCAACCGGAACGGCTGGAACATCGGCGGAGCCACGGCACCGGTGCCGAAGCCACGGGCGGCCTCGGCCGCTGCGAACCACTCGTCGACCGACCGGACGAACTCGGGGTCGCGCACCCGCAGGTTGTCGTAGGTCACGCGACGGCTGCGCGTCATGATGTTGAACGCGAACCGCACCGGGTCCTGTTCGACGTAGTGGCCGAGGTTCTCGAACCACTCCAGGCTCGCCTGCGCCGCCCGCTGGGTGGACAGCACCACGGGCCGCCGCTCGGCCTCGTAGGCGGCCAGCGCCGCGTCGGTGTCCGGCTCCTCGTGCAGGCACGCGGCCAGCGCCAGCGCGTCCTCCATGGCGAGCTTCGTACCGGAACCGATGGAGAAGTGCGCGGTGTGGGCGGCGTCGCCGAGCAGCACGACGTTGCCGTGCCGCCAGTGCGCGTTGCGGACGGTGGTGAAGTTGATCCACCGCGAGTTGTTGCGCAGCACGTCGTGTCCGTCCAGCACGTCGGCGAACAGTGCGCGGACGGCGGCGACCGACTTCTCGTCGGACTCGCCGGGCGCCAGGTGCTGGTCGGCGAACTCGTCGAACCCGGCGCGCCGCCACACCGAGTCGTGCATCTCGACGATGAACGTGCTCGTGGCGTCGTCGTAGGGGTAGCAGTGCAGTTGCATGACGCCGTGCGGGGTCTCCCGGACGTGGAACGTGAAGGCGTCGAACACCTTCGACGTGCCCAGCCACATGTACTTGCACCGGCCGACGTCGAGGCCGGGCCGGAACGTGTCGGCGTGCGCGGTCCGCACGGCGGAGTTCACACCGTCGGCGGCGACCACCAGGTCGTGGGTCGCGGCGAGTTGGGCGACGTCCGGGGCCGGCCTGCTGAAGTGCAGCGTGACACCGAGTTCGCGGCAGCGGTCCTGGAGGATCGCCAGCAGCCCGCGCCTGCTCAGCGCGGCGAAGCCGTGGCCGCCGCTGGTCGACACCTGGCCGCGGAAGTGCACGTCGATGTCGTCCCAGCGGGCGAACTCGCGTGCCATCCGCCGGTACACGGTCTCGTCGGCGTGCTCGATGCCGCCGAGCGTCTCGTCGGAGAACACGACGCCGAAGCCGAACGTGTCGCCCGCCGCGTTGCGCTCCCACACCGTGATCTCGTGGTCCGGTCCCAGTTGCTTGGCCAGGGCGGCGAAGTACAGGCCGCCAGGTCCGCCGCCGATCACCGCGATGCGCACGGATCACTCACCCCCGTCCGGATCGCCTGCCTGTCGGAGCACGTACCGCTGCACCTTGCCGGTGCTGGTTCTGGGCAGCGAGTCCAGGAACCGCACGACTCTCGGGTATTTGTAGGGCGCGATGCGTGCCTTGACGAAGTCCTGCAACTCGGCCACCAGCGCGGCGTTCGCGCCCGCCGGATCGGCGGCCACCACGAACGCGGTGACCAACTGGCCCCGCGCCTCGTCGGGCAGGCCGACAACGCACACCTCCGTGACCGCCGGGTGCGCGGCCAGTGCCTCCTCCACCTCGGGGCCCGCGATGTTGTAGCCGGAGGAGACGATCATGTCGTCGCTGCGGGCCTGGTAGTGGAAATAGCCGTCCTCGTCCTGGACGAACGTGTCGCCGGTGATGTTCCAGCCGTGCTGCACGTAGACGGCCTGGCGGGGGTCGGCGAGGTAGCGGCAGCCGGTCGGGCCGCGCACCGCCAGCCTGCCGGGTGTGCCCACCGGCGCCGGGTGCCCGTCGGCGTCCAGGATCGTCGCCCGGTAGCCGGGCACGGCCCGACCGGTGGCGCCGGGGTGGATGTCGTCGTCGGCTGCGGACACGAACACGTGCAGCATCTCGGTGGACCCGATGCCGTCGATCAGCCGGATGCCGGTGGCCTCGTGGAACGCCGTCCACGTGGCCCGGGGGAGATGCTCGCCCGCCGAGACGGCCCTGCGCAGGGTGCGCAGTCGGGGAGCGGCGCCGGAGGCCAGCATCGCCTTGTAGGCGGTGGGTGCGGTGGAACAGATCGTCACCCGGTGCTCGGCGATCAGGTCGGCCAACTGGTCCGGAGTGGCGCTCTCCACCAGCAGCG
Source organism: Pseudonocardiaceae bacterium (assembly GCA_036502345.1). GTDB lineage: Bacteria > Actinomycetota > Actinomycetes > Mycobacteriales > Pseudonocardiaceae > DATEPR01. Next base: position 6,930 of record DASXYT010000211.1, on the reverse strand, counting down.
TCGACGCGCCGACCCGCAGGGGGAACACGGCCAGGCCGCCGAGACCGAACGTGAAGCCGAGCGGCGGGGTGCCGGTGAACACGTCGTCGGGGCCGGGTCGCACGACGTGCCGGGCGAACGTGTCGGCGATGGCCAGCAGGTCACGATGGAAGTGCATGGTGGCTTTGGGGCGGCCGGTGGTGCCGGACGTGAACGCGAGCAGCGCCACGTCGTCGGCGGCCGTGTCGACGGCCGGGAACGGCCCGGGATGTGCCTCGACGCGCCGGGTCAGGTCGTCGTGCTCGGTGCCGCCGTAGGTGCGGACGCGGGCATCGCCGATGTCGGCGGCGGCGAGGTCGTCGGTGAACCGCGCATCGCACAGCGCCACGTCGATCCGGGCGATCTCGGCGATGGTGCTGATCTCACCCGCCCGCAGCAGTGGCATGGTCGTGACGGCGACACCGCCCGCCTTGAGCACGGCGAGCCAGCAGGTCAGCAACCACGGGTTGTTCGCGCCGCGCAGCAGCACCCGGTTGCCGGGGACCATGCCCAGTTCGGTGACCAGGACGTGGGCCACGGCGTCCACCCGGGCGCGAACCTCGCCGTAACTCCAGGTGGTGCCGTCGGCGGCGCGCAGGCAGGGCCGGCCGGCGCCGAGCCGGGCGATGACCGCGTCCAGCAACTCGACGGCGGCGTTGAGCCGTTGCGGGTAGCGGAGTTCCGGCAGTTCGAAGATCAACTCCGGCCACCCGGCCCGCGGGGGCAGGTGGTCCCGACAGAACGTGTCGATGTGTGCCGAACGCGTCACACTGTCGATCGTCATGACAAAAGTATTCACTCTTGCTGACGACAGTCAAGGCCACGCGATATCCGCGAGCACCAGGCGACCAGCCGCTATCGTGTGGGAGTGGCGATCAGTGACGACGGCGAACGCGGCCGAGGGCACCAACCCCGCGCACTGATCGTGACCGTCTACGGCCTGTACGCCCGGGAACACGGCGGCTGGCTGGGCGTGGCTTCGCTGATCCGGCTGCTGGCCGAGGCCGGCGTGGACGAACCCTCGGTGCGCTCGTCGATCTCCCGCCTGAAGCGGCGTGGCATCCTCGTGGCCGAACGGATCGACGGCGTGGCGGGCTACGCGTTGTCCGCGCAGGCCAGGGCGATCCTGGACGAGGGTGACCGGCGCATCTTCGAGCGCAGGCGGGCCACGCCGGACGAGGGTTGGGTGCTCGCCGTGTTCTCCGTACCGGAGACCGAGCGCGACAAGCGTCACCAGCTGCGTTCGCGGTTGTCCTGGCTGGGTTTCGGCACGGTGTCCGCGGGGGTGTGGATCGCGCCCGCCCACCTGTTCGGCGAGGCGAGGGACGCGCTGGACCGCGACGGCCTGGCCGCCTACGTCGACCTGTTCACCGCGCAGTACCGGGCGTTCGCCGACGTGCGCGGCCAGGTTCCGCGCTGGTGGGACCTGGACCGGCTGCAGGCGCTCTACCAGGACTTCCTGGCCGACCACGGTCGACTGCTGACCCGGTACCGGCGGCAGCGTCGGATCGACGACCGTCAGGCGTTCGCCGACTACGTCCGTGCGCTGACCGCTTGGCGGCGGCTCCCGTACTCCGATCCCGGGCTGGCTCCGGAACTGCTGCCGCGCGGGTGGCAGGGCGTCCGTGCCGCCGAGACGTTCTTCGAACTACGGCGACTGCTGGACGAGCCGGCGCACCGGTTCGTTGAGTCGGTCCGTGCCGACGTGGCCCTGGTGGTGCGCTAGTCAGCCGAGTACCGCCATGCCCTGGAGTTCCACCAACGCCTTCGGGTCCCACAGGGCGGCGACCCCGATGCCCGCCATGGCCGGGTACTCGCGGCCGGCCAACCGGCGCCACACCTGACCGATCGCGGCCGCGTTCGCCTGGTAGGCGGCCATGTCCGTGAGGTAGATCGTGACACTGGCCAGCTGAGCGGGTTCCCCGCCGGCCGCGGCGAGCGCGGTGAGCAAATTGGTCAGCGCCTGCTCGAACTGCGCCACGATGCCGCCGTCGACGAGCACGCCCGCCGCGTCCGTACCGGTCTGCCCGGCGAGGAACACCGTGGTCCCCGTGCCGACGACGGCGTGGCTGAAACCGCTGGGGCGGGCCAGTTCGGGTGGGTCGATCCGCTCGATGCTCACGATTGCACCGCACCTCCGTCCACGACGATGCCCTGGCCGGACATCGCACCGTTCGCCACACACAGCCAGACCGCGTCGGCCACCTCGGCCGGGGTGACGAGCCTGCCGATCGGCTGCCTGCGTGCCAGTTCCCGGCGGGCGTCCTCGGCCGACCGCCCGGTGGCGGCGACGATGCCGTCGACCGTGGTGGCCGTCATCGGGGTGTCGACGAAACCGGGGCAGACGGCGTTCACGGTGATCCCGGACCCGGCCAACTCGGCGGCGGCCGAACGTACCAGGCAGAGCACGCCATGTTTGGCCGCGGTGTAGGCGGCCACGTAGGGCTCGCCGACCTTGGCCGCACTCGATGCCACGACCACCACGCGGCCTCGGCCGAGGGCACGCATGCCGGGCACCGCGCGGCGCACGCAGCGAAACGGCGCCGTCAGGTGTACGTCGAGCATGCGCTGCCAGTCGTCGTCGCCCGTCCTGTCCACCCGCGCGGCGAAGCCGCCGCCTGCTGCCGTGACCAGTACGCCTACCGGTCCCCAGGCCCGCTCGGCGGCCGCGAACACGGCGTCGGGTGCGTCGGGTGCTGTGATGTCGGCAGGCACCACCAGCGTGGGCGCCGGGCAGGCCGCCGCGGTCGCCACCAGGTCCTGCTCGGTGCGCGCGGTCAGTACCACTCGCAGGCCGTTCTCGCTCAGCCGCAGTGCGACGGCCCGACCGATGCCGCTACCGGCACCGGTCACCACGGCCACCGCTTCATTGACGCCCGTCACAGCAGCAGCATAACGTCAACCGGCTGGGATCTGGCTGTTGACCATGCTGTGTCGCTCTAGTACGTTCCACGGCGATAGTTAGGAACATTTATTAACTAGTTGAGAGAATTATGGCAATACGTGACGGGAAGCCCGTCGCGAATGGACATGCGAGCGAACGGAGATGGACGAACCGGCATGGGCACGACAGTATGGCGCTCTTTGTTCGCCGCGATCGCCTCACTCGTATTGGCGATCACGACGTTCGCCTCACTCACCCATCAGGCGTCCGCCACGCCGGCCAAGGCGCCGGCGTCCCACAGTGCGGCAGCGGCGCACCGCAAACCGACCAGCACGCCGACCAACCCCGCGTCCACGTCGCCGGGCAGCACGACAGGCTCGTACTACGTGACGCTCTACGGCTGGCCGGACAACTCCCCACCCGGCGGCGCCATCGCCTACCCCAAGGGTGACGGCAACCCCACACTGCACGACACCGCGGGTGGCACCGGTACGTACGCGGACCCGGTCACCTACGCCACCGACAAGGCCGAACTGCCCATCGGCACCAGGGTCTACTACGCATTCCTCAAGAAGTACTTCATCATGGAGGACGACTGCGCCGAGTGTGACCAGGACTGGACCGGGCACGGCCCTGACGGTGGCCCGAACTTCCATCACATCGACCTCTGGGTCGGCGGCCAGGGCGGCAACGACAACAAGGTGCTCGACTGCGAGGACGCACTCACCCAACAGGGCACGTTGATCGTCGATCCGCCGTCCGACGAGTCGGTCGACACGACGCCGTTGTTCAACTCGTCGACCAACACCTGCTACAGCCCGTAGCGACAACGCAAGGGGCCGCGCAGGAATCAGGTCCTGCGCGGCCGCCAAATGAGCCCTGCTTCCCGGGGGCTACTGCATCGATGCGTCGTCAACAAGGAGGTTGTCCGTGCCCGTGGCTGTCTCCACATAGAATCGTGCCGATGACAACGCTCCGGTCCAGGACACGGCCGCGGTTCCGGTCAGTAACGTCCAACCGGACGAGTTGACCGCGCCCTGCGCCAGAGTGGTGAACGTAGTCGTCCCGTTCGCTGTCAGGGCGAGAGTGACTTTGGCGGTCGGGGTGCCGCTCTGCGTTCTCACCCATACGTTCGACGTGTAGGTGTGACCGTTGGTCACCTTGCCGGTCAGGTCCTGGCTGGGACCGTTCCACGACGCGGTCCGCCCGGTCAGCAGCAGGGCGTCGGCGCCGCTGTGGACGACGCTGGTGTTCGCGGTGAGTGCGCCGCTGCCGAAGACGGACCATCCGGCCGTCCCTGACTCGATGTTGCCATTGGTCAGGAGGTTTGCGCCTGCGCTGACCGCGGTGCTGTAGCCCACGGCCGTGATGTTGGCCTGGACGGCGTTTTCAGTGGCGTCCGACGGGAAGCCGGAGGTCATCACTCCTTCGAAGAAGGATCCGGCGGAACCCTTGCTGTTGTCACCGCCGATGCCCAGGATGATGGCTCCCTCCAAATGCAGGGGCGTATATCCGGTGGTGGTCGGCAGTGCTCCGTTGTAGTCGGTCTTGAGGCCACCCGAGTTCGCGTTCGCGTCCTTGATCGCGTAGCTCGTCGAGTTCATCTTGACCATTGCCGTAACGAACGGGCTGTTTCGACCCGTGTTGTTCGTGTTGGTCCCGTTGCCGCCGGCGAAGAGGCCGTTTTCCAGGTCGGCCATGACCCACGGGCCTGAGCCGACGCATTGCCCTGGCACCACGAACCCGAACCAGCACAGGGTGCCGAAGTAGGCGGCTCCCATGTGGCCGTTGCCGGTGTCGTTGTTGCTCGTCTCGGCGTTGCCGTAGTCGAAACAGCAACCACTGTTCACATGCCCGCCTGCGGCGACCATGTAGACGCCTTGCGCGGCGCTGCCGGTCGCGACCCCGGAGGTCGTGTCGTCCCGGTAGCCGACACCGGGTGCGACGAAGACGCCGTAGACCTTGTGGCCGCCTGCCGTGATCGGCAGGGCGTCGGCGTTCGCGAGGGCGTCGGGGCCACCGGCCGCTCCGCCTGCCGGCGCCTGCTTGAGATTGTTGCCCCTGGCTGTCTGGTCGTAGATGATCGTGATGACACACGTCGTACCCGCGCAGAACGAGTCCTGTGCGGCGGCGTTGGCGAAGCCGCCGGCGGTCAGGGTTCCGATGTCGGTCGTCGCCCCGTCCGAAGCGCGCCTGACCTGATACAGCCTGCCGCTGTAACTGCCGAAAAGCGCTCGCGTCGTGCTGTGCGCGGCGACGCACGGAGTGCCACCCGCCGCATAGATGTCACAGGGTCCGGTCCCTGCCGCCGAGGCTGTCCGCTGGCTGATACTCAATTGAGCGAAAATCAGAGCGGTGAGCAGTAGGAGTAACAGAGGTGCACGGTGGAAGAATCGTTTGATCGTGCCCATGATTTCCTTTGTTAGCGCTAACATCGATGACGCAACGGCCTTGTACCGTCGCGCCGGTCGGATGGCGCGTCAAGGAATCGGGTAGAGAGTCCTGTCACTGTGCAGGTGGGCGATGAAAGGTTCACGCCAACCTCTGGCCCCGCCTGCTGTCCTCGGAGGTCGGCTGAAGTAGCGCCCGCGTGCCCGCACAACGCCGATGGTGCTTGTGCGACCGTGTCGCCAGTGGACAGTAGTGTGTCGGGTGATCGGAAATGAGGAACGATCCCATGATGTCGTTGTCGTTCACCGTCGCCGGTGGCGGGCAGTTGTCGTTGACGCCGGACAAGCTGGTCGTGGCCGGCTACACCGCGCGTGACGAGGAGTCGGTGCGGGCGCACATCGCCGAGCTCGCCGCCATCGGGGTGCCGCCGCCGGAGAGCGTGCCCGCCTACTACGACCTCGATCCGGCGTTGCTCACCAGCGCGCCGGTCGTCGACGTCGACGGGACCAGCACGTCGGGCGAGGTCGAGCCGGTGATCATCCGCGCGGACGGGCGCTACTTCCTCGCCGTCGGCTCGGACCACACCGACCGGGACCTGGAACGAAGCGACATCGTCCTCGCCAAGGCATCGTGCCCGAAGCCGGTCGGGGCCACGGCCGTGGAGATCGGAGCGGACCTGTCCGAGCTGAACTGGGACGCGTTGCGCGCGACATCCGTGGTGGATGACCGGCCGTACCAGCAGGGCGGTGTCGCGACCCTGCGCCGTCCCGAGGAGTTGGTCCAACGGATGACCGTGGCCGCGCCGGGTGACCTGGTGCTGTTCTGCGGCACCTTTCCGCTGCTCGGTGGGGAGTTCGTGTTCGGCGACCGATGGGAGTTGTCCCTGTCGTCGCCGGACGGGTGGGTCCTCACCCATGCCTATGCGACCAGGCATCACTCCACGGCGTGACGGCCCCGGCCGCCGGTCACGCTCTGCGGTCGCCGTCGGGGGACAGGTCGACCATACGTGCGCGATGCCCCCATGCCGAGATCAGCGGTGCGAGGGCGAGATCGAGCTCGCCGGCGCCGACGGCCGCGACGTGTGCGTCGATCTCGGCTTCATCGGCCAGCCCGGCGGCGACCAGCTCGGCGCGGACCTGCCGCATCGTCGCGATCTCCAGTCGGTCGCAGACCGCCCCGCCGACGGGGAAACTGCCCGCCGCCGCGACGTCGACCAGGCCGGCCTCGCGCAACGTCCTAGGCAGCGTACGGCCGTAGCGCAGATCGGCGCCGCGGCGTGTCATCAACTCCCGGAAGGCGCGCCGCAGCCGGTTGGCTCGCGCCTGCGCCGGGCCGCTTTCGTCGAGGCACACCAACGGCTGTAGCTCGGTGTCCGCATCCTCCACCAGAAGCCAGCCGCCGGGCCGCAGCGCCGCCACCATCGTTGCCAGCGCTGCAGCACGGTCGGGCACATGGACGAGGACGAGCCGGGCATGCACCAGGTCGAACGTCCCCGGCGGCGGATCCGCGACGATGTCGTGCCGGCGTACCTCATAGGTCCCGTGCGGGTCCAGCCACGCTGGATCGATGTCCGTCGCCAGTACGTACCCGGTCGGTCCGACGGCCGCGGCGAGCGCCTCGGGGATGCTGCGCCCTCC
>DASXYT010000210.1:0-39258 GCA_036502345.1 Pseudonocardiaceae bacterium | reverse complement strand
CGGTGCTTATTCGACCCGGCTGGTGGTGGTGGCGGCGCCGTTGCTGTCGCCGGACTCGTCATCGGAGCCGGGCAGGTGCACGTCGTTGACGTTGATGTTGACCTCGACCACCTCAAGGCCGGTCATCCGTTCGATGGCCGTGATCACGTTCTTGCGCACCGCGCGGGCAAGTTCCGGGATGGCGGCGCCGTACTCCACCATCATCTCCAGGTCCACAGCGGCCTGCTTCTCGCCGACCTCGACCCCTACGCCCTGGCCGGAACTGGCGTTGGCGCCCGGGATCCGCTCGCGCAGCGCGCCGAACGCCCTGGTCATCCCGCCGCCGAGGGCGTGCACGCCGGGCACCTCTCTGGCGGCCAGGCCGGCGATCTTCTGCACCACCGTGTCCGCCACCGACGTGGCGCCGTGGTCGGTCATCAGTGGCCGCGCCTCGCTACGGACAGCGACTTCCCTGCTGTCGCCGCGCGCGGTGCTCTTGTCGGTTCGTTCCGACGTGGAGGTGGTGGCTGTCATCGTGATCCACTCCTTGTCATTGCGAGATACTCGTGTTAGGACACTGCACGCGGCCGGATGTCACGTTGGATCTGACAACGCCGCCGGATCGAGGTCACTCACCGTGAGCCGCAACTCGGCTCGCGCCCATCTGCTGCCGGCCAACGCCCTGCGGGCCACCTTCCCGGCCTGGTCGAGCTCCGGTCGCAGCGGTAGGCGTTGCGCCACAAGGCGAATCCCGACGGAGTCATCGGCCAGGTCGATCGCCAACGCTCCCGGATCCCATGGCAGCAGCGCGGTCGGCCCCGATCGGGGCACCGGGCACCACGGTCGCACCCCGTCCAGCGCCCGCAGCGCGGTGAGCAGCTTGGCGGTCACGTCGGCCTTGGTCAGGCTCGTGTCGTTCGTCGCCACGCCGGTCACCGCCAGACCCGATCGCCTGCGCCCAGTTCGATGTCCGACACGGACACCGTGATGACCGGTTCGGCAACGTCGGCGTCGGCGGTGACCGCATCGGTCACGGCACGTCGCACGGCGGCGCCGACCTCGGCCACCGGTCGTTCGCCGGAGATCACCAGGTCCAGGTGGATGACCGGGATGTCACCCTCGTAGTGCACGTCGACACCGGCGGTCGGCAGCCGGAACAGGCCCGGTGCCAGTCGTACGACTCCTTCGGTCCGGACGGCGGCATGCGCGGCGATGGCGGCGATCACCGCCTCCCCCACGACCCGCTCGGTGGCCGGCCGTGCGGCCGAACCCGGCGGCTTGCGGGCCGCAGGGACATCGGGCTGGTAACTCATACTGGCTCCCCCTTTCCGATCAGCAGATCCCGGGTTCACTGCCATGGCCGCATCACCTCGGCCAACTGGGTCCGTGCTCTGGCGATGCGTCCCCGGACCGCGGTCGTGCTGGTCCCCACGATGTCCGCGATCTCGTCGTAAGAGCGGCCGTGGCCCTCGCGGAGCAGCCAGCAGGCCCGCTGCGACGGGGTGAGCATGCCCAGTGCGTCGTCCAGTGCCGCGAGTTCCTCGTTGACCTCGGCGGCGCGTTCCGGCTGGTGTGCCATGTGGACGGTGGTGGCCGCATCCGGGTCGAGTTCGGCCGTCGGCCTGCGGCAGCGCAGCACGTTCAGGCACCGGTTGGTGGTGATCCGGTAGAGCCAGCCGACGAAGGCGGTGTCCGCACGCAGGTCGGCCAGCCGTCGCCACGCCGCGACGAACACGTCCTGCACAGCATCCTCGGCATCACCCGAATGGCTGAGCATCCGGAACGCCAGCCGGTACATCGGCGGCCGGTAGCGGATGACCAACTGCTCGAACGCCGACCCGTCGCCGTCACCGGCCCGGGCGAGCAGCGTCCCGTCGTCCAGCAGGACACCGCTGCCGGTCTCGACCTCGGCAATGCCCGGCGTCAACACCGGAATGCCACCAAGCGATCAGACAAGGCTCAAACCCCCTCAACGCCCAACCACCCCAAACCCTGACACCACCCCGGCGAGCCCGCTGGGTGAAATCAGGGACATCCACGATGTACGGAGCACGCAGCGTCGCGAGGCTCACCGCATGGCGATGACAGCAGAGCCGATCGAGCAGGGCGGCACGCTGTGCCTGCCCGGGCCGACCGGTACGCACCCGGTTGGCACGATGTCGGTCCAGCTGACGGATGTCTCCCGCTCCGATCCCTGGGTGCCGGAGGCCGGCGCGCGGGAGCTGATGGTCACCCTCTGGTACCCGACGACGTCCTCGAACGGGCGACCGGCGCGGTACATGACACCGATCGAGTCGGAACTCCTGCTGCGCGGCGGGCGGATCACCGGTGTGCCGTTCGACGTCCTGAGCACGACCCGGACCAACGCGGTTTACGGCGCCGAGCCGGTCGGGAGCGGACTGCCGCTCGTCGCGCTGTCACCCGGCTTCGGCAAACCCCGGGCGACGCTGACGTCGCTGGCCGAAGACCTGGCGAGCAACGGCTACGTGGTGGCCGGCATCGACCACACCTACGAGAGCGTGGCGACGATGTTCCCGGACGGGCGGACCACCACCTGCGTCGCGGCTGAGATCCCGCACGACGAGGCGTTCTGGGTCAGGCTGGGAGCCGGCCGGGCGGCTGACGTGTCGTTCGTGCTCGACCAGCTGATCGAGACACATCGCGGGTTGATCGACCGGGCCAGGATCGGGATGGCCGGCCACTCAGCGGGCGGTGCGGCCGCGATCGCCACCATGCTGGCCGACCGAAGGGTGCGCGCCGGTGTCGACATCGACGGCAGCACGTCCAGCCCGATGCCGGACGGCGGGCTGGCGCGACCGTTCCTGTTCCTGGGCCGGCAGGACCAGTACCAGCCGGGCAGCGGTGGCGCGGCCGCCACCTGGGAGGGCGATTGGGACCACCTGATCGGGTGGCGACGCTGGCTGACAGTGACCGGCGCCCTGCACGCCTCGTTCACCGACGTCGGCTTGCTCGCCGAGGCGTCCCGCCTCGGTACCGGCGCGGGTCTACCCGCTACCCGCGTCTCCGAGATCACCCGCCGCTATACCCGGGCATTCTTCGACCTGCACCTACGTGGCGAGCCACAGGACGTGCTGATGGCGCCGTCCGCGCGGTATCCCGAGGTGAGGTTCGAGCGGCCCGTCACTCTCCCCGCATAGCCCGACGGATCTGCTCCAACCTGTCCTTGCCTGCGTTCTCGCGGGCGGCGAACTGTTCGTCGAGCGACGCGACCTGCGGAATGTCCGCTGCCAACTCGTTCGTCCCGATCGACATGGCGAAGCGGCCCTCGATCTGGTCCCGCACGTAGTCCAACGTCGGCACGCCGTCGTCGGTGTAGTCCGTGGCCAGTCCGGTGGGCTCGCCGACGGTCGACGGCAGCGCGACAGTGCCCTGCTCGACCACCTCGGCCTCGATCGGCTCGTCATCGGGTGACTTGCTCATCGTCGAACTCCTTCCGGTCCCGCTGCCGCCATTGTGCCCGCGCCCGCAGATACTTGCGGACATGCTGACAGAGGAGGACATCATCACGTTGGCGGCCGGCCTCCCCGGCGTCGCCACGGTCACCGCGAGCGAGGCCGGCGGAGCACCCGAGATGGCCTGGGGCGACTCGTTCTTCTACTACGACCCGGAGGACGACGAGGCGAATCGGCAGATGCCGTTCGCCACCATCGTCACCAACGACTACGACGGGTTCGACACCGCGTCGAAACTCAACCGCCCCGGTGTGTTCCGGCTCAACATCGCCGTCGGCCGCAGCGTGTTCCAAGCAGTGCTCGGCTATCCGCCCGCGGCGCACGCCGAACACCACGGCGACATCGACTACACGGCTGTCGACCACGTGCTGCCCCATCCCGTCTACGCCACCCAGGGCTGGATGTCCGTCCTCAACCCCGGCGCGGTGACCGAGGAGCAGGTGCGCACCCTGCTCACCGGTGCACACGCCAGAGCAGTCGCCCGGCACCGGCCGCACGTGTAACCCCTCCGCGTATCCCTTGCTGGCAGACAAACTCTGCCACCACAGGAGGAGGAGTTCTTGATACGGCTACGCATTCTGGGCAGCGGGTTGGCCATCGGTACAGCCATCGTGGCCACCGTTCTCGCCGGCCCCACCGCCAACGCCAGTCAGGGTGGCGGCAATGGGGGCGGTGGCGGCAACGGGGGCGGCGGCCGGCCGTGTGGCACGGCGACGGCCACAGCGGGCAACGGCACGCTGGGCTCCCCGTTCACGCTCAAGTCGATGTACGACGACGACGGCGCCGTGCCGGGGGTGGTCGTCGGCGAGGAGTTCGAGATCAACACCGAGGCCATCGGTCAGCACTGGACGGTTCAGTTGGCGGACAACGGTTTCGTGTTCTTCAACCAGAACCTGGTCTCCGACGCCGCCGGGATCAAGGGCATGAGCATGACTCCCGCGCAGCCGGGCAACCAGGTGATGACCGCACACGCGGTGAACACCGACAACGGCGAGATCGTCGACGGCACGGTGACGCTGAACCCGCCGCCGGCCAGGTGCGGGGAAGACAACTGATCCGGGAGGGGTAGGGGTACGTCGGGCCCGGTCGCATCGCGCGGCCGGGCCCGACGTGTACGGCCCGGTCGCCAACAGGCGGCCGGGCCGTACGTGTTTCAGGCCACGTGTAACCCCGGCCCGTATAGGTAGGTGTGTGGACCCGACGCGACAGCGGCGAGAGAGCCGACACGCCGGACGGAGAGCGGGCGAACGACCCGCCACTGTTACGGATGGTCGGCGCGGAGGTGTACCCGAACTGGGAGGCGATATACCGGGACAACGTCGGCTGGGTCTACCGGATGCTGTACGCCAAGGTGGGTAGCAGGCCCGACGCCGAGGACCTGACCACCGAGGTGTTCCTCGCGGCACTGCGCCCGCTGCGGGTGTCGGCGTCGGTCCGTGAGGTGCGGTCGTACCTGGTCTCGACCGCGCGGACGGTGCTCGCGGACCACTGGCGGCGCACCCTCGGCCGGGAACTCACCACGCTGGACGAGGACCTCGCCGAACTGGTCCTGGACGAGGGGCACACGGGCCGTGATCGGCTCGCCGACGTGGAACGGATACTGACCGAACTGCCGGAGAACTACCGGACGGTACTGCGCCAGCGTTATCTCCACGGCAACTCGCTGAAGGAGACGGCCGCGGTAATGGGTGTCACGGTGGGCAATGCGAAGGTGTTGCAACACCGTGCGCTCAAGGCCGCGGCCAAGGTCGCCGAGCGGATCGGAGGGTGAGCATGTTCGGAGCACGGCGGTTCGTGGAGAACCTGTTGCGCCAGCGGCGGCTCGGACGGCTGCGGGTCGATCCGTCGACGGATGCCGAACTACGCACGGCCATCCTGCTGCGTTCGGCCAGGGTCGGCGCCGACTCGGTACACGAGGAGTTCGTGTCGTCACTGCACCAGCGGTTGGCGGCCGAACTGGACGAAACGCCGGCACCGGTGCCGCTGGCGAGGCGCAAGGTCATCGTGCGGCTCGGCGTGACCGCGGCCGCATCCGCTGCCGTCGGCGCCGGGTTGGACCAGGTGCTGGCCCCGCGTAGCACCAAGGCACCGGCCACGACCACCCGGGAGCCGGTGATCGCGGCACCGCCGCCGGAGCAGGAACTCACACCGGACAACGGTGTGTGGACCACCGTGGCGGCCGCCGTCGACCTGCCGGAGGGCTCTGCCATCCAGTTCGACCTCGGCACCATCACCGGCTTCGTGAGCAGGACAGACGCCGAGGTCTGGGCCGTTTCCGGGATCTGCACGCACCTGGGCTGCCGGCTGAATCTGGACGCACCGGCCAAGATGCTGAACTGCCCGTGCCACGGTGCTTCGTTCTCGGTGACCGGTGCGGTCCTGCGGCACCGCCTGAAGGTGGCGCTGTCCCCGCTGCCCCGGATCCAGGCCCGGGAGATCGACGGGGCCATCCAGGTGCTCGCCCCACCTACCTCAAGCGGGTGAGTCGCGGCCCGCGACGGATAACGCGGACACCGACAGCCGCGATGACATTCCTGACGAGCGTCGTCGCTGGCTGGAGGCCGACATGACAGCGGGCAGCGGAATTGGTGGCTTAGGAGTCGACCTGAACACGTTGGGTAATGATCCGACCGCACTCAGCCAGGCCCGCATCCGGGTCGCGACCGCCGACGCCGAGCAGGCGCGGGCGGACATCATGGCCGCCGAGAGCCGGCAGCGGCTCGCCGAAGCGGAACAGCGGAACCACCAGCTCACCCTGGACGTCGCCCAGTGCGATGCGGACGAGATCTGGGCGCGGATCGCGATCAACGGCCCCACGCTGGATCACGCCGGTTGGGTTGCACTGCAGCAGCAACTCGAAGATCGCACGCTGGTCGCCGAGCAGGCGGCGGACGATGCCGCGCATGCCGGTCAACAGGCCGTCGTCGCTGGTCTGGCCGCGACATCGGCCCGCGGCAAGCTCGCCGCCGCCGAGGAACACCGCTCGGCCGGTGCGGCAGCCGTTGTCGCAGCCCTGGCCGAAGCGACGAGCAACAGGCGACCAAGCCTACTCAGCAAGTAGTCAGCGACTGGACACCCTCGCCGGCAAGGACGCGCGGTAGCGGACTCGCCGGCAAGGAGCTCCGCGCCTTCGGCGCGGTCAGTCATCCAGCAAGTCCGCCGTTGCCGCCGCGGTCCGCTCGGTGCCGTCGTCTGCTGGCCAGGCGTGCACTCCCGGCTCGGGATCCTCGTCGATGATGGACTCTTCGGTGATCACGTCGAACCGCAGCCGGATCTGCTCCGCAGCCGCCGCGTCGCCGGTGCTCGCGATGTCCGTCGCCACCCGAGCGGCGAACAGTGCCCGCTGTTCGTCGTCCAACCCCAGCGCGCCCATCAATGCGGTCACCAGGTCGACCGGTGATCGGCTGCCGTTCAACTGCGTCAGGTCGAACGGCTGACCAGCACCGTCCGAACCGATCGCCGTGAAGTCCTCGTCCTTGGCCGCCGAGGACAGCTTGGCCATCGTGCCGATCAGATCCGCGGCCTTGGTGACGTCGGACTCGTTCCTGGAAAGCCACCACACCAGCGCGGTGCCGGTGCTGCGCAGCACGTCCTCGGTCAGGTACTGCCGCTTGTCACACTCGAAACGCCGCTGGTGTTCCCACACCGCCTGGTCCTTGCGCACGTCGGACAGCGCGCGCAGGCGTTGAACGTCGGTCTCGGGCAGGCTCGTCCGCACCTGGTCGGCCCACACCTCGATCCGGCCCGACCGGTCGTGTTGGACGATGCCGAGCACGTCGTTGAGGCGGTGCTGCAGGCGAACCGCCATACCCGGCTGTTCTGTCGCCGCCACCGCCGCGGCCCGCTCGATGATCGTGTCGATCGCGCGGGCACCCGGCCGGAGATGCGGCGTCGATGTCGGGGTGGCGACCATCCGCCAGTAGACGGTCGCGTCCAGGATGAACTCGTAGTCGGGCAACGCGCTGGCCAGGTTGACCCCCTGCACGACATCGATCTGCACTGCCGGCGGTGGTTCGGGAGCAGGCGGCGGTGGCACGAAGATCTCCTGCTGTGCCGGTTGCCTGCCGGGGACGAGGGCCAGGTAGATCAGCGCACCGATGGCACAGATGACCAGCGCGGTCACGATCGTGACCCAGACAGGCCAGCCGACACCGACGGCGACGAAGATCGCCACGATCGCGACCACACCGGTCACGGCCGGGATGATCGCCTTGGGTTGCGAAGTCATCGAACGGATTCCTCACTGCGGTGTCGCGGAGCGGCGGTGGGCGTGATTCCCTGCGCCTGGTCCATACGGTTGGTCAGATCGAGTGCGATACGACCGCGGGTGGTTCGGTCGGCGCCCGGCTCCCGTGCCCAGTCCCTGGCGACCGCGTACAGGCGAGCGGAGCCGGCACCAGGTCGCTCGCACGCCCTCACCAGCGTGTCCCGCCAGAGCTCGGGGCGCCGGTCGTTCTCGATCGCGCTGAGCCACTCCCCGGCCAGCTCGGCCCAGAACGCCGACGGCCGTTCGAACAGCATGGCCTGCCAGCCGTACACGAGCGATTCGCGGACGGTGTGGTCGAGGAATCCCTTGGCCAGCAACAGTTCCACCGGCCGGGCCAACGTCAGGAACAGATCGAAGTCAGCGTCCCAGCGGGGCCCGGTCAGGCTCGTGACCACGCGGTCCAGCAGGCGCCGGAACTCACGGAAGTCCCGGTGCACGATGCGCAGCAGCGCCTCCTCGGCCGCCGCCCGCACGTCGTCGGCCTGTCGGCGGACGAAATGGTGCAGCCGGACGAGGGCCTCGGCGGGGTGGGTGGCCGCGATGACGTCACGGCACAGCGCCAACGCCAGTTGCGCCTTGCCGGTGTCCAGGCTCGGATCCCGCGACCAGTCATAGATCAGCCGGCGGAACCGGGAGCCGTGCCGAAGGCTGCCGAGCCCGCGTTCCAGCGCCATCGCCGCCGCCGGCAGTGTCCGTACCCGGGCCAGCCCTGGTGTGGTCCAGGCTTCGACCAGTTTCACGATGTCGTCCGGCCGTTCGGTGCGCAGTGCCTGGTCGGCGAAGCGGGACACGAACTCGCCCCGGTGGTACGCCCCGATGTGCGGCGACACCCCGACCTGACGTGCCCAGGTCCGGAAATTCGGGCGCAGCTCGGGAAAGTTGGTCCAGAAGTACTGCCGCACGGCCCCCTCGTAGCCGAAGGTCGTGAAACGCACGTGCCCGTTCGCGTCCACGGCGATCTTCAGCTCGACGAGCCGCTGGGCCAGATCGTCCCGTTCCAACACCGGCCGTTCGTCGTTCGGCTGGGCCGCGGCGAGGGTCAGTTCGGTGGCCGCCAGGTGCACCTGGTCGGCGGGAGCGTCGATGAGCATCGCGGTGGCCAGCAGCAGCGCGCGCTGTGGGCCGGTGCGCTGCTCCTTCACCTGTGCCGCCACCCGGTGACCCAGTTCGTCGAGCACCGCGAACGCAGCGGCGACCCATGCATCGAAGCCCTCGGCGTCGCCGAGCCGCTCCCGTGCGGCACCGATGAGGCGGACCAGTTCGGCCAGTTGGTGGATCGGCTCGACGGTGAGCCGGGGTCGCAGGGCGGTGTTGGCCCGCAGTTGCCCCTCGGCGAACGGGATCTCGGCGACCTGCAGGTGGCGGCGGACCACGTCCAGCGCGTTGGGCCGCTCCAGCTCCGCCAGCAGCGGCCGCAGTTCCATCCGGACCAGGTCGTCGCGATCCTGGGTCAGCACGACGACGAGGTGGGCTCCCCGCTCCCGTAGCTCGGCCCGGTAGGACGGGAGCAGCCGCATGATGCGGAACAGGTCCTCGTCCTCGGCGTCGGTCGGGTCGAGCAGGATCAGGTCACCGTCGGCCACCTGATGGGTGTCCAGCACCGGTTCGCCCGGTTGATCCGGCACCCCGGTCTCGTTCTGGATCGCGGCGTCCGGCCCGCCCAGCCTGCGCAGCAGCATCTGGCCCGCCGCACGTATGCCGATGCCCCGGTGGCCGATCAGGATGGTGCAGCCGTGTTCCGCCAGCAGCGCCTGCGCCGTCCCGTAGCCGGGCGGCTCGACGAACTGCCTGGCCAGCCTGGCGAGATGGTCCCTGGCCGTCGGTCGCGGGTCGCGGCCGCCACGCAGCAGCCGCTCCCCTTCGCCGATGTAGAAGGTCGGCCCGTTGAACTGGGGCCCGTGGCCACCGTGCACCGGGCCCCAGTTGCCGGCCACAAAGGACAGTGGATCGGTCACGGCGTGTCCTCGCGACCGGCGTAGTAGGTCGTCGGCCCGTTGAACTGCGCCCCTCGGCCACCGTGCACCGGGCCGTGGTTGCCGGTGATATTGATCATGTTGCCGCGGACGTCGCGTGCCGAGTTGTCGACGGTCGCCTGCTGCGGTGCCTCGACCTTCGTCCGGTCTTCCAGTCCCGGCACGAAATCGACGAGTTCGGCGGCGATCGTCGCAAGGTCGGCATCCGCGTTGGCATTGTCGAACTTCCGGAACTGGACGTCCTTCAGCCAGGACAGCTCCTTCGGCAGGGCGATGCCGTCCAGTCTCGGCATGTCGCCGACCAGAACGGGAATGACCCGGACTCCGTACTCCCTCGCCTCCAGCAGTTCGCGGCGCACCCAGTCCTGCTCGTCCGCCAGCCGGTCCGACAACCAGCGCGGGCCGATCACGGCCAGCAGGGCGCGACTGCCGTGCACGGCGGACAGGATCCGACGCGCGAAGTCCTCGCCCGCCCGGATGGACGTGCTGTCGCGGAAGATCTTCTCCCGACCGAATCGCGCGCCCAGGTCCCGCTCGATCACCGTAGCCGCGGATTCCTCGTCGCCCGTTCGGAAGTTGATGAAGACATCAGGCATCCAGGTCCTCCGCTTTCACTGCCATACGTCCGGGTGTGGGTGATTTTCCTCAATGCCGGAAGCGGACGCACGGCCTCGATGAAAGTGACCAGGAAGTGTCCAGCGCGGAATGTGCCGAGCGCATCGCCGGACACCGGTTGACCAGGGAATTCAAGAGTCCTTCAAGGGTTCGCGAGTGCCCGGGATGGGATCGTCCGCTGTCGCCGGGATCGGTCCGATCCGGGCACGCCAGCACAGTGCGCTCGTCCGATGAAACGATCGTTGATCGCCGGTACCGTCCTGCCGACGTTGGTCGCCGGTGTTCTCTCGGCCGCACCACCCACCGCGACACCGGCCACGACGCCCGTTCCGGCGGTCGTACCGGGCCACCTGTCCATGGACCGAGCCGCCGCGCGGCCCAGGGCGACGGGTCGCTCCGTGGTCGTCAGCGCCCTGACCACGCCGACGTCCGAGACGACCGTGAACCCGGCAGGTCGGTTCACCGACACCGAGACGCTGAGCCGGACCCGCGTGTGGCGGGCGGGTGCCTGGCACGACCTGGACGTGGCCACGCACGATGTGCTCGCCCCTGCCGCGACGACGGCCGCGGTCACGTTGTCCGACGGTGGCTCGGCGCCGCTCGTCACGCTGGACTCGGCCGGCCGGACGATGCAGTGAGACGGCGACGCTGGACTGGAAGCAGTTCGCCAGCGGCACCGGCAACACGACGCTGTCCACCAGTTTCCACACCGTGCCGACCACGCCTGCCAACCTGACCAACTCGCCGGCGGGCGCCTGCGCGACGGCCGCCACCAGCCCGGCGACCATCGGCGACAACGACGTGACCCTGGCCGCCAGGGTGGGCGACACCGACGACGGCAACGGCACCCTGAACACGACGTGATCTGCGTCTGCACGGCGTTGGCGGCGTTGGCCGGTGATCGGGCGGCGGGCCAGGCTCGCGCCAGTACCAGATCGCGCGGCACCGGACGGTTCGCCTCCGCGACCAGCACCGCGAGCAGAGCCTGTTGGCGGGTGCCGCCGATCGGTAACCTGCGACCGTCGACGAGCACCTCGATATCACCGAGCAGGCGGAATTGCACTTCCATGTTGCCTCTTGCGCGCAGGTTTCGTTGCGTTCAGGTCCGCAGCCTACGTCGCAGACAGTTCCGCCGCCAGGCAATGACCACGGAATGGAACAACGGTATTCATTAGCTGTCGAGCTAATTAACGAGCCAGCGAATCAAGGCCGATAGAATGCCTCCACCGATTCCTGGACGCGCAGCGCGGCGGCGAAGTCGGCAAGATCGTCGGGCCGGTTGCCGCGGATCGCCTCCGCGAACAACGCCAAACGGGAGGCCTCACTGCCGGACTCGGCCGGCAGGTCCACCGCCGACCAGGGGCCACCGTCCGAGACCGACAGCAGGACCCAGTTCCGCAGCAGGTAGGAGCGCCGGGTGCCCCAGATGATCCACTCGTAGTCCTCCGGCGCGGCGGCACCGACCCGCCCCGACACCGTGACCGGTATGTCGTCGCAGTGCAGCAGACCCCGTGCGGCGATCTCGCTCGTGCCGGGCGTCGTCGGGTAGGTGACGCCGACGTCGGTGGCCAGCAGCGGTCCGAGCAGCCGATCGGTCAGGTAGGCGAAATGCGAGAACACCTCCCGGATGAAACCACCCTGCTGGCGCTCCCCGACCCACGTGGCCGTGGCTTGGAACTGTCGGGGCCAGACCGGGAACGTGAGCCGGATGTCGACGCCGAGCACCTGCCCCAGATCGCCGGAGCGCAGGGCCTGTTCCAGATGACGAGTGGCGGCAAGGTTGGCGAACGGGAAGTTCACCGCGGTCGCGACACCGGTGTCGGCGGCGACGTCCCGCATCCGACGTCCGTCGGCCAGGTCCACCGACAACGGCTTCTCGCAGAACACGGCCTTACCCGATGCCATCGCGGCCACGGCCAGGTCGGCGTGGGTGGCCGGTGGCGTCGCGATGTAGACGGCGTCCACGTCATCGGCCGTGACCAGGTCGGCGGCGTCGGCGAAGGCGAGGTCAGGGCTGACCGCTCGGGCCCGGTCGACCGCCGCCGGGTTGGGGTCGGCCGCCGTGACCACGTCGAAGTCCAGGTGCCGCGCGGCGCTCTCGAACATCCGGAAACCCATCACGCCCAGGCCAACCACACCGAGCCGGATCTGCTGTTCTGCCACGAAACGGACTATGCCAGGTCGACAGCCGTGCTACTGGCCGGGATCGGCAAGCCTACCGCGCCGCTGGCGCGCCAGGGCCGATCACCACCTCCTGGTAGCGCGAGTCCTGGTCCAGTTCCAGCAGGTCGTGGGCGCGCATCCACTGCTGGGTGGTGTCGTACATGCCCTGGGTATAGGGCTCGAAGACGATCCGCTCACCCGGGCCGAACCGCCGCACGTCGACCAGGTCCGCCAGGTCTGCCGGCATCTCGTTGCGCCAGTAGTGCTTGTATCGCTCGACGTGCAGGTCGATGTCGATCTGCGCCCTCCGCAACGCGCGGAAGTACTTCGCCGTGTCCTCCGGGTCGGCACTGTCCTGCACCAGGAAGCCGACCATGAACGTGGAGTCGACGATCTTGGTGTACCCCAACTGCTCCGCGAGGTAGTACTGCGCACCGAACAGCGTGGCCACCTCGACGTCACCGCGGATCAGCAGCCGGATGCGGTCGTTGGGCAGGCCGGAGAAGCTCAGGTCGAGCTGGGTGGCGTCCAGGAACGGTTCCAGCGCCTGGATGGTCGAGTAGTGACTGCCCGAGTGGTAGCCCACGGACACCGGGACGCCCGCCAGGTCCTCGGGCTGCTGGTAACCGGCCGCGGGCGCCGCGAAGATCGCGCACGGCGTGACGGTGTAGGCGTGGCCCCACATCCTGCCCGAGCCGGCGGCCGCGACACCGTTGACCGCCCAGTGGCAGGCCGACGACACGTCACACGTCCGGCCTGCCGACATGTCCTCGAACGCGCCGGCACGCACCTGCGCAGGCGCGTCGTCCGCCGACCGCACGGTGGAGGTCTGCAGGGCGTCGCTCGCGAAGCCGTCGGCCTGGAAGTCGTAGTCCAGCCCTTCGGCCGAGAAATGGCCCTCTTTCTCGGCGACCCACTCCTGCAGGCGGTGGTGCGGCTGGATCACGTACCTACCCATGCGTCAGGACCTCCATGATGTGCCCGTCCGGGTCATCGAAATAGACCGACCGGCCACCCCTGGACGTGTTGATCTGGCCGTAGCCGTGAGGTTCGTGGGGTTCGGCGTAGAACTTCAGGCCAGCGGCCTGGATCCGACCGAAGATCTCGTCGAACTCGGCCTCGTCGACCTGGAACGCGTAGTGGTGCGGCGGGATGGCCGTGACACCGCGGTCCGCGAAGTCGACATCGGCGAAGTCCAGCGTCAGGGATTCACCGACGGGCAGCGGAACGAATGGGCCGAACGGCTTACCGACGGGCAACCCGAGGATCTGGCCGAGGAACGCGGCAGAAGTGTGCTTGTCACGGACGGGGATGATCGTGTGGTTCAACGAAACCGCCATCGTTCCGGCTTACCCCACATCGAAGCGAAGTACAACCGGTCAGAATCTCGGCGTCCTGCGCTCGGAGTAGGCACGGATGCCTTCGCGCAGGTCGGCCGAATACCAGCCGGACCGGAAATCGGCCAGATCCACTTCCACCAGGGTCGCCCAGTCCGGCTGGTCGCGGTGCACCATCGCCTTGGCCAGCGCCAGGCTGCGCGGGCTTCGTGCGGCGAGGACATCCGCGACCTCGTCGACGCGGGCGGTCAACGCCGTCGGCTCGACCACCTCGGTCACGACACCGTAGGCGGCCAGCGTCGCCGCGTCGTAGGTGTCGGCCGTGAACAGGATCTGCTTGGCCCTGGTCGCCCCGACCGCGCGTACCAGGCCGGACCCGCCACCGACGGCGGGTACCAGGCCGAGCCGGGAATGGGCGTCGCTGAACGTCGCCGCCGTACTGGCCAGCACCAGGTCGCAGCACATCAGCAACTCGAACCCGCCTGCCGCGCACGGGCCGTTCACCGCAGCGATCACCGGCCGGCCGGAGTCCCGCAGTCGAGCCAGGAACGCCGCCAACGGACGCAACAGGCCTGCCATGAACCGATCGAGCCCGTCAGCGGAGTCCAATTGGGACTGGAAGTAGCCGAGGTCGGCACCGGCGCAGAACGCCGTGCCCGCCCCGGTGATCACCACCGACCGCACGTCGGCGTCCTGGTCTGCTCGGTCCAGTGCCGCGTGCAGATCGGCGATCATGTCCGGCGTCATGGCGTTCCGCTTGGCCGGGCGGTTCAGCGTGAGCCAGGCCGCCGTGCCACGGCGTTCGTAGGTCGCTTCCGACATTCGCACGGTCCTAATAGGAACGCGGCAGGTGCAGCGTGTGCTGGGCCACGTAGTTCAGGATCATCTCCCGGTTCACTGGCGCGATCCGCAGCAGCCTCGCTATCCCCCACAACGGCACCAGCCCGTACTCGCTGGACAGGCCGTTGCCGCCGTGCGTCTGGATGGCCGCGTCCACAGCCGCCATCGCCGCCTCGGCCGCCGCGTACTTCGCCATGTTCGACGCCTCGCCGGCCGGTTGACCCCTGTCGTGCAGCCAGGCGGCCCTCGATGTCATCAGCGCGGCCAGTTCCACCTCGATCGCGGCCTTGGCCAACGCGTGCGACACGCCCTGGTGGCTACCGATCGGCACGTCCCACACCTTCCTGGTGGTGGCGTACTCGGCCGCCCTGCGCAGCGCGTACCTGCCGACGCCGACGCACACGGCAGCACCGGTGATCCGCTCCGGGTTCAGGCCGTGGAACACCTGGTCGAAGCCATGATTCTCCTCGCCGACCAGCTGGTCGGCCGTGACCCGGACATCGTCGAAGAACAGCGTGAACTGCCGTTCCGGCAACGCGGCGGCGACCGGCAGCGGGGTGGCCGTCAGGCCGGGTGCGTCGGTCGGGACCAGGAACAGGGACAACAGGCCGTGCCCGGTGGTCGCGTCGGTGCCGGTGCGCGCGACGACGAGGATCGCGTCGGCCTCGTCGACGCCGGAGATGTAGTACTTGGTGCCGTTGAGCACCCAGTCGGTCCCGTCGCGGGTGCCCGTGGTGGACAGCTTGTGGGTGTTCGAGCCCGCTTCCGGTTCGGTGATCGCGAAGACCACCTTGCTCCGGCCGTCTGCCATCGCGGGCAGCCACGCCTCCTGCTGCTGCCGCGTGCCGTAGCGGGACAGCACCTCACCGGAGATCGCGCTGGACACCAGCAACAGCAGCAGCGGGCAGCCCTCCGCCGCCGTCGCCTCGCACACGACAGCCAGTTCGCTCAACCCGCCACCGCCACCGCCGAACTCCTCGGGCATGTTCACCCCGATGAAGCCCTGCTTGCCCAGCGCCTGCCACAGCTCACCGGTCGGCTGGTGCTGCTCGGCGTGCTGGGCGTAGTAGGCGCCGCCGAAGGTCCTGGTGATCGCCATGACGGCGTCCCGCAGGGCCGTCAGCTCGATGTCGGCTGCGAAATCCATGCGACGGCCTCTCTCATCCCGGCTCGGTGGCACCTGGCGTGGTGGCGCTGAACAGCACTGCCTCGGCCGCCGCGCACAGCAACTCGGCGAGTTGCTCCTCCGGCAGGCCGCTCTGGTAGAACAGCGTCGACTGGATCCCGCCGATCGCTGCGTGCGCGAGCGCCCGCAGTTCCGCGTCGCTCATGTCCGGCCGCAGCACGGCCAGCACGTGCACCCATTCCTCCAGGTACATGCGTTGCTTGCGGCGCAACCGATGCCGGTCGTCGGATGGCAGGTTGGTGATCTCGTTGTGGTAGACCTGTGCCAGGGTGCGGTCGGTCAGCACGAAGGCGACCTGCCCACGAATCAGCTTGCGCAACACCGCTTCGGGCTCGTCGCGGGACGTGACGATCTCGCCCGCGTCGCGGGACAGGTCGTCGATGACCCGGTCGAACATGGCGACGAGAACGGCCGACTTGTTGTCGAAGTGCCGGTAGATCGCCGAACCGGTGACACCTGCGGCGGCACCGATCTCGGACATGCCGACGTCGTGATAACCGCGCTGCGCCACAAGTTCAGCCGCGGCCGTGAGGATCCGCTGCCGACGGTCGGGGTCACGGCGCCGGACCGGCGTGGCCGCGTCAGCCATCGCTGCCTCCCGGGAGCAGTCGGACCGGGACGTCGACCGGCCGGGACCGCAGGTACTCGCCGAGCCCCTTCGCCTGCGGATCCGGTCGGGTCGACGACGCGACACCTTCGCCGAGCAGCCCGACGATCACGAAGTTCAGCGCGTGCAGGTTGGGCAGGTCGAAGCGGCGCACGACCAGGTCGGCCGCCTCGGGCACGAGTGCACGCAACCGGTCGACGGTGAGGAACGCGCTGAGCCAGCCGTAGGCGGCGGGGTCACGGGCCCAGACGCCGACGTTCGCGTTGCCGCCCTTGTCACCGGACCGGGCGCCGCACAGCGCACCGAACGGCACCCGCACCGTCGTCTCCTCGAAGAGGATGCCGGCGTACCCCTGCGCCGACGACCGCACGAGTTCACCGGTCGGCGTCGGCGGCACGGTCCGCACGGTGCCGTCGGGCAGGACGACCTGGTGGTCGAAGGCTGGCACCAGCGTCGGCCAGTAGACGCCGTAGGCGCTCTCCGCAGTCGGCGGGGTCGTGGTGTGGAATCCGGCGTAACCGCCCAGCGCCAGTTCCATCGTGGCATTGGAGAACCGGCGGCCGACCTTGCGGCGATCCAGGTCCTTGACGGTGATCCGCAGGTGCGCCATGGGCACGTCCGACGCGCCGAGCGGCAGCAGGCGCACGTCGACCTCGGCGAACTGCTCGCGGCCACCCAGGATCTCGAACAGCTCCTGTTCCGCCCACGCCGCCTTCGCCTCGATGCACAGCCCGGTCAGCACCAGGGTCATGGTGTTGCGGTAGCCGCCGAGGAAGTTCATCGCGACCTTCGTCGTCGCGGGCGGCGGGCTGCCGATGGTGCCGGAGACGCGCACCCGGTCCTTGCCGGCCTGTTCCACGTTGATGGTGTCGAAGTGTGCGACGACGTCGGGGTTCGCGTAGGCGGGTTCGGCGATCTCGTAGAGCAGTTGGGCGGTCACGGTGCCGACGCTGACCACACCGCCGGTGTCGTCGTGCTTGGTGATCACGCTGCTGCCGTCGTGCGCCACCTCGGCGATCGGGAAGCCGGGATAGCGGCGGTCGCGGACCTCGTCCAGGAACGAGTAGTTGCCACCGGTCGCCTGCGGCCCGCACTCGATGATGTGGCCCGCGACGACGGCACCGGCCAGCCGGTCGAGGTCGTCCCGCTGCCAGCCGTGCCACCAGGCCGCGGGCCCGACGACCAGCGACGCGTCGGTGACCCGTGGGCACACGACGATGTCCGCGCCCGCGTCCAGCGCGGTGGCGATCCCCCAGCCGCCGAGATAGGCGTTGGCGGTCACCGGCTTGCCGGCCAGCGGCGCCCCGGTGTCCAGGTGGGCCAGCGAGTGGCCGTCCGCGATGAGCCCCTCCAGTGAGGGCAGCAGGTCGTCACCGGTGACGTAGCCGATCTTCGGGTGCAGCCCGAGCCGCTCGGCCAGTTCGTGCAGTTGTTCGGCCAGGCCTGCCGGGTTCAGGCCGCCCGCGTTGTTGACGATCCTGATGCCCCGGTCCAGGCACGTGCCGAGCACCTGTTCGAGGTGGCCGAGCACCGACCGCGCATAGCCTGCCGACAGGTCCTTCTGCCGCGCCTTCCAGAGGATCAGCATGGTCAGTTCGGCGAGGTAGTCACCGGTCAGCACGTCGATCGGACCGCCGTCGACCATCTCGCGGGACGCCGCATCCCGATCGCCGTAGAAGCCGGACGAGTTGCCGATCCGCACCGGACGCCGTACCTCGGTCATCGCGGTCCCCTCTCCCGGCCCGGGCCCGCCGGGCCGGCGAATGCCTGCGCTATCGCGATCCACGCCTCCGCTGTGTCGCCGGTGGCGGTCAGACCCGTGTCGTCGCGGTGCCGCCGCTGGGTGACGACGAGGCAGAAGTCCAGCGCGGTCCCTGTGACGCGATCCGGAGCCCCCGCCGGCCCCCAGCTCCAGGTTTCGCCGTCCGGGCCGGCCAGTTCGACGCGGATCGGGTCATCGGGCACCGCGAGGCCGTTGACGCGGAACGTGTAGGGCAGCGCACGGATGCCGATGTACGCGACGTGCCGCAGCCTGCCGGTGGCCTCGCGCCGCACACCGAGGGTGTCCGCGATG
The DNA here is from genome assembly GCA_036502345.1 of Pseudonocardiaceae bacterium. Classification (GTDB taxonomy): domain Bacteria; phylum Actinomycetota; class Actinomycetes; order Mycobacteriales; family Pseudonocardiaceae; genus DATEPR01. The sequence goes on along the minus strand of DASXYT010000210.1, from coordinate 20,744 downwards.
TCCTGGGCGTGCGCCCACGTTTCCATCAGCCGGGCCGTGATCGAGGACGCGACGCCCATGTCCGGCCCGTACCACGGCAGTCGGGCTGTCGGGTCGACGTCGGCGTAGCCGGTCACGAGCGCTTTCCTGCTCGGCCCGAACCAGTCCAGCAGTTGCTCACCGGTCAGCCCACGGTGGTCGGCGGCGACCCGGTCGGCGAAGTCGGCACCGGCCGAGGTCAACTCGGCAGCCTCGCGACGGAACCGGTCCGGATCAACGAGGGACAGCAGCGTCGCGTCGTCGAAATAGGCCAGGTGACTGACCTGGTCGGCGATCGTCCAGCCGGGCGAGGGTGTCGGCAGGAACCACTGGGCCGGCGTGATGTCGTCCAGGATCGTGAACAGCGCTTCCGACTCGGCGACGAGGTCGTCGCGCAGCGGTGTGAGGTCGCTGGCCATCATCGCCCCGTCCAGACCGGTGGGCGCTTGTCCCGGAACGCGGCCGGGCCCTCCTGCGCGTCGGCGCTGAGGTAGACCGGTGCCCAGATCCGCTCCGCCTCCTCGAAAGCGTCGGCCAGTTCATGGTGCGCCGACAGGTACGCGGTCTGCTTCGCCGCGGCCACCGACAGCGGCGCGTTGGCCGCGATGCGCTCGGCCAGCGCCTGCACAGTCGATGTCAGTTCGGCATCCGGCACGACCTCGTTGACCAGCCCGATCTCGTAGGCGCGGGCCGCGGTGATCGGGTCGCCGGTGAGCAGGATCTGCAGCGCGATGCGTGGCGGGACCAGCCAGGACAGCGGTGCTGCCCACGGCGATCCCCTGCCGACCTTGACCTCGGTGATCGCGAACCGTGCCGACTCCGCCGCGACACACAGGTCGCAGTTCTGCGCCAGCAGGAAGCCGCCCGCGTAGGCGACACCGTTGACCGCGGCGATGGTCGGCTTCGTGATCTCGATGTTGCGGCCGAACTGCGGCAGGAAGTCCGGCGGCGGGACGGTCAGCGAGGTCTCCGCCATCTCCTTCAGGTCACCGCCCGCGCAGAACGCACGGTCGCCGGCACCGGTCAGCACCAGCACCTTGGCGTCGTCATCGGCGTTGAACCGGTGTGCGCCCTCGAACAGGCCCTCGCGCACGGCCTTGCTCAGCGCGTTGCGGGCCTCTGGGCGGTCGATGGTGAGCCAGGCGATGCCACGCACGACCTCGTACCGGACCGGATCACTCATCTGCCCCCTCCTCGTCCAGCACCGCGAGCACCGAGCCACTGTCCACCTGCGCGCCGACGACGACGGTGATCTCGCCGACCACGCCGGCCGCCGGCGCGCGGATCGTGTGCTCCATCTTCATCGCCTCGATCGCCAGGATCGAGGCACCGGCATCGACATGGTCGCCGACGCCCACGTCCACGCGGACCACCGTGCCCGGCATCGGCGCGAGCAGCGAACCCGCCTGCGCCACCGCCGCCGGGTCGGGGAACCGGTCGACCTCGACCAGCGCGGTGTGCCCGGCAATACTGTCCACGTAGGACACATCACCGACCCGGGTCACCGCAACACGTCGCCGAACACCGGAGATCTCCAGGTCGACAGAACTCGGCGAAGCCATGTGCAGCACGGCATTCGCGAGCTCGGTGCCGTCGACGGTGGCGGACAGCCCGTCCCTGTCGACGCGGTAGGCCACGTCGACCCGCCGGTCGGCCAGCTCGTACACGGCCTGTTGCAACGCGCTGGGATTGTTGCGCCAACCGGACGGCAGCGTCGCCAGTACCGGGCTCCCGGCGCGCCGGGCGGCCTGGTCGGCCAGCGCCGCCGCCAGCGCGTGCCAGTGGATGCCGGCGTCATCGACAGTGCGGCAGAGTCCGGCAGGCGGATGGCGGTCCAGGTAGCCGGTGTCGATGGCACCTGCCTGGAACTCCGGCTCCCGCAGGATGCCGACCAGCAGGTCGCGGTTGGTGACCGGGCCGTGCAGCCGGGCCCTGGCCAGCGCGCCTGCCAGCACCTGACGGGCCTCTTCGCGAGTCGGGCCGTAGCCGATCACCTTGGCCAGCATGGAGTCGTAGAACGTGCTGATCCTGGTGTGCGACGCGAAACCCGCGTCCACCCGTAGACCGTCGGCGGGCTCGATCTCGAACGTGTGCAGGTCACCGCTGGTCGGCAGGTAGCCGGCGGGAGCGTCCTCGGCGTACAGGCGGGCCTCGATGGCATGGCCGGTGAACGTCGCCGCTGTCACGTTGGGCGGCAGCGGATGGCCGCCTGCCACGTCGATCTGCACCCGGACCAGGTCGACACCGGTGATCAGCTCGGTCACCGGGTGCTCCACCTGCAGCCGGGTGTTCACCTCGAGGAAGTAGAAATGGCCGGAGCTGTCCAGCACGAACTCGACCGTGCCGGCGCCGACGTAGCCGATCGCCTTGCCGGCCGCGACGGCAGCGCGACACAACTCGGCCCGCAACTCGTCCCCGACAACCGGCGACGGTGCTTCCTCGATGATCTTCTGGTAGCGCCGCTGGATCGAGCACTCCCGCTCGAACAGGTGGACCACCGTGCCGGCCTGGTCGCCGACGATCTGCACCTCGACGTGCCGTGGCGCGTCCACGAACCGCTCAAGGAACACCGTGCCGTCGCCGAACGCGGACGCGGCCTCCCGGCGAGCACCGGCAACGGCCTCCGCGACCCCGTCGCCGTCCCGGACAATGCGCATCCCTCGCCCGCCACCGCCGAAAGCGGCCTTGACCAGCACCGGATAACCGATCTCGGCAGCGGCGGCCCGCAGTTCTTCCGGGTCGGGCTCCGTGTCGAACACCGCGCCCGGCAGCACGGGCACGCCTGCCGATGCCATCAGCCGCTTCGCGGCGATCTTGGAGCCCATCGCCTCGATCGCCTCCGGCGTCGGCCCGACGAACGTCAGGCCGGCGGTGGCGCAGGCGCGGGCGAAGTCCGCGTTCTCGGACAGGAAGCCGTAGCCGGGGTGCACGGCGTCGGCCCCGGTGGCCTGTGCGGCGGCGATGATCGCGTCACCGCGCAGGTAGGTGTCGGCAGGTGTGGCACCGGGCAGTCGTGCCGCCTCGTCGGCGTGCCGGACGAACGGCAGGCCCGCGTCCGGGTCGGAGTAGACGGCGACGGTTTCGATGTCCATCGCCCGCGCGGTCCGGATGACCCGGGAGGCGATCTCGCCCCGGTTGGCGATCAGCAGCTTTCGAATGGTCATCTGCCGCTCACATCCGGAAGACGCCGAAGCCACGGCGCCCCTCGATGGTGCCCGAATGGGCCGCTGACAAGGACATGCCGAGCACCGAGCGGGTGTCGCGTGGGTCGATCACGCCGTCGTCGTAGAGCCGTGCTGTCACGAAGAACGCGTGCGACTCGCGCTCGATCTGTGCCTCGATCCGCTGCCTGCGTTCCTTGTCCGCGGCCACGTCGAACTCCCGCCCGTTCGCCTCGGCCGACTGCTTGCCCACGATCGACATCACGCCTGCGAGTTGCTGCGCGCCCATCACGGCGAGTTTCGCGTTGGCCCAGGCGAACATGAACCGGGGATCGTAGGCCCGGCCGGACATCCCGTAGTTCCCCGCGCCGAAGGACGCTGCCAGGTTGACGGTGATGTGCGGGACGGTCGAGTTGGTCACGGCGTTGATCATCTTCGCGCCGTCCTTGATGATGCCGCCCTGCTCGTACTGGGTGCCCACCATGTAGCCGGTGGTGTTCTGCAGGAAGACCAGCGGGGTGTCGCTCTGGTTGGCCAGCAGGATGAACTCGCTGGCCTTCTTGGCCTCCTCGCTGAACAGCACACCGCGTTCGTTGGCCAGCACGCCGACCGGATAGCCGTGCACCGATGCCCAGCCGGTGACCAGGCTGGTGCCGTAGCGCGGCTTGTACTCGGCGAACCGGGAGCCGTCCACGACCCTGGCCAGCACCTCGCGCGGGTCGAACGGCACCCGGAAGTCCGCCGACGTGATGCCCAGCAGTTCCTCCGGGTCGTACAGCGGCTCGTCCGGCGGCAGGCTCGGTGGCGGGCCGAGTTTTCGCCAGCGGATCTGCTCCACGATCTCCCTGCCGATCCGGATGCAGTCGATCTCGTCGACGGCGAAGTAGTCGGCAAGGCCGGACACCCGCGAGTGCATGTCGGCACCGCCGAGCCGCTCGTCGTCGGCGTCCTCGCCGGTCGCCATCTTGACCAGCGGCGGGCCACCGAGGAACACCTTGGCCTGGCCGTCCACCAGCACCGCGTAGTCGCACATCCCCGGCACGTAGGCGCCACCGGCCGTCGAGTTGCCGAAGACGAGGGCGATCGTGGTGACGCCCTGCGCCGACAGTTCGGTCAGGTCATGGAAGATCTTGCCGGCGAACACGAACAGCTCCGACTGGGTCGGCAGATCGGCACCGCCGGACTCGACCAGGTTGATCACCGGCAACCGGTTGCGGCGCGCGATCTCCAACGCCCGCAACGTCTTGCGCAGCGTGTACGGGTTCATCGCGCCGCCGCGCACGGTCGGATCGTGTGCGATCAGCACACATTCGACGCCGGACACGACACCGATGCAGGTCACGATGCTCGCGCCGACGGCGAAGTCGGTGCCCCACGCGGCCAGCGCGGACAGTTCCAGCAGCGGCGAGTCGCGGTCGACCAGCAGCTCGATGCGCTCCCTGGCGAGCAGGCGACCTCGGTCCCGGTGGCGCTGCGCGTACTTCGGGCCGCCGCCCGCGCGGGCCAGTTCCAACTGCTCGTTGAGCGCCGCGATGGCGGCCAGCTGACCCTTCCTGTTGTTCAGGTAGGTCTCGCTCGCCGTGTCCACCTTCGACCGCAGGACCGACACCCGTCCTCCTTCGGTCAGCTAAGTTTACGACGGTTCACATTAGAACACTGGGCGACCCATCCGCCAAGTACACCGATCACCCGGTCGTGGCAGGTCCAGGACTCTTCCCAACGCGATCGACGCCGTCTACGCTGCCTGCGTAGTGAATGGCACATCACTTCGACGCAGAGGGTGCTGCCGAATGGACACGAACTTCGACGTGACCAGCCTCCACGGCCGGAGGGCTGTCCACCGCTGGGAACGCACCAGCGTCGGAGACCTGCTGGAACGGGTGACCTGGAGTTATCCGGACAAGGACGCGATCATCGGCAGGCCGGGTGCCTACGCCGACGAGCGGTTCCAGCGGCTGACCTACCGGCAGGCCGACGAACTGGCCAACCAGATCGCCAACGGTTTCCTGGCCAGAGGGCTGCGGCGCGGCGACGTCGTCAGCCTGTTCTGTGAGAACACCGTCGAGGGCTTCCTGACCAAGCTCGGCATCGCCAAGGCAGGGCTCGTCGCCGCGCCGATGAATCCGCTGATGGCCCCGGACATGGTCGCCGCCATGATCGACCTCGTCTCGCCCAAGCTGGCCGTCGTGGACGCCGAACTCTGGCCGAGGGCACGGGAGCCGTTCACCGCAGCAGGGCTTGAGGTCGCCGTGACGATCACCGTCGGCGGCGGCCCGATCCGCGGCAGCCAGTCGTTCACCGACTTCGTCGCCGACCAGCCGGCCACCGAGCCGGAGGTCGAGATCCACGGCGACGACATCTGGGAGATCCTGTTCACCTCGGGCACGACCGCGCTGCCCAAGGGCGTCATGATCTCGCACACCTGCAGCTACATGGCAGGCTTCGGCTTCGCGCTGTCCCTGACCCGAGGCCTGCGGCTGGAGTCGGACCTGCGGGTGGGCACGTTCCTGCCGATGATCTACCACGTAGGTGATCAGCCGTTCACTTACTCGGTCTTCCTGTCCGGCGGCACCCTGGTGCTGGGCAGGCGCCCGGCACCCGACCCGATCGCCGAGATGATCGCCGAGGAGCACGTCACCGCCCTGTGGAGCGGCGCACCGGCGATGGTCGGCGCGCTGGACGCGGCCCTGACCAGGCGGCCGGAGCTGGACGCGACCTCGCTCAAGGTGATCGTCTACGGCTGGGCCGCCCTGCCACCGTCGGTACTCGCGTCGATGAAGCAGCACTGTGGCGACGAGCTGCTGGTCTTCGAGATCTTCGGCCAGACCGAATCCATCTCGTGCCACCGGTTCTGGCCGGACAAGTGGGCCGAGTTGTACGCGCGGACAGCGCCGCAGGACAACTACGTCGGGGTGCCGAGCCCGATCCTCGCGTCCACGGTGCTCGACCCGTTCGGCGAGGACCTGGCCGGGTCACCAGGGACGGCGGGCGAGGCGGTGTACCGGTCGCCGTCGATGATGTCCGGCTACTACCGCGACGAGCCGGCCACCCGGGAGGCGTTCCGCTACGGCTGGTTCCACTCCGGGGACAGCTGCGCGTACGACGCGGACGGCCTGCGCGTGATGCTCGACCGGTACAAGGACATCGTGAAGACCGGCGGCGAGAACGTGTCCAGCCTCCGGGTGGAGTCGGTGCTCATGCAGCACCCGGCCGTTGCCAAGGCCGTCGTCATCGGCCTGCCGCATCCGCACTGGGGCGAGGCCGTGACCGGGGTCGTCATCCTGGAGCCGGGGCAGGTGGTCAGCGAGGCCGACCTGATCGCCTACTGCCGGACGAGACTGGCGGGCTACGAGACGCCGAAGGACATGCTGTTCGTGGACGAACTGCCCGAGACGGTCGGCGGCAAGGTGCTCAAGTACAAGTTGCGCACCACCTACGCCGCCCACTTCCCGGAAACGGAAGTGTCGCGATGACCGACTCGCGCAACCTGGCCCAGCGGGTCAACATCGGCGACTCCCTGACGCGCAGTGCGGCACTGCGCCCGGGACAGCAGGCGCTGGTGGACGGCGAGCGGTCCTGGACGTACGCCGAGTTGGACACGTGGGTCAACCGGCTGGCGAACGGGCTGACCGCCCTCGGCTACGCCCGTGGTGACGCACTGGCGCTCGCGTCCGGCAACAGCGCGGAGTTCCTCGCCACGTACTACGCGTGCGCCAAGCTGGGCGTCGTCTGCGTCCCGATCAACCTCGGCTGGCGGGCCGACGAGGTCGCCTACGTGCTCGGCCACTCCGGCGCGCGGGGCATGGTGGTGGAAACACAGTTGGTCGGCGTCATGGCCGACGCACTGGCCAAGGTGCCAGAGACGGGCGACGTGATCGTGGCGCCCGGCACCGGTGTGGAAGTCGACCAGCAGCCCGCCGATCGGCGCTGGCTGACCTTTGCCGAGGTACTGGCCGAGGACACGAGCACGCCCGAGGTGTTCGTCGCCGACCGGGACCCGATCAGCTACCTCTACACGTCGGGCACCACGTCGTTCCCGAAGGGCGTCGTCGGCTCGCACCTGGCGATCTACCTGGAGTCGATGTCCGGCGCACTGGACTCCGGTTGGCGCGCCGACGACCGGTTCGTCGCGATGCTGCCGCTGTTCCACACAGCGCAGCTCAACGCGTTCTGCACTCCCGCGATCATGGTCGGCGCGACGATCCATCTGCTGCGTGCCTTCGAGCCAGGCGCGTTCCTCGACCTGATCGAACGGGAGCGGATCACCCAGGTGTTCGGGCTGCCGATGATGTTCCGTGCCGCGCTTGAGCATCCGTCCTTCGGCGACCGGGACCTTGGCACGCTGCGGCGGGCCGTGTACGCGATGGCGCCGATGCCGGACGCGTTGATCAGGGCATGCCTCGACGGCTTCGGCTGCGATTTCGCGCTGCTGTTCGGCCAGACCGAGATGAGTCCTATCGCGACACTGTTCCGGCCGGAGCACCAACTGACCCACATGGGTGCCGTCGGCACGGCACTGACCGGCGTCCAGGTAGGGATCATGGCGCCGGACGGCACGCTGCTGCCCGCCGGGTCGACCGGCGAGATCGTCTACCGCGCACCGTCTGTGATGACCGAGTACCTGCGCAACGAGGAAGCCAGCGACGCCGCGTTCGCGCACGGCTGGTTCCACTCAGGTGACGTCGGCAGCCTCGGCGACGACGGCATGCTCTGGTTCTCCGACCGGTCCAAGGACGTCATCAAGACCGGCGGCGAGAACGTGGCGTCCATCGAGGTCGAGAAGGCGATCTACGCCGCCGACCCGAACGTCGCCGAGGTCGTCGTAGTAGGCCTGCCGCACGAGCGGTGGAGCGAGGCGATCACGGCGGTCGTCGTGCCCAAGCCGGGCGAGCAGATCGACATGGACGCCCTACGGGCCGCGCTGCGCGACCGTTTGGACGCCTACAAGATCCCGAAGGACGTCATCGTCGTGCCCGAGTTCCCGCGCACGTCGACGGGCAAGGTGCAGAAGAACGTGCTCCGCGACCGCTTCACCACCCACTACGACCGGTAGCCGCCTGAGGTAGGGCGGCTACCGGGGTTCGTCGCGGTTTCTGGTTTTGGCTTGGCTGCCTCCGCGCTGATACCCGGCGCTGGGCGGCTTCGTGTGAGTGAGCGGGCCAACAAGCTCAGCCGGTGACGCTGTGGCTGCCGTCCTCAAGGTGACCCACGTACCGCCTCGTCCACGAGTGGTCGCCGCTGATCGTGACCGTCACGTCGTACCAGCCGTCGGACACGAACGAGTCCAGCGTCTCCGTCGTGCGCCCACGGCCACCGACGCGGAACGTCCTCGGGTGGTCCTTCACATAATGGTTCGCGCCGACCGCGAACGTCACCGCCTGCCGGCCACTGTTGATCAGCTCGAACACCAGGTGCGGCTTGTCGTGGAAGCCGCCTTCGTAGTACGTCACCTCGACCTCGGCGGTCGCACCGGCGGCGGACACGTCACCGGTGAAGTGCCGCAGGAACCGGTTCGGGCCGACCACTGTCAGGTCGTAGCGGCCGGTGCCGATCTCCACCGAGCCGGGCGTCGTGCGGTTCCAGACCGTGGTGGACGGGTCGACGGTGAACTGGCCGGGGAACTTGGCCGGGTAGTCGGCCAGCAACAGGCCGGGCGAGACGTTGTCGTACACCGCGAAGTGAGCGGCCTTGCGCACGTGCGGGCCGTTGTTGCCGAACGACAGCCGCGCCTGTGTCCCCGCGAAGCCGTCCAGGTTCGCGTTCGGCTGGTACGGCAGCGCGCGGGCCGGCTTCGTGCCCGATTCCTGGGTCGGTGCCTTGTTGCTGATCACCGGCGGCGCGTAGGAACCGCCCGCCGGGTCACCGATGACCGACACCGAGGGCAGCTTGGGCATGCCGAACACGGGCGAGTCGAAGTCGAACGCGTCGACCAGGTCACCGCAGACACTTCGCCGCCACGCGCTGACGTTCGGGCTGATCGCGGGCTTGCCCAGTGCCGTGGTCCACTGCTCCAGGAACTGGATCACCGACGTGTGGTCGGACACCTCGGACGTGACCCAGCCACCCCGGGTCCACGGCGAGATCAGCATCAGCGGCACCCGGAAGCCGAGGCCGACCGGCACCGGCCGGGTCAGGCCTGCCTGCACCAACGCACCGGTCGGCTCGAAGAAGAACTCGTCGCGCGTGCCGGCGGGCGCCACGGGCGGCGGCACGTGGTCGAACTGGCCGTCGTTCTCGTCGTAGTCGATGATCACCAGGGTCGAGTTGAACACCTCGGGGTCGGCGTTCAGCGCGTCCAGCACACCCTTGACGAAGTACGCGCCGTCGCCGGGTGCGCCGTCCGGGTGCTCGGAGAAGGCCTGGTTCGTGACGACCCACGTCACCTGGGGTAACGTCCCGGCCAGCACGTCGGCCCGGATCGCGTTGGCGATGTTGTCCGCGTTGCCGGTGACTCCGGTGACCGGCTCGGGCACCGTCGCGACGCCGTTGTCGTAGAGGATGTTGCCCGGTGCGGGCGTGCCACCCTGCTCGGGATCGAACTTCGCGAACGATGCGAAGTACTCAAGGCCGTTGTCGCCGAAGTTGTCCGAGCCCTGGTACAGCTTCCACGTCACGGCCGCCTTCTGCAGCGTCTCCGCGTAGGACTGCCACAGCAGGTTCTTGCCCAGTTCGTCGCCACCGTTGAAGGCGACGAAGTCGCTGAACTTCTGCTGGGCGTCGATCGTGCCGCTCCACAGGTAGGTCCGGTTCGGCCCCGTGGCGGACAGCACCGAGCAGTGGTAGGCGTCGCCGACCGTGTAGGCGTCGGCGAGGGCGTACTGGAACGGGATGTCGTTGCGGTTGAGGTAGCCGAGCGTGGTCGGGCCGCCCTTGGCGAACACCCAGCCGTTCATCTGACCGCCGAACCAGGCACCGTGCTGGTCGTCCCAGCTGTGCGACGTGCCGCCGTAGCCCTGCGCCCCGACCTCGGAGGTCGGCGGCTGGTGGTTGGCCGGGTAGGCGGTGGTGGGCGCCTCGGACAGCCGCCACGGGAACTGGGTCGTGGTGACGGGAGAACCGGGTGCCGTCGTGGGCTGTTGGAACACCGGCAGGCCGCCGGGCAGCGTGATGATCGAGCGGTCGCCGAACCCCCGGACGCCCCGCATCGAGCCGAAGTAGTGGTCGAAGCTGCGGTTCTCCTGCATCACGACCATCACATGCTTGATGTCGCGGATGTCCCCGTGACGACCGTGCTGCTTCGCGATTTCGGACAACGTCGCGGCCTCGGCGGCCGGAGCCGCTGTCGTGCCGACCACCGCGGCTCCGGTGACCGCCGCGGCCGCCCCGAGGAATCCTCTACGTGACAAGTCAGGCATGGACAACGCCTTCCGTGCTGGTCAGTGCGTGGACAGACCACCGGAACGTAGGCGCGCCCGACGCGCACGGGGCAAACACGATCTGAACGGCGAGCCAAGCACCCGCGAAGACCATGGGCCGGCCGGGATAGCGACGTGATAGTCGCGGGTTGGCAGGGGCGGCGAAAGTGGTCCCAGCTACCAAGAATCGCTGATGTCATCTGGAGGCAGTCATGGGAGGGAACGGCAGAAGTCCGTCACCTGGGGCGGCTGTCACGGCGGCAGCGGTGGACCACGTGCTGCTCTCCTACCTGTATCTGGACGAGGGTGACCTGGACGGCTACGGCTCCCTGCTCGCCGACGACGTACGGATGACGCGGCCGGGTCTGCCGTGCGTGGTCGGCAGAGAGAACGTGGTGGCGCAGCTGGCGAGCATCGCGGGCCCGCCGAGCCGGCACCGGCTGTACCGGGTGATCGCCAACGGCGACTGTGTCGCCGCCGAGGGCCGCTGCACCGGGCCCGCCGCGCTCCGGGTCGCCGACGGCTTCCGCGATGTCGACTTCGTCGACATCCTGACGTTCTCCGCCGACGGCCTGCTACTCGGTCAACGGCGTTACTACGGCTCAGCCGAAAACCACACTGCGTGACGGGTTCAAGATCGAGATCTCCTAGACCGTGTCATCACCCGGTTGGCGTTTGGTCTGCGAACTGAAACGACTTACGCTCATGTGCTGACTCCCCATTCCGCGATCGCCTTCGCGCGGGCAGGCTTCGGAGGTGCACGATCGACCGAGTCCGTGCCGCGGCCATCGACGCCGAGTCGATGACGTTCCGCATCCTGGGGCCGATGGAGGTCAAGGGCACCGGCGGCACGGTCCGCATCCCGCCCGGCCGGCAGCACGTGATCCTGGCATCGCTGCTGATGGAGGCCAACCGGATCGTCACAACGGACCATCTCGTGGACGCGCTGTGGGAGGACTCCCCACCCAGCACCGCCCGCACGCAGATCCAGATCTGCGTGTCCCGACTACGCAAGACACTTGCCACCGCCGGGGTCGACGCACCCATCGTGAGCCGACCGCCCGGGTATGTGCTCCAAGTGGACGAGTCGGCGCTGGACATGCACTTGTTCACCAGTTGTCTGGCCGAAGCGCGGACCCTGGCCGAGAACGGCAGGCCTGCCGAGACCTCCGCGTTGTTGCGGACCGCCGCGTCGCTGTGGCGTGGTCCGTGCCTGGCCGGCATCCCGCAGCGCGCGTTGCGCACCAGGGCATCCCGGTTGGACGAGGACCGGCTGGCCGCCATCGAGACCTACCTCGATCTCGACCTCGGCCTCGGTCTGCACCACCAACTCGTGGGCGAACTGACCCGGCTGGTGCACGAGCATCCGCTCCGGGAACGGTTGCGGGGGCTGCTGATGCGCTCGCTGTTCCTGTCCGGGCGGCAGGCCGAGGCGCTGTCCGTCTACCGGGCGGGCCGGGACGTTCTCATCGAGGAACTCGGCCTCGAACCGAGCGAAGAGCTGCGGTCGTTGGAGAACGCCATCCTCGCCGGGGACACGACGGCGTTGCTCGGCGCGGTCGCCGAGGCACCGGAACCGGTCGAGGTCGTCGTCGAGCCCGTCGCACCGAGGACGGGCCGACCGCGCCAACTCGGCGCGGACACCGCCGACTTCACCGGCCACGACGACCTGCTCGCGGCGGCAGAGGAGGTACTGGTCGGCAATCCGACACGACAGGCCGTCGGCGTCGTCGTCATCGTCGGCAAACCCGGTGTCGGCAAGAGCACCCTCGCCACCCACATCGGACACCGGGTCGCCGACGAACATTTCTCGGACGGGCAGCTGTACTGCGATCTGCGCGGCATCCGCGCCGGCACCGACGGAGTGGCCGACGTACTCGGCCGATTCCTGCTGGCGCTGGGCATCCCCGGCGCGATGGTGCCCGACGCGCTGAACGAACGACAGGAGCTGTACCGCACGCTGCTGGCCAGCCGCAGGGTCCTGGTGGTGCTGGACGACGCCGTCACCGAGGGTCAGGTGACTCCGCTGCTGCCCGGCAGCAGCAGTTGCGCCGTGATCATCACGACGCGCTCCCGGCTGACCGGGGTGCCCGGCGCGCACCGGCTGGAACTGGACGTCCTGGATCAGGACCACTCGCTGCGCCTGCTGGTCCAGGTCATCGGCGCCGAGCGGGTGGCCGGGGAACCGGAGGCCGCGGTCGCGCTGGTCGGTGCCGTCGGCGGACTACCGCTGGCGCTGCGGATCATCGGCGCGCGGCTGGCGGCCCGGCCGCACTGGACGCTGGCGTCGATGGTGCACAGGCTGGCCAACGAGCGGCGCAGGCTGGACGAACTGGCGCACGGCGACATGACGATCCGGGCCAGCCTGTCACTCACCCACGACGGCCTGGACCCGGAGTCCCGCAAGCTGTTCGCGTTGCTGAGCATGGCCGACGGCCTGACGGTGCCCGGCTGGACGGCCGGTGCCGTGCTGGACGACGACAGCCCCTATCCGTCGGATCTGCTGGAACCACTGGTCGACGTGCAGTTGCTGGACGTGGCGGCGGTGGAGAACACCGGCGAGTTCCGCTACCACTACCAGGACATGGTCCGGCTGTTCGCCAGGGAGCAACTCACCGAACAGGCCGACGAGCGCACGGCACGGGCCGCGCTGCAACGGATGCTCGGCGGTTGGCTGGCCATCGCGGAGCAGGCGCACCGGGGGGTCTACGGCGGTGACTACACCGTGCTGCACGGCAACGCGCCCCGCTGGCAGCCGCCTGCCGAATACGTGGCGCAGGTGCTCGTCGATCCGCTGGACTGGCTGGACGGCGAGCACGCGAACCTGCGGGCCGCGGTCAGCCAGGCGGCGAGCAACGGGTTCACCGAACTGGCCTGGGATCTGGCCGTCACGCTGGTCACGCTGTTCGAGTCGTGTGGCTACTTCGACGACTGGGAGCGCACCCACCAGGACGCGCTGGCCGCCACGCGGGCGGCCGGCGACGACCGTGGCACGGCGGCATTACTGAACTCCCTCGGCACGCTGTACATCAACCGGCGGCAGCCGGATCGGTCGCGGGCGGTCGAACTGGAGGCGCTCGCCGTCTTCGAGCGCCTGGACGATCCGCGTGGACTGGCATTGTGCCAACGGGATCTGGCCCTGCTGGACCGGCAGGCCGGTGCCGACGACGCGGCGTTCGACCGGTACACGGTGGCGTTGCGGGAGTTCGCGCGAGTGGACGACGCGGTGGGCAGGGCGATCGTGCTGACGCAGAGCGCGCCGATCCTGTACCGGCGGGGCGAGATCGAGATCGCGCGTGCCGGGCTGACCGAGGCGATCGACATCTACCGGGCTGTCGGCTACGAGGGCGGCATACCGCACACGTTGCGCAGGATCGGACAGTTCCAGGTGATGTCCGGTGACTTCGACACCGCTGCCACCACCATGTCCGAGGTGTTGACCATGGTGCGCCGCACCAGGGACGTGATCGGCGAGGGTTACGTGCTGTGCAGTCTCGGCGAGGTCCACGCGGCGGCCGGTCGGCCCGACCAGGCTCGGATCTTCTTCCAGCAGGCGGTCACGCTGCGGGAGCGGATCATGGACGGCAGCGGCGCAGCTGTGGCCCGGCTCGAACTGGCGAGGGCCCTGCGGTCACTTGGCGAGTCGATCGCGGCGGTGGAACTGTTGAGGCAGGCACTGGTGACGTTCAGCGAGCGGGGCATGGAGCGCGAACGGCTGGCCGCGCAAGCGGAACTCGCGGCCCTGAGCTGACTCATTCCCAGGGGTTGCTGCCCGGGTCGACGTCGGCGGGCGGCGGGGTGGTCGTGGCGATGGCGACAGCGGCGGAACCGGAAGCGGAAGCGGACAGGTCGGCGGTGGCGTGGGTGGCGGCGTGAGCGGCCTGGGCACCGAAGGCGATCATGGCGGCTGCGGCGACGGCGGTGGCGAACCGGGCGATCATCGTGGCGTTCATCTCTGGCTCCCAACTTTCGTTGTTCCGGCGATGAACCCAAAGTTAGAAAACGCCACTATCCCCGGTTTATCGCAACCATTATCACCCCGCTATCACCAGATCCACACGACGATCAATGACGACGTACCTGACGATAGCAAGCTTTCCACCAGCGACGACGCCGCTATCTCGTGCCGGCATTGACGATTTGACAATGCCGCTATTCAGCCCAACGACAAACGGGCCATCCCATGCGGATGACCCGTTCGTCGTATTGCGGATCAGGCGGCGATGTCGACCGCTGCCTCGGCGGGCTCCAGTGCCAGCCGGAGCACGTCCCGCACGTCGCTGACCGGGTGCACGGTCAACTGCGCCAGCACCTCGGCCGGCACGTCGTCCAGGTCCGGCTCGTTGCGCTGCGGGATCAGCACCGTGGTGATGCCGGCCCGGTGCGCGGCCAGCAGCTTCTGCTTGACCCCGCCGATCGGCAGCACCCGCCCGGTCAGTGACACCTCACCGGTCATCGCCACGTCCGCGCGAACCGGCCGCCCGGACAGCAGTGACACCAGAGCGGTCGTCATCGTGACGCCGGCACTCGGCCCGTCCTTGGGCACGGCACCTGCCGGAACGTGCAGGTGCACACCGCGTTCCCGCAGGTCACCGACTGGCAGCTCCAACTCGGCGCCGTGCGACCGCAGGTAGGACAGTGCGATCTGCGCGGACTCCTTCATGACGTCGCCGAGTTGGCCGGTCAGCGTCAGTCCGGTCGAACCGGTCTCCGGGTCGGCCAGCGACGCCTCGATGAACAGGACGTCACCACCCGCTCCGGTGACCGCCAGCCCCGTCGCCACGCCGGGCAGCGTGGTGCGTTCCGCCGACTCCGGCGTGTGCCGTGGCCGACCGAGGTAGGGCCGCAGGTCGTCCGAGTCAACGTGCACCGGCACGGTGACCTTCTCCAACGCCAGGTTGGTGGCAACCTTGCGGAGCACCCGCGCGATCGACCGCTCCAGGTCGCGGACGCCCGCTTCCCTGGTGTACTCGGCGGCCAGCAGCCGCAGCGCGGACTCGGTCACCGTCACGTCCGTCGCGGACATGCCGGCCCGCTCCAACTGCCGTGGCAGCAGGTGATCAGCGGCGATGGTGACCTTCTCGTCCTCGGTGTAGCCGTCCAGCGCGACCAATTCCATCCGGTCCAACAGCGGGCCGGGGATCGAGTCGAGCACGTTCGCCGTGGCCAGGAACACCACATCGGACAGGTCGAGGTCGACGTCGAGGTAGTGGTCGCGGAACGTGTGGTTCTGCGCCGGGTCCAACACCTCCAGCAGCGCGGCCGTCGGGTCGCCCCGGTAGTCGGCGCCCACCTTGTCGATCTCGTCCAGCAGGACCACCGGGTTCATCGAACCCGCCTCGCCGATGGCCCGGACGATCCGGCCGGGCAGCGCACCGACGTAGGTCCTGCGGTGACCCCGAATCTCGGCCTCGTCCCGGACACCACCCAGCGCGACCCGGACGAACTTCCGGCCCATGGCCCTGGCCACCGACTCGCCCAGCGACGTCTTACCGACACCCGGCGGGCCGACCAGCGCCAGCACAGCACCGCTGCGCCTGCCGCCGACCACCTTCAGGCCCTGGTCCTCGCGGCGCTTGCGGACCGCGAGGTACTCCACGATCCGGTCCTTCACGTCGGACAGGCCGGAGTGGTCCGCGTCCAGGATCGCCCTGGCACCGGGGATGTCGTAGCTGTCCTCGGTGTGCACGTTCCACGGCAGGTCCAACACGGTGTCCAGCCAGGTCCGGATCCAGCCGACCTCGGGCGACTGGTCGGACGTGCGCTCCAGCTTGTCCACTTCGGACAGCGCCGCTTCGCGCACCTTCGCCGGCAGGTCGGCCGCTTCCACCCGGGCGCGGTAGTCCTGCTCCTCGGATGCCGGCTTGCCGTCCAGGTCGGCCAGTTCCTTGCGGATCGCGGCCAACTGCTGCCGCAGCAGAAACTCCCGCTGCTGCTTCTCCATGCCTTCCGCGACGTCCTTGCGGATCGTCTCGCTCACGTCCAGTTCGGCCAGGTGCTCCCTGGCCCAGGCCAGTGCCTGCCGCACGCGCTCGGCCACGTCCGCCATCTCCAGCAGGGTGACCTTCTGGGCGGTGGACAGGTAGGGCGCGTAGCCGGCCAGGTCGGCCAGCGCTGAGGGCTCGTCGACCTGCTGCACCGAGTCGACCACCTGCCAGGCGCCCCGCTGCTGCAGGATCGCCGACAGCACGCCCTTGTACTCGCGCACCAGTTCGCTGATGTCCTCGGCGGGCGCGATGTCCTCCAGTACGGAGGCCTCCACCCACAGCGCGGCACCGGGGCCGGTCGTCGCGGAGCCGACGCGGACCCGCTCGCTGCCCCGGACCACCGCCACAGCGCGGCCCTTCGGCATCCTGCCGACCTGCTCGATCACGCCAACCACGCCGACGGAGCCGTAGCGCCCGTCCTGGCGAGGCACCAGCAGCACCTTCGCCTTGCCCGCCTCGGGCGTCGCCGACCGGATCCCTGACGTCGGCACGCGACCGTCGGTCGCTGCCTGGGCAGCGTCCACCGCCGTGCGCACGTCGGCGTCCGACAGGTCCAGCGGAACCACCATGCCAGGCAGCACCACGTCATCGTCCAACGCCAGGATCGGCAGCACCAAGGTCTGGTTCATACCCTCACCGCCGTTCACTAGGTAAGTTGAGTCTGTCTCACTCAACCCCTCGAACGGTCCGGATGTTCCGCTTGGTGTTCGCTCTGCGCGATACCGCTGTGGCCAGCCCTCTTGTGGACTAGATAGTCCGGGTTGACTCGGCGATCAGCTTGGATGCCTCGCCGAAGGACATCCCGGCCGTCGCCGACGCGATGTCGCCCGCCGCGAGCTGGCCTGCTGCATCCTTGAGCGCACCCATCGCCCGCGTGTACAGGGCGACGCCCATGCTGATCCGCTTGACGCCGGCCTGCCGCAACTCCGCGACCGTGACCGACCGGTCGCCAGGGCCGACGACCACGTTGACCGGCTTCGGCGCGACCGCCTTGACGATGGCCACCACCGAGTCCATGTCCGGCGGGTAGGGCGCGTACAGGACGTCGGCGCCGACCTCGGCGAACGCGGTGAGCCGCTTGATCGTGTCATCCAGGTCGAGGCGGCCCTGGATGAAGTTGTCCGTCCGGCCGGTGAGCACGATCCGCCCCTTCGCCACCTCGGCAGCGGCCCGCACCCTGGCCACGGCGTCGTCGAAGTCGCGGATCGGCGAGTCAGGGTCGCCGGACGTGTCCTCGACGCCGACACCGGCCAGCCCGGCCGCGATCGCCGCCTCGACGGTCGCGGCCACGTCCTCGGGGCTCTCGCCGTAGCCGTCCTCGAAGTCGCCGTTGATCGGCAGGCCGCCGATGTCGCCGAGCAGTCGGGCGTGCGCGAGGTGCTCGGCCCTGCTGACCACGTGCCGCCCGTCCAACCTGCCGAGCGTCGCGGCCAGGGCCGCGGACGACGTGCCGATGGCCTCGAAACCGGCGTCCTTCAGCAGCAGCACGGACAGGCCGTCCCAGGCGTTGGGCATGACGAAGCCCCCGTCACGCTGGTGCAGGGCAAGGAAGCGCTCGTAGAGACCCAGGTCCGTCATGGCCGGGAGTGTACACAAAGTCCGGACCATCGAGTCCAGATTATGGCTCAAGCGATCTCACGGTGCGCCGCGGGCGGTGCCGGCTGACCACGCTGCGGCAAGACCCGCACGACGCCCAGGTCATCCGGCACGGCCGTGTCCGTCGGGTCGGCGACCGGCGCCGGAGCGGTCCGACCGACCGGCCCGTCGCCGGCCCGGGACGACCTGCCCAGCGCCACCGTCAGGAGCAGACCGACCAGGATCGGAGTGTGCGTGGCCAACCGGGACCAGCTGACCTCGCCGTTGAGCAGGTCGAACACCGACGAGATGGCCAACATGCACACCACGGTCGCCAGGACCGGCACGCCATCCCGGGCTCGCTTGCTGTTCCACGCGACCATCGCCATCACGACACCGAAGGCCACGTCGAACGCGGCCTCCTCGTGATCCATGTGCGGGCTGGTCGGCACTGCCATGGCCAGGCCCACGGTGCCGAACAGGTTGGCCAGCCCGATGGTCACCTGGACGAGAGCGACCACGGCCAGCGCGATCCGCAGCCCGTGCTGCCAGCGACTCCGCACCGGCAGCCGGACCTCGGCCAGCACCGAGTCGACCAGGTCGGGTCCGTCGTCCGGAGCGACGCTCACCCGCAGCAGCCGATCCATGCGTACCGTCTGGGCCTGCCACCGCGTGCAGCCAGGACAGCCGACCAGGTGATCGCGCAGGTCCTCGGCGGCCACGTCCGGCACGTGCTCTCCGTCGTGCATCGCCGACAGCGCCTCGCGCGCTGTCGTGCACCGCAGCTGTCTTCGGCTCGCATCGTCGGTCATGTGGCTCAGGTCGCTGCGCGCAGCGGGAAAGTTCCCAGCCATCCGCAAGCTCGTTCTCAGGAACGTGTCGTACGGTGAGGTGCGGCGTGGACGGGGGAGGCACCGTGCTGGACGACGACGCGATGACCGGGTGGGCCCTCGCCGCCCAACAGGGCGACCGAGAGGCCGCCGCCGCGTTCATCCGCGCCACCACAGGCCACCTGCGCAGGCTGCTGTCCTATCTCGCCGATGCCGGACAGGTCGAGGATCTGGTCCAGGAGACGTATCTGCGGGCGTTCGCCGCGCTGCCCCGGTACGGACAGCGCTCCCCTGCCCGATTGTGGCTGCTGTCGATCGCCCGACGGGTCGCTGCGGATCAGGTGCGGAGCAATCAGCGCAGTCCTCGGCGTACCGGCGGTGACTGGGAGTACGAACTCGACCGCCGCCGCAGCGTCGCCGACCACTCGGGTGCTGCCGAGTTGCGGTTCGCGATCGCGGCGCTGGATCCGGAACGGCGGGAGGCATTCGTGCTGACGCGGGTGATGGGTCTGTCCTACGAGGAGGCGGCGCAGGCCTGTGCCTGCCCGGTCGGCACGATCAGGTCCCGGGTGTATCGCGCTCGCGCCGATCTGCTGGACTCGCTGAGCGAGCGGCAGGATCCGGCGAGCGGCATCTGCCAGTAGGAGCGGATCAGCTGGTGGCGATCAGCTCAAGGACACCGCATTCGATCCCGGCGACCAGTACCCGCAACTGGTCCGCACTCATCTGGACACGCTGGCCGAAGTCGTCGGTGATGACGATCCGCCGATCCGCTGGTGCGTCGTGGTCCGCGTGCAACTGTGGGTGGCCACGGCCACAGGTGTCGTCGTTCATGAAACATGGGTCGTCGGTGGGTGTCCAAAAGTTCCCGATGTGATGTCGCGCCCCCAAACCGACGCGGGCCGACCGCCCGATCTGGGGGGTCAACAAACCACATGGCTGGGATAACCTCTCGCCCGTGACAGGCCGGTCGACCCCGACTCGCGGTGCACCACGCGTGTGCCGTGGTGTCGTGCTGGCCGTCACGTCGGCGACGTTGGCCATCGCGGCACACCGGCTGGCGGGCGGTGGTCTCCCGGACACGGGACTGACCATTGTGCTCACTTTCGGTGTCGCAGGCATCGGCGTGACCATGGCCAACAAGCAACGTTCGGTCTGGGCGATCCTGGCCGTGCTCGGCGTCGCCCAACTGGCCACTCACCTGCTGCTGTCCGTGGAGACGATGGACATGCCGGGTATGGGATCCGGCATGATGCCCTACGGCACCAGCATGATCGTCACGCATGTCGTGGCGGTGCTGGTCACCGCGGCTCTGCTGACCAACGCCGATGCCGCCGTGTTCGCGGTGGCCGCGGCGCTGGCCAGGCTGCTGCCCGTACTGGTGTCGGCGCCACCGGTGCCGACCGCACCGACCCGGCCACCGCCCAGGGTCGCGCCGCTGCTCCGGCCCACGAGTGTCCTGTTGTGTCGCGACAACGCCCGGCGGGGACCGCCGGTGTGTGCCTGACCGATCCCACCCCTTTTCCACAAGGCCAAGGGATCGGTGTGCCACGCACCCACATCCCGTTCTGAGCACCGGTCGGTCCGGTGCCCCAGCCTTGCGGAGTTGTACAACCATGTCCCGATTCCAGCCATTCGCCCTGCGAGCGGCAGCCACTGTCGCCGCGGCAGGTGTGTTCGTCATCGTCGGCGCGGGTGTCGCGTCGGCCCACGTCACAGCGCACAGCCCGGACAACCCCGGCCGGGGCGACGACGGCGAGATCGTCTTCCGTGTCCCCGACGAGGAAGCCACCGCGCACGCGGTCAAGTTGCAGGTGA
>DASXYT010000209.1:0-10703 GCA_036502345.1 Pseudonocardiaceae bacterium | reverse complement strand
CCACGTGGGGGTTGCTGTCGGTGTCCAGCAGGATGTTGGAGGGTTTGACGTCGCGGTGCACGATTCCGCGCTGGTGTACGTGATCGATGGCGGTGGCCAGGCTGGTGCCCAACTGGATCACCTCGGCCGATGTCAGTGGCTCGGTGAGCAGCCGGGAACGCAGGCTCTGGCCCGGTATGAGTTCCATGACCAGGTACGGTTGGGCACCGTCGATGCCCGCGTCGTAGATGGACACCAGTCCTGGGTGGGACAGGTGGGCCAGGACGCGGGCCTCTCCGCCGAACCGCCGTTGCGCGAGCGGGTCGACGTCAGGCCGGAACAGCTTGATGGCGACCGGTCTGTGCAACAGGATGTCTCGGGCTTGGTGCACCTCGGCCATCGACCCGCTGCCCAGCAGGCCGTCCAGTTGATATCGTCCGGCGATCAACGGGTTCCGCGCCGAGGGGTTGTCCGCGTCCTCATGCATGCGCAGGTTCCTCCTGTCTCTCAGTGAGGTTCCCGTTCCGGCCCGATTCCAACCGCGCATTGGCCCGTCGGTGATGTACACAGATGACGATGTTCGGCCACGTGCAGGCACCTAGGCGCGAGTGGGCAGCATGTTCGACGACCTGGACTCGCTGGCCAATGCCATCCGCACCCAGGCAGCCTGGTCATCTGCGCACGTTTTCGTGACAGCAAGGATCGCGGGGACTGCATTCATCACAGGTCGAGTCTCGGCGGGCTCTGGCCCGGTAGTGCCGTACACGTCGGTCCGAACAGTGGGGTTGGCGTCGTTCCAGACGGCCCGGCCGTGCTCACTGCCCATCCGTCCGACTATCCGCCCCTGTTCTCGATCCGTTCCGGCAGGTGTTTGACAGCGTCGTAACCCAGCTGCAGGAAGTCCGAAGCCGCGACCGCAGTCATGATCGTCTCGACCGTCCTGGTCAGCCGTGGCGCCAACACCAGCCCGCCGGTCAGCCCGGTGGCGAACCACATGTCCAAACAGAACGGGCAGCTGATCAGCTCGCCGATCGCGTGGCGGATGCCTTGCCCGCGCACGTCCTCGTTGAGTTCTCCGTCGCCGGCCGGCTCCCGGTATCGGGTGAAGGGAGCCCGCAGCGGACTGAGCACGGCGTCCTTGGCCAGCAGCCGGCTCAGTTTGTGGGTCGCGACGGACAACAGAGCGACGTCACCGAGGGTGAACGCGCTGGGCAGTTGCTTGCGCCGCAGGAGCGCGATACCGACCAACAGCCCGACCGTGCCCGCGTAGCCGCCCAACGCGGCCAGATACCCGCGCAGTGGTCGTGACTCATCGCCCTGGTACTCGTTCCGGATTCGCTCCAACGGATGATCGTGGTGGTGTGTTCCCATCACGCCGCCTCGGGCTGGAGCAGCACCTTGACCATGCCGTCGCGCTTGTGCTGGAAGCTGGCGTAGGCCTGGGGAGCGGCAGACTGAGGTTCCCCCCGAACAGTGGACAGGTCGTCAAGCAGCTTTCGCTGCACCTGTCAGGGACTGCTCGTAACACACAGGACTGAGCATCCCGATAGCGGAGTGGCGCCGCTTATCATTGTACCGCTCGATCCACTTGTCAACCGCAGCAACAAGTTCCGCCTTGGTCGCAAAGACGTGACGATAGTAGTACTCGTGCTTGAACGTCGACCAGAACGATTCCGCGGGACTGTTGTCCCAGCAGACACCGGTATCACCCATCGACCGTTTCAGCCCGTGCTCAGCGCACGCCGTCGCCGTCAACTCCGCAGTAAACTCGCCGCCACGATCAGAATGCAACACCGTGCCCGTGACACCACGGCCACGACCGGTCACCGCCGCGTCAATAGCCTCGCACACCATGTCAGCACCGATATGGTCAGCAACAACATGCCCCAGCACACGACGGGAATGCCCATCCCGAATCGCGCACAAGAACATGTCACCCTCACCGCACGTGAGATAGGTGATGTCGGTCAACCAGACCGTATCAAGCCGACCCTGGTCGAACCGCCGCGCCACCAGATCCGGCGGAAACGACGCGGTCGGATCGACCACCGTGGTGCGGACCTTGAACGTGCGCGGACTGATGCCCTCGATCCCGATCTCGGCCATGATCGCCGCGACGGTCTTCTCGTTCACCGTCTCGCCACGATCCCGCAGCTCACTGGTGATCCGTGGGGATCCATAGGTCCCGTCGGAGTCCGTGTGCACGTCCAGGATCTTCACCGCCAGGTCGGCACGCCACTGCTGCCGCGGCGTCAACACCGTCGCCGCAGCGCGTTTCACGTACGCGTAATACCCGGACGTCGACACACCCAGCAGGCGCGCCATGCGCAAGACCGAGAATCGCGTGCCCTGTGATGAGATGCTGCCGGCAGTCTCGGCGGGCTGGTCGGGGCCGGCGCACTTCACCATCAGATCGAACCGGGCCGGTTCTTCTGCATCGCGGCAAAGTACGCCGAGGCTTTTACCAAAAAAGCGTTGTCTTTCTCCAGATCGGCCACGTGCCTGCGCAACCGTTGTAGTTCGGCCCGTTCAGCAGCTTCCAGGGGCTTCTCCCCGTGGTCCTCGGCGGCGGTGGTCCTGCGCCGCTCGTCTTTGACCCACGTGCTCAACATTCCCGGGTCGATGCCCAGTTCGCGGGCGACCTCAACGATCGTGCGATCGGTATCGATTACCCGGTGTGCGGCCTCGACCTTGTACTCGGCCGTATAGGACCGGCGCTTGCGAGGAGGCATGAGGGACATCCTTCCAGCGGGACCGCAGTCCTGCTAGCTCGGTGTCCACTCCCCGGGGGGAACCTCAGACAACGGGAGACGATGTGTGGCGAAGTCCTGCGTGCCCAGTGGATCGTCGTCCACGAGCAACGGCAGGATCCGCGGCACCCAGCGATGTACGTTGGCCTGCCCCATGCGCAGCTGGATCTGCTTGTCGAACAGTCGCAGCATCGGCATCGGGTCGGCCATACCGCCGTACACACCCGACAGTGAGATGGTGCCGCCTCGGCGCACCAGCTCGACCGCCGAATGCAGGGCGCCCAACCGGTCCACTCCCACGGTCGTCATCAGCCGGGCCGCCACCGGATCCGGCAGCATCGAGTTGAGCTGGTGGGCCAGTTTGCCGATGGGCGAGCCGTGCGCCTCCATGCCGACCGCGTCGATCACCGCGTCGGCGCCTCGCCCCTCAGTGAGCCCACGCACCACCTCTGCCATGTCCTTCGTGTGGCTGCGCAGATCGATGGTCTGCACCCCGTGGTGCTGCGCACGTTCCAGCCGTTCGGGCACCAGGTCCACTCCGATCACGGTGGCGATGCCCCGATGCTGGGCGATCCGGGTACACATGTCACCGATCGGGCCCAAGCCGAGCACCAGGACACTGCCGCCTGTCGGCACGTCCGCATACTCGACGGCCTGCCACGCCGTGGGCAGCACGTCGGACAGGTAGAGGAACCGGTCGTCGGGCGGTCCCTGTGGCACCTTGATCGGCAGGGTGTTGCCGAAGGGCACCCGCAGGTATTCGGCCTGGCCGCCGGGTACCTGCCCGTAGAGCTTCGTGTAGCCGAACAGGGCCGCACCGCTGCCGTACTCGTGCACCTGGGTGGTCTCACACTGGGAATGCAGTCCCTGCTGGCACATGAAGCACGTGCCGCACGACACGTTGAACGGCACAACCACCCGGTCGCCCTGTTCGACCTCGGTGACGTCGGGTCCGACCTCGACGACAACTCCCATGGGTTCGTGGCCGAGGATGTCGCCCTCTGCGAGGAAGGGCCCGAACAATTCGTAGAGGTGCAGGTCCGAGCCACAGATCCCGGTGGAGGTGATCCGGACGATGATGTCCGTCGGTTCCTTGATCTTCGGGTCCGGCACGGTGTCCACCCGGACGTCTCGGCGTCCGTGCCACGTCACAGCCTTCATGGTGCATCCTCCTGTTCGTCCAAACCGGGTCCGGTGGTCTTCACTCGATCCGGTGGGACCGCGTCAGCGGCAACCCGAGCGGTCCTTCAGCGCACCACGCTCCGCACTCGGCGGTTCTCCATGAGCAGCTTGAACTGTTCGGTGGCGCGATCGACCTTCGCCTGCGGATCGGTGAACAGCGACGCCACAGCCTCACCCAACTTGCCCCCTGGCGGGTCGTACACCAGGCTGATCTCCGCGCCGGTCCGGCCGTTGCCCTTGTCGTCGAACCTGACGACGCCACTGTTGCGCACATCAGGATCGGTCGAGTCGGTGATCGCCCGGGCGATCTTGTGTGGGTGTGGTGGTGGCCTGCTTCCGGCGTCGAGGGCGCGACATCAACGACGCATTCTGAGTCGACCAGTGTGTACACGCGGTCGGGTCGGACACCGCGAGCCAGGCGCCACGTGTCACCGGATCGTGAAGCTCAGGCCCGGCAACGACCGCACGCCGGAACACCGCCTCGTCCCGGGCGTCGCGGTCGACGTAGGTGACGATCGAACCGCGGCCTGGGCGGAATCGTGCATGCAACGAAGCCTCCGATGCCCTCGGGGTGCCGCCGTTGGCGGTGCGCTCACACTCGCCGGCCGGCCACGCTTCCGACTGCCCGCCTGGCGACAGGCCTAAACACCCGGTGTCCCCACCGCTCTTGCACCACTGCGCCACTGCGGCGTTGTGCGCCGACTGTAGGCGAGCCCCGGGCAAATGGGAGCTGTGGCATGGCCGCCGAAGGGACGGTCGGTTGTGGCAACAAGAGTATTCGGTTCAATCCGTGACACGCGGGCATCACCGTCGTCGCTGGTGACGTTTGGTCGGGGGAGCGCTCTGGGTAGCACTGTGAGGTGCATACCGACATCTCGCTGCGCGTGGACGGCGTGGAGCACTACGCCACCATCGACACGCGGCTCACGCTGCTGGATCTGCTGCGCGACGAACTGGGCAATACCAGTCCGAAGAAGGGTTGCGATCACGGGCAGTGTGGGGCGTGCACGGTGCTGCGCGACGGCCGCCGGGTGCTCGCCTGTCTCACGTTGGCCGTGACCTGCGCCGGTTCGGTGATCACGACGGCCGCCGGGATCGGCGGTCCGGAGCGGCCCCACCCGGTGCAGGAGGCATTTCTGGCGCACGACGCCTTCCAGTGCGGTTACTGCACACCAGGTCAGATCTGCTCGGCGGTCGCCGCGCTCGACGAGATCCACGAGGGCAGGCCGAGTCTGGTCACCGCGGACCCGGCTGATCGCCCGGAACTGTCCCGGGCCGAGGTGGCCGAGCGGCTCAGCGGAAACCTGTGTCGGTGTGGCGCCTACGTCAACATCGTGACGGCGACCGTGGCGGCCGGCGGTGATGTGTCGTGAGGCCCTTCCGCTATCAGGCCTCGAACGACGCTGCCACCGCAGTGCGGGTGGTCGCCGCCGATCCGGGCGCGGCTTTCCTGGGCGGCGGCACGAACCTCGTGGATCACCTGCGGCTCGGTGTCGCCACGCCGAGCGCCTTGGTGGACGTCACGGCGGCGACGTCGGCGGAGATCACCGACCAGGATGGTGGCGTGTCCATCGGCGCGGCCGTGCGCAACAGCGACCTGGCGGCCGACCACCGGATCCGGCGCGACTATCCGGTCGTGGCCCGGGCTGTTCTCGCCGGGGCGTCCGGCCAGATCCGCAACATGGCGACCACCGGCGGCAATCTGCTGCAGCGGACGCGGTGCGTCTACTTCCAGGACGTCACGACACCGTGCAACAAGCGGGCACCCGGCACCGGTTGTTCGGCGATCGACGGTTACACGCGCTATCACGCCGTCCTGGGTGCCTCCCAGCATTGCATCGCCACGCACCCGTCGGACCTCGCCGTGGCACTCGCGGCGGTCGACGCCCAGGTCAGGCTGCTGGGGCCGGCAGGTGAGCGACGCATTCCCTTCGTCGCGCTACACCGGCTGCCCGGTGATCACCCGGAACGGGACACCACACTGGAGCATGGCGAGCTGATCACCGCGATCGATCTGCCCGCGCTGCCCGCTGGGAGTCGCTCGACCTACGTGAAGGTCCGTGACCGCGCGTCGTTCGCTTTCGCGCTGGTCTCCGTGGCGGCGGTGTTGACTGTCCGCGACGGCTTTGTCGAGGACGTCCGGATCGCGTTGGGTGGTGTTGCCCACGCGCCTTGGCGGGCCCGGCTGGCCGAAGAGTCGTTGCGTGGCAACACGGCTGACGCCGGGCCCTTCGCCGCGGCCGCCGAGGCCGAACTCGCCGACGCCGTCGAATTGTCCGGTGTGGATGGCGGTAGCGGGTTCAAGGTCGACCTGGCGCGGCGGCTGCTGGTCAAGGTGCTCACCGACCTGACGGAGGCGGTATGACCGACGTGGCGCGACGGCCGGCGACCGGTCAGGACCTGGCCCGCCGGGACGGATGGGCGAAGGTCACTGGCACCGCGCCGTACGCTTACGAGGCGCCCGTGGATCGGCCGCTGTACTGCTACCCGGTGCAGGCGACCGTCGCCAGGGCAACGGTGACGGCCATGGCGACGGACGACGCGATGGCCGTGCAGGACGTCGTCGATGTGGTGACCCCGTTCACCGCGGAGCGGCTCGCGTCGACCGACGACGCCGAACTCGCGGTGTTGCAGAGTGTGGACGTCGCCTTCCGCGGCCAGTTGATCGGCGTCGTCGTCGCGGGGTCGCCGCACGCAGCCCGTGAGGCCGCGGACCTCGTGCGCACGACCTACGAGCCGATGGCCCACGATGTCCGGCTCTCGGTGGACCGGCCGGATCTGTACAAGCCGGACACGGTGAACCCCAGCTTTCCCACCGACACCGAGCAGGGTGACGTCGCCAACGCCATGGCGACGTCGGACGTGACGGTGGCCCAGACCTATACGACGTCGATGTATCACAACAATCCGCTCGAACCGCATGCCACCACGGCCCTGTGGGAGGAGACCGGGCACCTCACGCTGTGGGACTCCACCCAGGGCGTGCATCCGGCACGGTCCGTCGTGGCCGAGGTGTTCGGTCTGGCGGAGGACCGGGTCCGTGTCATCTGCCCCTACGTCGGTGGCGGCTTCGGTTCCAAGGGCACACCGCACGCGAATGTCGTCCTGGCCGCGCTCGTGGCGAGAACGCTGCCCGGACGGCCGATCAAACTGGCCCTCACCAGGCAGCAGATGTTCTCACTCACCGGCTACCGGACACCCACGATCCAGCGGGCCTTCCTGGCCGCCGACCGATCCGGCAGGCTGACCGCCGTGGCTCTCGACGTCGTGGAGCAGACCTCCCGGATCAAGGAGTTCGCCGAGCAGACCGCGCTGCCCGCCCGGATGATGTACGCCGCACCGAATCGGCACACCACCCACCGGCTGGCCGCATTGGACGTACCGGTGCCGTCGTGGATGCGGGCGCCCGGCGAATGTCCCGGCATGTTCGGGCCGGAGGTGGCGATGGACGAGCTGGCGGAGCGGCTGGGCATGGACCCGATCGAGTTGCGCATCCGCAACGAACCCGACGTCGACCCGGAGTCGGGGCGCCCCTTCTCCAGCCGCAACCTGGTGGCATGTCTGCGTACTGGCGCGCAGCGCTTCGGGTGGGCCGATCGCGAACCGCGACCGGGCCGCACCCAGGAAGGCGAATGGCTGGTCGGCACCGGTGTTGCCGCCTCCGTGTATCCCGCCAACCGGATGACAGCCTCCACCGCGACCATCCGCTACGAAGCCGGGCGCTACGTCGCCGAGATCGGCGCGGCAGACCTGGGCACCGGCACCTGGACGACGCTGGCGCAGATCGCCGCGGACGCCCTGGACGTGCCGGTCGACGTGACCGAGGTACGCATCGGCGACACCGACTACCCGCATGCGAGCGTGGCCGGTGGTTCTTCCGGGATCGCGACATGGGGATCGGCGGTCGTCGAGGCGGCCGCGGAGTTCCGCCGGAAGTTCGGCGGTGACCCGGTCGACGGCGACACGGCCGAAGCGGGCTTGGTGCCCAATCCGGCCGAGTCGGAGTACGCCATGTACGCCTTCGGCGCACAGTTCGCTGAAGCACGCGTGCATGCCGTGACCGGCGAGATCCGCGTGCCGAGGCTGTACGGGATGTTCGCGGCGGGCCGGATCGTGAACCCGCGCACGGCACGCTCGCAGTTCGTCGGCGGGATGACGATGGGTCTGTCTATGGCGTTGTTCGAGCGGAGCGTGCTGGACCCCCGCTTCGGTCACGTCGTCAATCACGACTTCGCGGAGTACCACATCGCCGTCAACGCCGACGTGCCTGACGTGCGCGCTGACTGGATCGAGGAGGACGACCCGCACGTCAACCCGTTGGGTACCAAGGGCATCGGCGAGATCGGCATCGTCGGCACCGCAGCCGCGATCGCCAATGCCGTCCACCACGCCACTGGAGTCCGCGTACGTGACCTGCCGATCACCCTCGACCGTGCACTCGGCGAATAGTCGCTGACGGCGCCACGTCCTCGATCCACATCGGCCACCGCCCGATCATCGCCAACCCAGCACGACGGGGCCTTCCTATGCCTTCGTGACCAGCCTGACGCCGTATCGCTCGACCCGCGCGAGGCACGGGATCCGCTAGCGGCCGGGGGCGGCCGTGAGAGGACACCTCCAGTCCCATGGACAGGACTTGTCCACGACTGACAGGTCTCCGGCGGTCTCCGTGGGCCTGAACGGCGAACCTTGGGCCGATTGACACGTCATGCACATTCACGCCGCCCTCACCTGCGCCGATGTGGCGAAGCTAGGCCAATCGGGTTAATCTCGATCGGCGGGCGACCGCCCGGCACGCCACGTGAGTTCTCATCCGGCCGCCGGGCGCGGGGAGGTCGGTCATGGCGCCCACTGCTGGCCAGGACCGATCCTCGGTTCCCGACTGGACCAGGCCGATGCTCGCCAAACCCGACGGCGGCCAACTCCGCAGTGGCTCGCAATGGGCGTATGAGTACAAGCTGGATGGCTATCGCGCGGCGATGCGGATCGCACAGGATGGCACGACGGTGCTGACCAGCCGCAACGGCATCGATTTCACCGACGAGTTCGCCTCGCTGGCCGACCCGTATCTGGTGCCGGTGGTGCCCGCGTTCACCTTCGGCCAGCTCGCCGCCGATCGCCTCACTCCGCAGAACCTGCTCGATCGGGTGGCCGCGGCCGGCCTGGAGGGTCACATCGCGAAGCTGCGGACCTCCACCTACGTGCCCGGGCAGCGTCCGGACTCGTGGTCCAAGCACCCCCTGATCCAGACCCCAGGAGGTCATCGTTCGTGGGTGGCGGCCCGGGCAGGGCGGCTTCACCGGCAAGCTGGGCGGCCTGCTGCTAGGTGCCCATGACCCTGACACCGGTGACCTGATCACCTCGGGGATGTCGGGACCGGCTTCTCCGAGCAGGAGCGCCGCGATCTGCAGGCCCGGCTGGAGAAGCTGGAACGCCGCGGCCACCCTTCGCACTCGACCCGCCGCGTGAGGACGTCCGGCGGGCCCGGTGGGTGGAGCCGGACCTGGTCGGCGAGGTCGTCACCGCCAGTTCACCCGGGGTGCGGGGCGTCTGCGCCACACCGCGTGGCGCGGGTTGCGCGATGACCGCGATGTCGCCGAGGTCATCGCCCCGACCACCGCGACGCGACCGAGGCCTGCGGATCCGAGTGGACAGAAGACCGACGTGCAGGACAAGGCCCGGGGGCCGGTGGCCGTCACCGGGAGTGGGGCACCGACACAGGTACCCGTGCAGGTGGGCAAGCGCCGACTCACGTTGTCCAATCTGGACAAGTCGCTGTACCCGGACGGCTTCACCAAGGGCGAGGTGATCCACTTCTACAGCAGCGTCGCGCCGCTGCTGCTGCCCACCTCTCAGGCCCGGCCGGTGACATTCACCCGATTCCCCGACGGTGTGGGCGGGCAGCAGTCCTTCGAGAAGCACGTTCCGCGTGGTTCCCCGAGCTGGTTGCGCACCGCGCGCCTGCCCAGCAGCGGGTCGCGCGGCAGTGGCGACACGATCGACTACGTGCTGCTGGATGAGCTGTCCGCTGATCTGGGCGGCGAACCTCGCTGCGCTGGAACTGCACGTCCCGCAGTGGACTGTGGGGCCCGGACCGGGCCGTCGGCCGCCCGACCGGATCGTGTTCGACCTCGACCCCGGACCGGGCACGACAATCGTGGAGTGCGCCCGCGTCGCGGAGCGGCTGCACGACGTCCTGGTCGAGGACGGGCTCACCCCGGTCGCGAAGAAGTCCGGCTCCAAGGGCATCCAGGTCCATGCCGGCGTCCGGGTCCGCTCCGCCGAGCGCACGTCCGCCTACGCGAAGGTACTCGCCGAGCGGTTCGCCACCCAGACGCCCGAGTTGGTGACCGCGAAGATGGCGAAGAACCTCAGGCCGGGAAAGGTCTTCATCGACTGGTCACAGAAACAATCCCGCGAAGACGACCGTCGCGCCGTACTCGCTGCGCGGCCGCGATCTTGCGGTCGTGTCGACACCGGTTACCTGGGAGGAGGTGCGGGGGTGCCGGCGTCCGCAGCAGCTGGTCTTCACCGCAGAGCAGGTCCTCGACCGCGTCGAGAAGCTCGGGGACCTGTTCGCAATCCTCGCGCAGACCCGGACAGCATTGCCCGGACGGTGATGGGTGTGGCGCCCTGTGGGAGCGGGTTCTGTGAAAATTCAGCGCTTCGCTCGTGTCCGGCGACTCGCGGTCGGTCGTGCTCCAGCATGGGCTGTTTGTCGGAACCCCGGATGCGGGGCTACCGTGCGAGGGCTGAGGTTCCTCGTGTGCACTGGATCAGCGGTGTGCCACC
>DASXYT010000208.1:0-13485 GCA_036502345.1 Pseudonocardiaceae bacterium | reverse complement strand
GCTCGATCTTCCACGTCGCGATGTACGCGGGTGACGGCCAGATGGTCGAGGCGTACGACGCGGCGACGCCCGTGCGGGTCACGCCGGTCCGCTTCGGCACCGAGTACTGGGGCGCCGAGCGGTACCTGCACGGCAGTTGATCTCAGGGGGCGGCGCGGTGCTGATGGCGGCCGGGCGTGGTGCCGACCAGTTTGGTGAATGCCGCGATGAAGTGGCTGGGGTTGGCCCAGCCACAGGCGTGCGCGACGTGGGTCGTGTCGTGGCCGTCGGCGAGCAGGACCAGTGCGTGACAGATGCGCAGCTGTGCACGCCACTCGTAGAAGGTCATGCCGAGTTCGTTGTGGAACAGCCGGCTCAGAGTGCGGGCGCTGGCGCCGATCGTCCGCCCGAGTTCGGCCAGTGACGTGTTGTCCTCGGGATTCTCGTAGAGCATCCGGGCAATGGCCTGCAGTCGATCATCGCGTGGTTCCGGCAGTTGCAGGGGCTGCTCGCGTGCTTCGTGAAGTTCGTCGACGAGGACCCGACGGAGGCGGGCGTGTGCGGCCCGGTTGACGTCGGGTGCTGTGGGGTCGTAATTGCGTGGACCGGTGAGGGTGAGCAGGAGTTCGCGGGCCAGGTCGGACGCTATGAACACCGCGGGATGGTCCGAGATGAGCCGGGCGAGGGACGGCGGTAGGAACACGATCCGCATGTCGGTGTTGCCGTGAGCGCGGTGGTAGTGCGTGAACCCGGCAGGGGTCCAGGCGATTCGGTTGGCGGGCACGATCGACGTGCCGCGTTCGGTGTGCACCGACAGGACACCACGGGCCGCGTACACCAGGTGTCCCCGTGCATGGCACTGCACGGGGCTGGTGCCCTGCGACGGCCACAGGTGCGCACCGCCGGACGGCCAGAGATGCGACGTCACAGGTTGGCGGCCATCGGGCATAACGTGGCATTCTACCGGTGGCCGGTCACGCCGCGTTCTGGCGACAGTGGACGCATGACGACGATGCGAGCAGCGGTCTGTGTCAGGGCGGGTGGCCCTGAGGTGCTGGAGATCCGTGAGCTGCCGGTACCGACTGTTCGGGAGGGCTGGAGCCTGGTGCGGGTGCGGGGCGTCGGCCTGAACCGGTCGGAGCTGCGGACCCGGCAGGGGCATTCCCCGAACGTGACGTTCCCGAGGGTGCTGGGCATCGAGTGTGTGGGAGTCGTGGCAGCGTCAACCGATCCCCTGCTGCCGGAGGGGACGACCGTCGCCGCGGTGATGGGTGAGATGGGCCGGGAGTTCGACGGCGGCTACGCGGAATACGCGTTGTTGCCGAACTCGCTGCTGATGCCGGTCAGCACCACGTTGCCGTGGGACGTGCTGGCCGCGCTACCCGAGACGTACCTGACCGCACAGGGCTCGCTGGACGCGTTGGGAGCCACGCAGGGGCGGTTGCTCATCCGTGGCGGGACCTCGTCGGTGGGGATGGCGGCCGCGTCGATCGCGGCCGGCCACGGCATCGAGACCGCGGCCACGACTCGGCGGCAGGACAAGGTCGACGCGTTGAAATCGGCAGGGGTCGACCACGTACTCCTGGACACCGGTGGTTCGCTGGCGACGAGCGTGCACTCGATCTGGCCCGACGGTCCGGACCACGTTCTGGATCTCGTCGGGGCGGACACGGCGCTGGACTCGCTGCGGCTGGTCCGTCGCGGCGGGACGGTGTGCGTGTCGGGCTCGCTCAGCGGCTGGGTGATCCCCAACCTCGAACCGATAGCGATGATTCCGTCCGGCACCAGACTCACGGCCTTCCACAGTGACACCCTCAGGGGCAGCGCGGGCGCGACCGTGTTCCAGCGGGTCGTCCGCGAGGTCGAGGCAGGCGTCTGTCGACCCAACGTCGACCGGGTCTTCGGCCTGACCGACATCGTCGCTGCCCACCGGTACATGGAGAACAACCAGGCCACCGGCAAGCTCGTCGTGCTGCCATGACGATCAACCGGATACGGCGACGCCCAGCAGGTCCGCGAGCCGTTCGGCGTTGTGCGGCGCGGCCGCTTTCGCGGTGTTGTCGAAGTACACATACACGTCACCGCCACGAGCCCGCTGCCGGATCTTCGCCGCCCAGTCCGCCAGTTCCGCTTCGTCATAGGGGCTCGCGTACAGTTCGGCGCCACCGTGCAGGCGGACATAGGCGAAGTCCGCGGTGGGCTCCTCGAAACACGGCCACGTCCCGGCCGTGTCCGCGGTGACGAGCGCGATCCCGTTGGCGCGCAGCAGGTCCAGTGACTCGGTGGAGCCGAACGACGGATGCCTCGGCTCCACGGCGTGCCGCAACGGTATGGCCTCGGCGACCGGAGCGACACCCTCGGCAGGCAGCATCGTCGCGTGGCGGGCGACCAGGTCCGCGGCGGCCATCGTGTCCCTCGGCAGTGCGGCCAGGAACTCCGCCATCCTGGCCGGGTCGAACCGCAACCGGTCGGGGAACTGCCACAACACCGGTCCGAGCTTGCGCCCCAGTTCCAGCACCCCCGAGCCGAGGAAGTTCGCCACCGACACGTAAGGATCACGCAACTGCCGCCGGTGGGTGACGAACCGGTGGCCCTTCACGGCGAACACGAAGGACTCGGGTGTCCGGTCACGCCAGTCGCGGTAGCTCGCCGGCCTGCGCAGCGAGTAGAAGGAGCCGTTCAGCTCCACCGTCGCCATGCGACTCGCGAGGTACTCCAGCTCGCGGCGCTGGACCAGGCCGGCCGGATAGTAGGTGCCGCGCCACTCCGGATACAGCCAGCCCGACGTGCCGATCCGGATCGTCACGGCGACGACTCGTCCTCGGCACGATGTTGGCCGGCGCCATCGGTGTCCCGAGTGATCGCGGGACGGGCGCTGGCCGGCAGTAACGGATTGACGAGGTCCGGTGGCATCTCGTCGTCGTGCAGCAGCGATCCGATCGAGGACTTCGCGACGGCGGCAATGGGCACGGCCAGCAGTGCTCCGATGATGCCCGCGACCGTGAGGCCGATGGCGATCGACAGCACGACAGCCAGTGGATGCAACCGCACGATCCGGCCGAGCAGGAACGGCTGCAGGATATGGCTTTCCAGCTGCATCACGGCGACCAGGATCGCCAGCACGATCGCCGCGGCGACGATGCCCTTGGCGACCAGGGCGACCAGCACGGCCGCCGCGCCCGCGACGACCGCACCGATGATGGGCACGAACGCGCCGACGAAGATCAACGCCGCCAGCGGCACAGCAAGTGGCACGCCGACGATCCAGATCCCCACGCCGATGCAGACGGCATCGACGCACGCCACCGCCACGGTCGCCCGCACATAGCTGACCAGCGAGGCGAACCCACGACGCCCGGCAACGTCGACCCGGTCCCGGATGTCCGCCGGCACGATTCCCAGCGTGAAGCTCCACACCTGCCCGCCGGTGGCGAGGAAGAAGATCAACGTGAACAGCGCCAGCAACGCCTCCGTCGCGGTGGTGCCGACCGTGGTGGCAGTCGACAGGGCACGGCCGGCCAACGCGGAGGTGTTGCCCTTCAGCCCGGACACGGCGTTGTTGAGGAAGCGCTGCAGCTGGTCGTGGGACAGGTGCAGCGGACCGTGCTCCAGCCACGTCGTGATGCTGTTGAGGCTCGCGGCGACCTCGGTCTGCAGCTGGGGCAGGTTCGCCGTCACCGTCGTGACCACGAGCGTGACCACGCCGCCCACCACCGCGAGGCCTACGATGATCGCCAGCAGCGTGGCCAGCCCGCGAGGCACCCGCCAGCGCACCAGCCGGTCGACCAGCGGCGAGAACAACGCGGATGCCAGCAGCGCGATACCCACCGGCACCGTCACAGCCGAGAGCCGCCCCAGCAACCACGCCAGCACCCCGACAGCCGCCAGCACGAGCAGGAACCGCCAGCTGGTCGCCGCGGCGACCCGCAACGGCCAGGGCACCACCTGGCCGGCCTCCCGCCCGACACCGTCGTTGCGCGGAGACCAGTGCGACCGACCTCGGCGTGGCTCCTCGTCCGTGTCTCGTGCCATCAACACGCCCCCATCCGGCCTCATCCAGTGGCGACGCTGATCGTCGCCACTGGCCTCAGGTTGCCCACATCAGGGAGCCCGCAACCGGACTGCTCGGTCAGCGGATCTCGCACGGCAGATGCTTGATGCCGTTGATGAAGTTCGACCGCAGCCGGTCCGGCGGGCCGGTCACGTGGATACCGGGCGCGCGGGTGAGCAGTTCGCGGAACATGGTCGAGATCTCCAGCCGCGCGAGATGCATGCCGAGGCAGACGTGTGGCCCGGTGCCACCGAAACCGACATGCGGATTGGGCGCGCGCCGCAGGTCAACGCCCTCGGCGTCGGCGAAATAGTGCTCGTCGCGGTTGGCCGCCCAGTAGAACAGCAGGACCTTGTCCCCCGGTTCGAGGGCCTGCCCGGACAGTTCGGTCGGTTCGGCGACGGTACGGCGCATGAAGATCACCGGCGACGCCCAGCGCACGATCTCCTCGACGGCGGTCGGCGTCACACCGTCGAGATCGGCCTGCCACGCCGCCCGCTGTTCCGGGTACCGGTGCAGGATCTCCAGCCCCCAGCTGATCGCGTTGCGGGTCGTTTCGTTGCCCGCCACGGCGAGCAGGATGAAGAACGACGCCAGCTCGTCCGCACTCAGCGCGGTGCCGTCCACCTCGGCGGAGGTCAGCACGGTGATCAGGTCGTCGGTGGGCCGGGCGTGTCGTTGGGCGGACAACTCACGCATCAGGGCGGCCATCTCGCCACCGGCCGTGAGCAGCGCGGTACCGACCTCGCCGGCACCGTGGTCGGCGACGTACTCCGGGTCGCCGGCACCGAGAATCAGGTTGCTCCGGTTGAAGACCATCTCCCGCTGGCCGGCCGGCACGCCCATCATGTCGCAGATGATCTCCAGCGGCAGTTGCGCCGCGAGATCGGTCACAGCGTCGAAGCTGCCAGCGTCGATCACCTGGCTGACCAGACGGGACGTCACCGAGCGCACGGTCTCGTGCAGTCGGGCCATGCGGGCCGGGGTGAAGCCACGGGAGACGATGCGGCGCAGCCTGGAGTGCTCCGGCCGGTCCATGTTGATCATCG
The DNA here is from genome assembly GCA_036502345.1 of Pseudonocardiaceae bacterium. Classification (GTDB taxonomy): domain Bacteria; phylum Actinomycetota; class Actinomycetes; order Mycobacteriales; family Pseudonocardiaceae; genus DATEPR01. The sequence continues at coordinate 8,406 of DASXYT010000208.1, read as the reverse complement.
AGCCGTAGAATTCGAGGAACTCCGTCGGCAGGTCGGCGATCCCGGTGGCACCCTGCCGCGACCGGAAGATGTCGGGCCTGCGGCTTGCCTCCAGGATGTCGTCCAGCCTGGTCAACGCGTAGTAACCGGCGCCGCGTGGCACGAAGCTGAACTCCGGCTCGGCGAAGAACGGCAACCCCGGCATGGCCCGCAGGTCGGCGAACGCCTGTGCGCGCTCCTCGATCGGCCAACCCCAGAACCCGTCGATGTCGGAGAGATCAACGGACGGTGCCACATCGGGTTCGGTCGGCATGCCTGGCTCCCTCGTCGGTCTCGCCGAACCCAGTCTGGTGTCAGCTCGGCGGCACGTCCAGCGGCGTGCCGTCAGGAGTAGTCGGCGAACACCCGCTGGTGCGCTCCGTCGACGGTGATCTCGCCGCCGTGCGGGATGATCCACTGCGGTCGGGTATGGCCGAACGGGATGCCGACGCAGACCACAGCCTCGGCGTTGTAGCTGGTGATCACCTCGGTGACGACGGTGGCCTGCTCGGCACGCAGCCGAGCACGTTCCGCCTTGTCGGGTCGGGTGGTGAAGTCGGAGACCGGCGGGCGGCCGACCAGGACGGCGTCGACCGCGTTCAGGATCCCGCGCTCGCCGAGGCACCGCACGATCCAGCCGACATTTCGAGCGGGCATCAGCTCCTCTGATGTCTCCAGCAGCAGCACGCCGCCTGCGAGCACGTCCGGCGACGTGGGGAACCGACCCGCGGTGAGCACCCACTCGATGATCTCGATGCAGCCGCCCCACGAACGCCCGGTGACGGCGCGCCGGGGGCCGCTCCAGGCCAACGGCTCCGTGGCCTCGCGTTCACCGAACGAGGTCAGGGCGCGTGGATCGTCCCACCGGACGCCGACATCTTCGGATTCGCCCGGGTCAACGAGTTCCAACGACTCGCCCGTGATGAGCGCTGCCCGCAACGACGCCGCGTGGATCGGGTCGACGTGGGGGCCCGGACCGAGGTGCACCTGGGACGAGCCGCCGTAGAAGCTGGCGATTCCGTTGTCCCACAACCAGTTGTGCAGGTTCGTGTTGTCGCTGGTACCGAGGAACGGCTTCGGATCCCGACGAGCGAGATCGCCGTCCAGGTGCGGGATGACCCGGATCTGGTCGTCCCCACCGATCACCGCCAGGATCGCTCGCACGTCGGGGTCGGCGAAGGCAGCGTTGAGATCAGCCGCCCGCGCTTCGGGCGACGCGTCGAGTTGTCGTGTCGTCGGGTATTCCACCGGCACCAGGCCGGTCACCTCAGCCAGCCGCCGCATCGCCTGCTCGTGCACCGCGGGATAGGCTCCTGGCGCCGCGAACGACGGCGACACGACCGCGATGCGGTCTCCCGGCCTGGCTTTCGGTGGCTGGACAAGCTGCTGCGTCACAGTAGCCATCGTGACACGCAGGCGTGCGGATCGCCCGCGAATTGGTCCTCGACAGACGTCACCAGTACTGGTGCCGCTGCCCGTCGGTGTCGGCGACGAAGATGACCGCGTCGGTGCCGTCCAGCTCCGCGGGCTTGAGCGGGAGATGGCCGGGCACGATCGGTTCACCAGTACCGATCGACCGGGGTAGCGCGGCGCGCAGTGCCGGCGTCGGGAACAGCGCGCGGCGGGTGGTCGCCTCGGCCAACGCGCCTTGCAGGGTGCCCGGCTCGCTGTGCGGGTTGGCATCGGTTGCCACGAACGCGTAGCGCTCACCGAGGGCCAGCCCGGCGAGAGCGCCAGCACTCCCCCAGCTCGCCGGCTCGTGCGCACGCCGGAGGTGGGCGTTGTGCGCGAACACCAGGCTCGGCCCTCGGCCCTGCTCCTGGGCGACGATCGCGAGCAGGTTCTCGGCCATCATCTCGGAGCGCAGGCCGAGCAGGTTCGCGATGCGATCGGGTGCGGGGCCGGCCATGGCCCCGTGATACCGCAGCAGGCCGAGCGCGGTGCGCGCGTGCGCGACGGCGTTGGCGTAGCCGGTCGGGTCGGCGGGGCGCAGGCCGGGCGACGCACGGTGCAGCGCGCTGGCGAGATCGTCGGCGACGATGCGCAGGGCGCGAGCGCGATCGGAGTCGCCGATGGAGGCTGCCGGGTCGTACATGGCCGCCTCGTTGGTCCAGTCGGCGTCCTCGCCGAGCAGCGCGTCGAGATCGCGGACCGATTCGGGCCGCAGCGCGGCGGGCAGGTGGTCGTTGACCGAGGACAGTGCGCGTCGCGGACTCGGTGCACCGGAGAACTCAACGGGCGCGTCGAAGCCGTGGAAGCGAACCCGATCCCGCGGCGCGCGGCCGGCATTGTGCGCACGGAGCCATTCGACGAGTTCACGGTTGCCCGGCACGGCGCCGAACCCGTGACTGAACCCGGCCGCGAGCACCGTGTCGACATCCCCCGCTCCCCCGCCGACGTAGTCGTCGACGACGGACGCGGCGAAGACATCGGTCTCCAGCACGATCGACCGGTACCCGCGTTCGACCAGGTGACCGAGAATCTCGTTGCGCAGCAACGGAAACGCCTTGATCCCGTGAGTCGGCTCGCCGAGCGCGAGCACGGTCGGCGGTTCGGGCAGCGCGGCGAGCAGTTCGTCGACGGCACGGCCCAGGCTCGCCTGGTCGTCGAGTTGGCCGCCGATCCCAAGCAGGGCGGCGGCAGTGGGCATGAACTCTCCTTCGGAAGGCACAGCCCTCGACACTATCGTTGAAGGTTCCATTGAAGCTTCTGCGACGTCGACCTGGTCTCGATAGACTGAAGCCTCAATCGGAGGTGCACGTTGCGACCCATCGACCTCGCCCGGGAACACGAGTTGTCGGCACAGGCGATCCGCAACTACGAGGACGCCGGCATCCTCCCGCCGACCGAGCGCGGCGAGACCGGTTACCGGCGCTACACGCCACGGCACGCACAGGCGCTGCGCACGTTCCTCGCACTGCGTCGCGGCCACGGCCACCAGCAGGCAACGGAGATCATGCGCGCGACCAACCAGGGCGACACCGAGTCCGCCTACCGGCTGATCGACGCCGCGCACGTCGCACTGCTCGCCGAACGTGGCACCCGCGCCGAGTCAGCGACGGCCCTCGGCGGCCTGTCCACCACGACGCCAACGCCGGTCAACGGTCGGGCGCTGACCGTCGGCGAACTCGCGCGGCGGGTCGGCGTCCATCCGGCGACGCTGCGCACCTGGGAGACCGTGGGCATCCTGCACCCGAAACGCGACCGGGCAACGGGTTACCGCGAATACGGACCGGACAGTGTGCGCGACGCCGAGATCGCCCGGCAGTTGCGCCGAGGCGGGTACCGGCTGCGCCAGATCGCACAGTTCGTCGAGTCCCTGCGTGACGCGGGCGGGGCGGACGCGTTGAGCGCGTTCCTCGACTCCTGGCAGGACCGGTTGACCACGCGCAGCCGCGACCTGCTCGCCGGCGCGGCCCAACTCGACGCGTATCTCAGCCTGCTCGATCAGGGGTAACGGCAGCAGCACGGCCACCTGGCGATGCGCCGAACGCACCGGCCTGGGAACATGATCGTGTGCAGGACGACGACCCACCGGAGCGCTGGCTGAGTGGGTCACCGATGCCGGGGCGGTACCCGGTGCGGTTCGGCACGGCGGAGTTGCTGGCCGACGCCGATCAACCGGGCGGCTGGCTGCTCACCGTGGACGACGTACCGCAGTCCTATGTGGACCTCAATGACCCGACTCACCTGGAGTTCGAGTACGTGCGGCGGATGGCCGAAGTCGTCGACGCATTGCAACCAGCCGGCGGCGCACTGGACGCGCTACACATCGGCGGTGGCGGCTGCACGCTGCCGAGGTATCTGGCCGCCACGCGGCCCGGTTCGCGGCAGTTGGTGATCGAGGCGGACGAACCACTGGCCGAACTGGTCGCCGAGCAGCTGCCGCTGGGATCGGTGCCCGCGCTGCGGGTGCGGGTGGGCGACGGGTACACCGAGATCGGCACGCTGGCTGCCGCCTCGGTCGATCTGCTGGTGGTGGACGCGTTCGAGCGGGCGGTGATGCCCGGCAGCCTGGCCACCCCGGAGTTCCTCGCGCAGGCCGACCGGGTGCTCCGCGACTCCGGGGTGTACCTGCTCAACGTGGCCACCGACCCGCCCGCCGCGGCCAGCCGGCACATCGTGGCCGGTGTCGCGGCTGCTTTCCCGCATCGGCTGGTGGTGGCCGAATCGGCGGTGTTGAGCGGCTACCGGCAGGGCAACCTGGTGGTCGTGGCGTCGCGGTCGCCGCTGCCGGTGGACGCGGTGACCGATCGGATCGCCTGCGCGCCGTTCCCGGTGCGCCTGCTCACCGGCCCGACACTGGACCTCTTCCTCGCTGCCGATCAGGCCCGGTAGCCGCCTGGCTCAGCCAACCGGCGCGGACGCAGGTGCACCGATCCATTGACGCAGAGCGGCTTCGAGGCCTGCGGTGTCGGTGGTGTCGGATGCCCAGGCGACCACCCCGTCCGGGCGCACCAGTACCCCGGTCGGCGTCGCGTGCGCGTCGGTCACGCTGTGCACCCGCCCCGCCCAGGCCGCGGTGACACGGGCGAACGCGCCGTCCGGCGTGCGGTCCAGCAGCAGGAACCCGCCGCCGTGCCCGTGGTCGGCCAGCCGGGAGCCCTCCGCCAGCCACAGGTCGGGGACGTACCGGCCGACCAGCGGGTGGTCGCCGGGCAGGTCGATGCGCTGGTCTACTCCGGAGATCTTCTTGACCGCGTAGGTCGTGCCGTCCCGGGTGTCCAGCAGATCGGCCACGATCCCCCGGAGCGCGCCCGACTCGGGGTCGCCGCGCAGCACCCCGATCTGTGCCCGCGTCCAGTCCAGCACCCAGACGCCGATGGGCCGACGCTCGGCGTCGTAGGTGTCGAGCAGCCCTTCTGGTGCCCACCCCGCGATCACGGCACCGAGCTTCCAACCGAGGTTCATCGCGTCGCCGACGCCGAGGTTGAGCCCTTGGCCGCCGAAGGGCGGGTGCACGTGTGCCGCGTCGCCGGCCAGTAGCACCCGCCCTGACCGGTAGTTCGCGGCCTGGCGCGTGTTGTCGGTCCAGCGGCTCGGGGTGGCGCGCAGCGCGGTCAACGTGACGTCGGTGCCCGAGACCCGGCGCAGGCTGGTCTGCAGGTCCTCGATGGTGATCGGCGCCGAGCGGTCGGCGGGCGGATTGTCGAACTCGACAGTGGCCACCCGACCCGGCTGCGGGCCGTAGCGGTACACGCCCTCGGACGACCACGTCCAGCCGTCCGCGAGCTTCTCCGGGTCGGCGATGTCGACGACCGCCTGATAACCGGTGAGTTCCGGGTCGGTGCCGGGGAACCCGATGCCCGCCAGGCGGCGCACGGCGCTGTGCCCACCGTCGCACCCGACCAGCCAGCCGGTGCGCACCTGGCCGGCGTTGGTGCCGACGAGCACGCCGTCGCCGGTGTCCTCCAGCGCGGTGACCTCCACTCCGCGCCGCACCGGTACACCGAGTCGCGCGACGTGCTCGGCCAGCAGCTTCTCCAGCTCACGCTGCGGCACCATCCGTGCTCCGTCGGCCGCGGTGTGCGCCGCGAAGTCGGGATCGGACCAGTCGACCAGGTCGGCGTCCAGGCTCATGCCCGCGAAGTGCCCGGTGAACCGCGACTCGGGCGCTCGCCTGCCCGCGCGGCCCTCGACCTTGGGGGCGAACGATCCCACCCGCTCGATCGTCGCCCGCTGCACCGCCTCGGCGGCCGGCAGCAGGCCGCGGCGGTCGAGCGCCTCGGCCGTCGGCATGTTGATCGACTGCGCCTTCATCGCCTCGTCCGGCTCGGCCCGTCGCTCGAGTACCTGCACCGTCACCCCGGAGAGCGCCAGCTCGGCGGCGAGCACGAGGCCCACCGGCCCGGCTCCGACCACGGTCACATCCACGTCCATCGTCACGAACACCGTTCTATATACGAACTGCGTTCGTGTCAAGCTAAGGTGGTGAGGTGAACCCGAGAGAGCGACGTGCGGCGCGGCACCAGCCGCCGAACCCCGATGGCGACGCCGACCCGAGGCCGCGGCGGCGCAAGGTCCCGATCACCGTTGCGCAGGTCATCGACACCGCGCTGGACCTCATCGCCACGGAAGGCTACGAGGCGCTCACCATGCGCAGGCTGGCAGGCGCGATCGACACCGGACCCGCATCGCTCTACGCCCATGTGGTCAACAAGGCCGACCTGGACGAACTGCTCATCGGGCGGCTGTGCGCCGAACTCGTGCTACCCGAGGCCGACCCGGCGGCCTGGCGGGCGCAGATCCGGGGTGTGTGCATCCAGATCCGCGACCAGTACCTGAAATATCCCGGAATCTCCCGCGCCGCGCTCGCGATGGTGCCCACCGATCTGGAGACCGTGCGCGTCAACGAAGGAATGCTGGCGATCCTGCTCGCCGGCGGCATCGCCCCGCAGACCGCGGCGTGGGCCATCGACGCCCTCCTGCTGTACGTCGCCGCCTACTGCCTGGAGACGTCGATCGTGCGCCAGCGGTCGACACAGGACGACGCCGCTTGGGTCCTCGACCGCGACGAACTGCTGCGCCGGTTCACCGCCCTGCCGGCCGACACGTTCCCCAACACCACACGGCACGCCACCGAGCTCACCGCGGGCGACGGCCACGACCGGTTCGACTTCACCGTCGCCCTGATGATCGACGGACTCACGCGCAGCTAGCCGTTGCGCGGCTTCAGGTCGCGATCCGCTGGTGCAGGCGCTGCAGGGCGGGTCCCGGCTGGATCCCGAGTTCGTCGGCCAGCCGACTCCGCACCCGTCGGTAGGTGGTGACCGCCTCGACCCGACGGCCTGACTCGACCAGCGTCCTGATGAACTGCTCGTGCAACTCCTCGCGCAGCGGATACAACTCGATCATCGGCCGGAGTTGGCGGAGTACCTCCTCGTGCCGTCGTGCCGCGCGCCCGGCTGCGGCATAGCGCAGCACGACGGCGATCCGCTGGTCCACCAACAACGTCCGGTATGCCGCCAGCCGTGGACCGACCGCCAACCCTTCGAACGGGATGCCACGCCACAACGCCAACGCCCGACCCAGCCGATCCGCTGTCGCACCGGCGTCCTCCTCGACCCACTGTGGATCGGCCAACTGCGCGAACAGTGCTACATCGGACTCCTCGGGCCGGGCCTGCAGCCGATAGCCACCGGCACACGTCACCAGCCGGTCACCCTCGGTACCGCAGACGGCCAGATGCCGCCGCAGACCGGAGACATAGGTCCGCATGTTCGATTCCGGCGCCGCAGGCGGCAGATCCCATACCGATTCGGCCAAATAACTCATACTGGCCGTCTGGTTGGCCTTCAACAGTAACGCCGCCAGCACCGCGCTCTGCCGGGTTCCGCCCAGCGCGACGACCATGCCCGCATGATGAACCTCGAGGGGCCCGAGCAGATAGAATTGCATGGCTTTTATCCAGACTGATCCGATTCCATTACCGATCAAGGCGCCGGAATATCGATTCTTGGTGGATCGCGGTGGTGCGGCCGAGGCAGTTGCCAGCATTGGCGGATGACCATTGCTAGCACGCCGAGGTTGTCCGGTGCCGGTACCGGACAACACGCCGTTCGGCGCTGACCAGCGGCCCAGCGGCGCTAGGCTGCCTTGGTTGTCCGGATCCGGTGGCAACACGGCCGGACAATGGACCGCGGGCGAGACTGCTTGGTTGGCTGACATCTCGGAGAGGGGGATCGTGATGCCACGGCGGGAACGGTTGCTCGATCAGGACAGCGCTGACCCACTCGTCCGGTTCGCGGTGGACCTGCGTGCGTTGCGGCGGCAGGCAGGCGACCCCACGTACCGGACGCTCGCGGCGCAGGCGGGCTTCTCGGTGACGACGTTGGCCGAGGCAGCGTCCGGACGCGGGTTGCCCACGCTCGCGGTGACCAGGGCATATGTGCGTGCCTGCGGTGGCGATGTCGGAGCGTGGGAGCAGCGTTGGCATGGTCTGGCGCCCGCCCGCACCAGCGCTGTCAGCGAGCCGGCCCAGGACGTCGACGACGAGCCGGCTCACACCCGGTCGCCGTATGTCGGCCTCGGTGCGTTCGGGCCAGGGGACGCCGACCGGTTCTTCGGCCGCGCCGAGTCCACAGCGGAGCTCCACGCCCGGGTCGGCGAACAACGGTTCGTGACGGTGTTCGGTGCTTCCGGGTCGGGTAAGTCGTCGTTGTTACGAGCCGGATTGGTCGCGCGCTGGGCGGGCGGCGGCGGGCGTTACGTCGTGATGACGCCGGGTGAGCGTCCGCTGGACAACTACCGGGCCGCGCTGGCCCGGCCCACAGGTGCCGAAACCCGGCCCACGGCTGACCTGCTCGTCGTGGTCGACCAGTTCGAAGAGGTCTTCACCGTCTGCCACGACGAGGCGACCCGAAAGCAGTTCATCGCGCTGCTGCTGGA
>DASXYT010000207.1:0-8884 GCA_036502345.1 Pseudonocardiaceae bacterium | reverse complement strand
CCGGGGTGCAGGCGCACCGCGGGATCGGCATTGATGAGGCGTCGGTTGTGCAGGATGGACACCGGCAGGTACCCGGCCGGCCAGTCCAGGTCGCCCAAGGTGCGGCCGGTCGCGGCGGAGTCTTCGCGCAGGGTGCGTTCCACGATGTGGTAGCCGGTCAGTTGGGCGTTCAGGTCGTGCCCGCCTTCCCCGGCGTGCGGGTCGGCCCATTCGGCGGCCCGTTGGCCCGCGGCGATCGCTGGTTCGGCGGCGGCGAGTTGGCGGGCGACGGCGCGCAGCACGTTCTGGTTGGTCAACCAGCCTTCAACCTGCCCTCCGTCGGTGGAGCTGACGGGGAGACCGTCGCGGCCGTAGAGCACCAGTTGGCGCAGGGCCTGGGCGAGATTGTCGTTGGCGAACAGCAGTTGTGGCTCGCGGGTGCCGGTGATCGGGCCGAGTAGTTCATCCCAGTCCGGTTCGTGCCCGTTACTCCGGACGGCGTCGAGGTGGCTGATCGTGGTGGGGTACCCGGCGGGTTCTTCGCTGTCCGACGGTGAGCGGAACGGGTGCATGGCGTCGGCGACGGTGAGGTCCTGGAAGACATGGGTCGGGGTGGCGCGGTCGATGTCGGTACCGCGGCGCAACAGTTTGGTCGTGTAGATGGTGCCGTAGCTGATCGCGCGGGAGACGGTGGTCGAGAGCGCCACGGCCAACATGACCGGAAGGGCAAGGCTGAAATCACCGGTCATCTCGACGACACTGGCCAGCGCGGTCAACGGGCCGCGGGCGGCAGATGCGAACACCGCGCCCATGCCCACGATCGCGTACAACGCGGGTTGCCCCGCGGCGGGGCCGAGCAGGTGGTCGACGATCTCACCGAAGGCCATGCCCGAGGTGGCCCCGATGAACAGCGACGGCGCGAACACCCCACCAGACCCACCGATGCCGATGGTCACACTGCAGGCGACCATCTTTCCGACGACGAGAATGACCAGGAACCACAGCGCGTAGTTTCCGGCAACCGCCTGGTACATCACCGGGTAGCCGACGCCGTAGAGCTGCGGCAGGGCGAGCAGCAGCAGCCCGAGGACGACGCCACCGACCGCGGGCCTGGCCCATTCGGGCCGGTTCCCCCAGGCCTTGTCGCAGAGGTCCTCGACCTTGTACAGGATGTTCTTGAACCCCAGGCCGATCAGCGCGGCGACGACCGCGAGGAGCGCGACCAGGAGGTAGTTGTAGGTGTGGTGGAGGGCGATCCCGGTGGGCAGGTCGGCGAAGAACGGGGCGTTGCCCAGGAATGCCTGGCTGATCACGTCGGCGATCATCGACGAGAGCATCACGGTGAAGATCGCTTCGACGGAGAACTCCCGCAGGATCAGCTCCACCCCGAAGAAGGCCCCGGTGATCGGAGCGTTGAACGTCGCCGAGATACCACCGGCGGCCCCACAGGCGACGAGGATGCGCAGGCGCTTCTCCGGCATCCGCACCCACTGGCCGAGGCTGGATGCCAGCGCGGCGCCGATCTGCACGATCGGACCCTCCCGCCCGACCGAGCCGCCTACCCCGATGCACAGGGCCGAGGCCAGTGCCTTGACCACGCTGACCTGGGGTCGGATTCGGCCGCCGTTCTCCGCGACGGCGATCATCACCTCGGGCACGCCGTGGCCACGTGCCTCCCGAGCGAACCGATAGATCAGCGGCCCGTACGCGAGGCCACCGACAACGGGGATCACGACGAAGAACCCGACGCCCAGCCACGGGAAGTGTGCGCTGCCGACATGGCCTGCCTGGCCGAACTCGGTCTTTCCGGTCGCCAGCCAGGTGAATCCGTAGATCAGGTACCGGAACGCGATCGCACCGAGTCCGGCGCCGAGCCCGACCAGTAGCGCGACGAAGAGCAACCCGAACCGGTTGCCTCGCAGCCAGCCAGCGACGCGCGGCAGCAGGCCGGCCATCATGCGCGGTGTCGGCCTGGAAGCCACTGCCGTCGGTGGGCCACCGTTCGGCTGCACGTCATGCCACCTTCCCGTCCGTTCGCTGCTTGCCTGGCGTCAGCACCCCCGCGGCACGCTCGGTCCCACCTGGCCCGTCGGTCACCAGCGGTTTCGACCTGGTGCGACATTAACATGACCGTTGCTCAACGCAACTGTTCGATGGAGCAAACGAATAGTGGTGATGGCCACAGCCGACCTGGATCCGGTTCCTCCGATGTGGACTTCAGGAATCGGCCCCGTTGTCCGGAGCCGCGAACAACGGGGCCACGACGGTGTCGGCGTCCGGATCGACCAGGATCAGTACCTCGTCCCCCACCCGCAGAGGCGTCGATCCAGTGGGCGCCACCAACCCACCGCCCCGATTGATCATGCTGACCCACGCGTCCTCGCCCAGGGCCAGATCGGCAAGGGTCGTGCCATCCGCCGGGGAACCCGCGGCGACCACGTGTCGATGCAGCCCGGTCGGTTCATGGCGGAACCGCATGCCCAACGCCCACGGCTCCGGTGCCACGATCCGCATCGGCACACCCGCGCGGCGAGCCACCTCAGGTGCCAGGCCACCCTGAACGACCACCGAGAATGTCACCACCACCACGACGATCTGATAGAGCCGACCCGCGTCCGGGACACCGGCGGACAGGATGTAGGTGCCCAGCAGGATCGGCACCGCTCCCTTGAGCCCCGACCACAGCACGAACACCCGCTCGCCACCGCCCAGCCGCACCGGGATCAACAGGAGGCCCACGAGCAACGGCCGCACGACCAGCGCCAGCAGCACGGCCAGCACGAGGCCGACCAGCCAGCCATCGCCACGTGTGAGTCCGGCGATCGACACGGTCAGACCGAGCATGGTGAACGCCACGATCTCGGCAAGGCTCGCCAGCGAGGAGTGGAATCGTTCGATCTCGGCCTTGTAGGGCGCCCGGATGTCACCGACCAGGATGCCGGCGACGAACACGGCCAGGAATCCGGACCCGTGGGCCACCGTGGCCAGGCCGTAGATCGCCGCGGCGGCCAGCAGCGTGCGCAGTGGGTACAGGGCCGCGCTGGGCAACGGGATCCTGCGCATCGCCGCCGCCAACAGGTAGCCACCGACGACTCCGACAGCCGCCCCCACGGCCATCTCCAGGACTAACTCCACGACGCCCGCCCCGACGGCCTGCCAGCCACCCGTCGAACCCGCGGTCAGTAGCGCGGCCATGGCGGCGATGCCGACCGGGTCGTTGGCGCCGGACTCACCCTCCAGGACGGTCCCCGATCTGCCGGTGATCTCACGACGGCCCAGGACGGAGAACACGACAGCCGGATCGGTGGGAGCCAACGCCACGCCGAGCAGCAGCGCAGCCTGCCAGCCGAAGCCGAACGCGACGTGTGCGAGCACCGCGACACCGACGGTGGTCACCAGGGTGCCGACCACCCCGATCCACAGCACCGTTCCGCCAGCGGATCGGAAGCGTCGCCAGCCGATGTGCATGCCGCCGTCGAACAGCAGCAACACCAGCATGACGGTCACCACACGCTGCACCGTCAGCACCGGGACCCGGCTCAGCGCGGGCACCAGGTCCGAGGCGACCGCGGCGGCGATCAGGAAGATGGCAGGCGCGGGCAGCCGGATCCGTTCGCTGACCCGGTTGGACAGCACCGCCAGCAGGCCAGCGATGCCGACCAGCGCGATCGCCAGGGCGAATCCGGGCACGTCATTCATCGCGGTCGCCGACCAGGACGAACGATCGGCATGGTGTGCATCGGTACCTCCTGGGGCAGGTGACAGCAGCTGCCGACCAGGCTCACCACGTGTCAACCTGACCGATCATCGGGCCACAACCCAGGCAAGCCGATCTTTCCGAGCGCAGGTCCGCCAAGGCCTCGTCGTGGCCGCTTCGCACCGCGGTCAGATCCAGTCCTTGCGGACATCGGTTGCCGGCGGTTCGCCGCCTGCCTCGTTGAACGCATCCATGCCCTCGATGAGCTGGGTGCGCCGCCCTTCGGGCATCCGGGCCACGATCCGGGCGATCTGACGTCGCCGCTGCTGGGTGACCAGGGTGACCGTCTGGCCGCCTGCCTCGGTCAGGTCGAGCACCACCTCGCGACGGGACGTCGGGTTGACCTGCCGGTCGACCAGGCCTGCGGAGACCAGTCGGTCCACCATGCGGGTGGCGGTGGAGGGGTTGACGCCGAGGATGTCGGCCAGGTCGGACAGCTTCATCGGCCCTCGGGAGTGCAGCACGACCAGCAGCCGGAACTGAGGGACCGTGATCGACTCGTCCACCGACGCGATAGACGTGGCCGAGACCGCGATGAGCAGCCTGGACGCGGTGAGGACCGCATCGGTCACCGCGTCGGCGGCCGCACGTGCGTTGTTGGGACTGCCTGCACTTGCCATAGGTAAGTTTTACCCGAACGACCCGCTACGGCGCGTCATCACGTCCAGACTGACCAGCCCCGCCAGCCGAGCCTGACCCCTGGCCCTGGCTCGCCCAGCAACCCGACAAGGCCGTCGACCAGCCGATCAGGTCAGCGTGATGACCACCATGTACTGGCCACCGGACTCACCGACGTGACGTCCACGATCAGCGCGTTCTACCCATTCCGGCAGGTCACGACCACGTGACGTGATCAGCACCCGCCGGGCCAGGACCCTGGGACGGACGGGGGTGCGTCTGCTCCCTTGTTCCGCTGCCTGCGGGGCGGCGATGTCCACCGCGACGTCTGCCAGCGCTGGACCACACAGCAAGGCCGAAAACTCCGCAAATCGGTGTAATTGCCCGAAGGGTTACGAAACGGGACCCTGAGGCCGCAGCCTGGCACGCACGACCCTGGCGCGATCTGGACGGGCTGGTCACCGGCGCGTCGACAGATCTCCCGACAGCCGGCGCGAGCGGATGATCTACGACCACGAGCCTGCGCCGGCGTGCCAGTCGTTCCAGTCAGTCGAGTACGACCACGCCGCCCTTGATCGTGAACTGCTCGACAGTCAACGGTCGCGGCGCAGGCCCCGCCTTGACCGAACCGTCGTCGATGCTGAACCTGGCGCCGTGGCACGGGCACTGGATCAGCCCGTCCGCAACCTTGTTCACCGTGCAGCCCAGATGAGTACACGACGAACTGAAGCACCTGAACGCGCCGGAGGTCGGCTGGGTGACCACGACGCCATGACTCGGATAGATCACGCCACCGCCGACCGGGACCGCCGATACCTTGCCCACAGCGAAGGCCGGCGAGGCGTCACCACCCGTGTCCGCCGGAGCGGTCTGCGGTGTCGCCGTGGATGTGATCGCCGATGTGCTCGGGGTCGTGGTCGCGCCGGACCCGGCCGAGGACGCGCCTGCCGGCACCGATCCACGCGTGGCTCCGGGCGCGGGTCCTGACGACTTCGGGGTGGACGTGCCACATGCCGCCAGGCCGGTGCCCGCCGCGACCACCGTGCCAGCGATCGCCACGTGGCGCACCCATTGGCGTCGGGTGACCTGGCCATCGGTCGACCGATGCTCGCCATCGCCCGCAAGGCCGTCCGGTCCCGCGCTGGCGATCAGGTCTGCTGGCGGAGCCGGTTCCCCGTGGCGTGTTGTGGACATGTCAAGTTCCTCACCTAGTAGCCAAACCGGCTCGGCGCAAGCGAAGCCGACCGCTTCCGACCGCCGCCCGGCCCGATCTGGTTGTGCCTGCAGTGACCCGCACGGCCGGCGGCGGGTGACGCTGGCATGGCCGAACCATCCACGATGGTATATGTCTTGTCGCGGCACGGGTACCGGATCACGCCGTTCGTCACCTTGTTGACGTTGTCGCACAGGTGAAATCGCGACACCGCGAGCAGCGTTCGACAGCCGGTCGAGCCGGACCGTAGTGGTGTCCAGCACGGAAAGCATGCACAATTTGTTCTGTCCCAACGAATCAGGACGATTGACCCCCCATTCGGAGGGTCGCCTCACCGGCCGGTCGGTAGCAGAATGGACGGGATACCCAAACGCGAAGGGACATCCAGCCATGGCCGCGATCGCATCGTCGCAACTGTCGACCGTCCGGACCAGTCTGCCCCGTCCCATCGTTGTCGCCGCGACCGCGTTTGTCCTGGCCGGCGCGCTACGGCTGACCACGGCCGCCGAGCAGATCGGTTTGGACGTCGGTTTCACGGTGCTCTTCCTGGCCGTCGCCGCCGCGCAGATCGGCTTCGGCGTCCTGTTGAGCGTCGGCATGCAACGGGTGAGGACCACGCCCGTCGTGGTGGCGGCGATGGTGATCTCGTTGGCCTTCATCGCATTGTGGCTTGTGGCCACGACGGCCACCGTTCCGACGTACCCACTGCTCAACGGCCCCTATCCGGTGGACGTCATGGATCTGGGCGCCGCCGTCCTGGAGGCGACCAGCATCGTTGCCCTCTGCAGGTCCCTGCCGCAACCGACGCGACGCCGCGTGGTCTGGGGCATGATCGGCCTCATGGCTGCCGCGTGGCTGCTGTGGGTCGTTCTCGTGTCGGTGGCAGGACTCTCGGACTGAACACAGTACCGGGCGGGACAGACAGCTACGCCGCTCCACCATCCCCATGGTCGGATGATGGAGCGGCGTAGCGCATTTCCCACCCAGCCGCCATCGGGGACGGACCAGCCCCTTCTCGCCTCTGGCAGAGATGGTCCAAAGGACCAGCGCAATCCAACGTCGTAGGCGCGGGCATCTCGCGATGTTGCAGGCTGTGCATGGTTTCCGCACGAACGAGGCAGACGTCTGACGCGGCTGCGGCCACACGGCAAGCGCATTGTTCGGTCGACAGGTGCCGGGCTACCTACCACCGGCACCTGTCGACCGCACAATGCGCTGAACTGGAACTTCTGGACCGCTATCCGCTGACCACCGGTGCCCGGATCAGGATGGCGGCCAGTCCGAACGCCACGGCGAGTATGCCGATCTCGACCGTCGTCCAGGTGGCCACGGCGGTCGGTCGCCGCTCGATGATCTTCGGTAGCAGCCGGAACCGGGTGTACCCGCCGAGCAGACCGGCGGCCACGACGCAGCAGGCCTTGGCGATCATCACCCAGCCATAGGGCGTGGTGAACACGGCCGTGTACCAGTGAATGCCGGGCGTGCTGTACAACTCGTACCAACCGTTGAAGAGGCCGGTGAACCCCGTGAGGAAAACGGCCGCGGTAGCCAGCTTGGAAAACCGTGGCAGCGCCCCGGAGAGCAGGTTGCGGTTCAGGCCCAGTAGGAGCATGACCGCCAGCAGGCCACCGGTCCACGACACGGCGGAGAGCACATGCACCTCGATGGAGAACAGGGCGAGGGTCCGCAGGCTCTGCACGCCGACCGCGGCGTGCCCGGCGGTGGACAGCGGGATCAGCGTGAACAGCGCGATGGCGATCCGCATCTCGGCGGGCACTTCCTCGCCCCGCCGCAGCGCGAGCACTGCGATCAGCAGGTAGACGAGGGCACCGGCCGCGACCAGCACGTGCGCCTGCCCTGAGCCGACACCTCGCACATAGTGATCGACGGCCCCGATCGTGAACGGCTCGCCGACATTGATGTCCACGACCTCCAACACCATCGAGGCCAACGCCGCGACCAGCCACACAGCCGAGCTGACTACGGCGATCAGTCGCGCCGACGCGAGGGGTCCCGCCGCTTCCGCGCCCTGATCGGCACCGACGAAGCGGGGCAGGAAGCTCATGCCGACCGTGACCACGGCCGCTCCATCCAGAATGGACCTGGACAGCGCCAACCCGAACGCGACCAGCGGGCCGGACGTCACAGCACCGGCCGACACCGTCGCGGTGATCGCCAGGCCGATGAGCGCACCGGCGATGACACCGCCCGCGAGCACCACCAGCAACACATAGCGAGGCCGCTGATTGGTCACCGCTGCCGCCGTAGTGGTCGACGGCGGCAGCAAGGTTGCCACTCTCCGGTTCACGCCAGGCTCCTCACAGGACTGTTCGGCACGGTGCCGCCAGACGGCTTTCGCTGAGCGAAGATTCAGTCTGGGCACTGGTCTGGGTCAGGTGCTCCGACCGAGTTCTCAGATCTTCTCGCCGGTGGAGGCCGGTATCGCGGCGGTCGTGGTCGGGGCGGTGGTCCGGCGGACAGGTGCGCCCAGCCGGCCGCCGAAGAAGGCCAGCACCCAGCCGATCAGGACAATGTTGATGCCCAACAGGATCGGAATCCCGATCCCGATCCCGCGAAGGTCGGTGGCCAGCGAGAAGCGCTGCTCGTCGCAGATCATGCTGTTGCAGTTGCCGCGCGCCACCGTGCTGCCGGCGGTGACCAGGGGATCCCCGTTCTGGTCGGCGAACTGGGCGTCGAAGTCGATCAGCTTCGTCTGCAGGCTGAAGTCGTACGCGGCACTCGCGGTGATGGCGACGGTGCCGGCGAACGTGGCGCCGACCGCGAGCAACAGGGCCGAGACCAGCACCGCCTTGCGCGACCGCGCCACCGGTCCGCTCCGGCGCCGGATGAACGCCAGTACCACCAGTTCGGCGAGGATGAACAGCGGCACCAGGACGGCGGACTCCTCCAACCAGGCGGTAAAGGGATGCTCGGTGCGCTGGATGGCACCAACCGCACCGGTCAACGCCACCAACACATAGCCGTCGGCATAGGCCAGCACCACGGCCAGTGCGATCACCGTGCGCCACTTGGCCGGCCGTGGATCGAGAAATGCTCGCACGCGGTCGTTGACAGTCCTCGTCGGCATCAGTGTTCTCGCTTCTCTCCGCCCCGCGGGATTCGGTGGAAAGTGGTCGTTACCTGGCACGTGGTGGCGTCCGGTCAGCGCGCCGATCGGACGCCACCACGCGGTTCGGTCACGGAATGATGCTCCAGGCGAACATCATCGCGTGGTCCTCGTGCATCAGATTATGGCAGTGCACGACGTAGGGTCCGGTGAAGTTTCGGAACCCACGATAGATCATCACCGACTCACT
>DASXYT010000206.1:0-16801 GCA_036502345.1 Pseudonocardiaceae bacterium | reverse complement strand
GACAGACCACTAGGGGCTCGGCGATCGGGGAGTCAGTCACCCGTACGGCACGGATCGCGAAGTATGAGGCCACATAGGACAGTGCGTTGACCACCATTGCCCACTGCACCCCGGTGGCGAACAACAACGGTGCGGCCAGCGGCGGCCCGACGATCGCGGCGACCGAGGTGGTGGCCTGGGTGATCCCGGCCGCCCGTGCCCGGTCGGCGTCGCCGCTCACCACATCGCCGATCGTGGCGAACCGTGCCGGCCCGAAGAACTGCCCAGCGACGTTCAATGCGAAGACGACGACATAGATCGACGTGAGCCACAGCCACACCGGCAGGTCCCGTGTCGGCACCAATGTCAGTACGAAAAGGGCCGCGACGAGGACGGCCCGGATCAGTTCCGAACGCAGCATCGTCTTCTTGCGGTCCCAGCGGTCCACGAACACGCCGGCGATCGGGCCGACCAGGAGCACGGCCGCACTGACCGACAGCAGCACGCCGCTGACCGCGACCGGAGCCCACGGAGCGCCCTTGGCCACCACCGTCGCCACCCACAGCACGAGGGTGGTGTCGAAGACGTAGTCGCCGACGGTCGACACGGCAAGGCCGTACCAGAGGTTGGCGAAGTTCCGATTGATGAGCAACGACCGTGGCGATTTCAAGAATCGAGCGTCGCATGGTGATCTTCACCTGGCAAGGTGTCCGTGCGGGGAGCAATACCGACATATGGCACGCTGACGGTTGTGCTCAGGAATGCGGAAACTGTGGCTCAGGGAGCGTTGGAATGGCTGCTCGACTCGGCCGGGGACACCGGGATCGGTCTGACGTGGCCATATCTGCGCAGCGATGACGAAGCCGATCCCACGTTGTACAGCGGCGCAGCAGGCATTGTGCTCGCGTTGTTGGAGGGCCACCGGCATTTCACCAGTCAGCTATATGCCGACGCCGCCCTGCGTGGTGCTCGGGGTATCGCGGCCGCGATCGACGACACCGACCACTGCTCGCTGTATTTCGGCCTGACCGGGATGGCTTTCGCACTGCATACAGTTGGCGAGTTGTTGAACGACAGGCTGAGTACGCAGGCGGCGACGCGTGCCCTGGATGTGGTGCGGTCCCGGTTCGACGGGGAGCGCTGGAGCGAGCAGACGGAACTGCTCGGCGGGAACGCCGGCATCGCACTGGGTGCGTTGGCCGTCGGTGACGTCGAACTGGCCCAACTGGCGCTCACGCGCTATCTGCACACAGTGGAACAGACGCCGGGCGGGGTGCACTGGGAGGTCCGTGCCGGCACACCGGCCCGTTTCCACCACATCTCGCACGGCACGCTGGGCATCGTGACCGCACTGGCCGAGGTTGGGCGGGCGACCGGCCGGGCCGATTTCGCCGACCTGGCGCTGGCCGGTGCCGCCGACGTGGTGTCCCGCGACGAGGCGGGCCCCATCGGTTTCCTGGTGCCGCACTCGGATCCGCAGCACAAACCGGAGTTGATCGAGCGCTACAGCTACGGGTGGTGTCACGGCCCGGCCGGTGACGCCCAGGTGTTCCGGCTGCTCGGCGAGATCACCGGGGATCCGGCCTGGCGGGCGCTGATCGACAGGTGTTGGTACACCGTGACCACTTCCGGGCTGCCGCAACAACGCCGGCCCGGTTTCTGGGACAACAGCGGTCGCTGCTGCGGCACGGCCGGTGTCCTGGCACTGGCCTGCGACCTGCACGTCGAACAGGGTGTCGACCTGGCGTTCGCGAACACGTTGGTGGAGGACATCGCGGCCCGCGCGACGGTGGACGAGGACGGCGCCCGCTGGTCCAACTACGAACACCGGGCCACGCCGAGCACCCTGGAACCGCGGACGGGCTGGGCGATGGGCAACGCCGGCATCGTGCGGGAACTGCTCCGGTTCGCCAGGCTGCGCGACGGGGGAGACGCGGGCTACGCCGTCGGCTGGCCGGACCAACCGGTGGCCACCCGCTAGCCTGTCACATTCCTGCGCCCTGTCTCGTCTTCCCCGCATGACAGCTCAAGCAGTCCGTCAGCCGGTGCGCGCGAGGTCGTGGCTGCGCGGTGGCCTCGTCTTTCTCATCGTGGTCCAGGCCGTCGTCGGCGGGTGGCAGTACTTCTTCTCGCGGTCCTTCTACGACCACTTCCCGACCGTGGCGCTGGACCCGCCGTTCAACCAACACCTGATGAGCGATGTCGGCGGCCTCGGTCTCGCGCTGACCGCTGTGCTGGTGTTCGCGGCCGTGCATCTGGAGTACCGGCTGGTGTGTGCCGCGCTCACCGGCTACATCGTGTACGCCGCGACGCACGTGCTGTTCCACCTCACCCACCTGGACGGGTTCAGCACCGCGGAGGCCGTCGAGAACCTGGTCCTGCTCGTCGGCGACGTGGTCATCCCCGTGCTGCTGCTCGTCCTGGCCCGGCGGGCACTCGGACGCCGGTGAGCCGCTCCGCCTCGGTCCACAGGCGTGCGTTGGCCTCGGCGTCCAGCGCGCGGCGCGGCGGCTTGCTGGTGGTGGTCGGACCGACGAGGCCGAACCGGCCGCCCGGCCCGTAGTAGCCGCCAGCGACGGCATCGGGGCTGGTCGCGGCGTACAGCAGCGGCTCGGCGCCCTGCTCGACGCCCTGGGACGGCAGCAGTGAGTTCAGCACGCTCATGACCGGGTGCGGCCGGGCCGGCTTGCCGGTGCCGAGGCTGGCGCCTGCCCTCTGCAGGTTCGTGCGGGTGTAGCCGGGGTGGGCGGCTGTGCTCGTCAGGTGCCAGCCACGCTCGGTGGCCAGTGCGGCCAGCTGCCGGGTCAGCATCAGGTCGGCCAGCTTGGACTGGGCGTAGGCGAGATTGGTGCTGTAGCGGCGTTCCCACTGCAGGTCGTCGAACCTGATCCGGCCGAAGTTCGCCGTCCCGCTGCTCATCGTGGCCACGCGAGGGTCGTCGGCGGCGAGCAGCAGCGGCAGGAGCCGGACGGTCAGCGCGAACGGGCCGAGGAAGTTGCTGCCGAACTGGAGTTCGAAGCCGTCCGACGTGGTCATCCTGCTGGGTGGCGTCATGACGCCCGCGTTGTTCACCAGCAGGTCCAACGGTGTGCCGTCGGCGATCAGACCGTCGGCGAACTCGTGCACCGAAGCCAGGTCGGCCAGGTCGATCCGGCGCACCTCGAGGTCGGCGTCCGGGTACTGCTCCAGGATCTCGGCGCGGGCCTGCTCGCCCTTGGCAGGCGTGCGGACGGCCAGCACGACGCGGGCGCCGGCACCAGCGAGGCGCTTGGCGGTTTCCTTGCCGGTGCCGCTGTTCGCGCCGGTGACGACGGCGAGCCTGCCGGTCTGGTCGGGGACGTCGTACATGGTCCACTCCTCCGTAGAGACTGTCGGTCTGTTATGACTCCAACGCTAACAGACCGATGGTCTGCTCACAAGAGACCGATGGTCTGTAGACTGTGACCATGACGACGTTCAAGCGGGCGCGCAGCGAGGAGCAGCGCACCGAGCGCAGGCGGATGATCCTGGACACCGCCGCGGCGATGCTCAGCGAGATGTCGGTCGCGCAGGTCACCCTGAACGAGCTGAGCAGGCGCGTCGGCCTGGCCAAGTCGAACGTGCTGCGCTACTTCGAGTCCCGCGAGGCCGTCCTGCTCGAACTGCTGGACGCGAGGCTGCGGGAGTGGCTGGAGTACCTGGCCTGCGCACTGCCCGCCGCCGTCGACCCGGCCGAGCCGCCGCGAACGCGCGGCGACCAACTGGCCGCCGCGCTGGCCACGTCGCTGGCCGACCGCCCTGTGCTGTGCGACCTGGCCAGCGCGCAGGCCGCGGTGCTGGAGCACAACATCTCGCCTGCGATCGCGGCGCAGTACAAACGCGCCGCCGTCGTCAGCCACGCCGAGCTGTCCCGGCTGGTCCTGGAGCGGCTGCCCGAACTCGGCAAGGAGAACGCGGGCCGGCTCGCCGCGGCCACGATGCTGGTGACCGGCGCCATCTGGAGCCACTCCCGGCCCGGTGCGGCGATGCTGGCCGCCTACGAGGCGGAACCCGAACTCGCCGCCATGCGCCTGGACTTCACCGCTGCCCTGCGTGAGGTGCTGGAGGTACTGATCGCGGGCCTGATGGCCCGGTAGCGTGTGTGCTCCCGGCCGCACGGAGGATCACCGCACATGGCCCTGACCAGTGACTGGACCAATTTCGGCGTGGTCGTCGGCGGTGCCAGCGCCGCGCTGACCGGCCTGTTGTTCGTGGCGGTGTCGCTCAACGTGGCGCGGATCGTGCGCCACCCGGCACTGCGGGCCACCGCAGGCCAGACCCTCGTGCTGTTCGTGGTCCCGCTGCTGACGTCGATCGTGCTGGTGGTGCCTGCGCAGCCGAGGTGGACGTTGGGCGTCGAACTGATCGTGCTGGGCCTGGTGGCCGGGCTGGTCCTGGTCGTCACGGGCAGGGCCAAGGGCACCGGTCCCGACGTGCCGGAGTCCCGGCTGGCCAACGTGCTGGACCGCGCCAGCCCCAACATCGTCACCCTGGTGTTCGTCGAGCTCACCGGTGTCACCGTGCTGGTCGGGCACGGCGGCGGGCTGTACTGGCTGGTGCCGTCGGCCGTGTTGTCGTTGATCGGCGGCGTGCTCAACGCGTGGCTGTTCCTGACCCGGGTGCCTGTCACCTGATCGAGGATTGGGAACAATGCGGTGGTGAGCGACGACAGGCAGAACAAGGTGCCCACCGGCTGGGAACACCGGCACCGGGACGTGTCCGGTGGCTGGCTGCGGCCGACCGTGTTCGGCGCGGTCGACGGCCTGGTCACCAACTCGGCGCTGATCGCGGGCGTCGGCGGCGGGGGAGTGGCGCCGCACACCATCCTGCTGACCGGGCTGGCCGGCCTGGTCGCCGGAGCCTTCTCGATGGGCGCCGGTGAGTACGTGTCGGTGACCAACCAGAACGAACTGGTGGCCGCCGAGGTGGCCCTGGAAGCCGACATGCAGGCACGGTTTCCCCAGCAGGAGCACGACGAACTGGTGGCCCGCTTCCAGTCCTACGGCGCCGACGCCGACACGGCCCAGCGGATGGCCGAGGCGATCGCGAAGGACCCGGAACAGGCGTTGCGCATCCACACCCGCGACGAACTGGGCGTCGACCCGAACGAACTGCCGTCGCCGTGGCTGGCCGGCGGCAGTTCGTTCGTCGCCTTCTCGCTCGGCGCGCTGCTGCCGCTGATCCCGTACCTGGCCGGCGTCGACAGCCTCGTGCCGTCACTGGTGCTCAGCGGTGTCGCGCTGTTGGCCGGCGGCATGGTGGTCGGGCGCCTGACCGGTCGGCCGCTGGTCAGATCGGGTGTGCGGCAACTGCTGCTGGGCGCTCTCGCCGTCGTGGTCACGTTCGGCATCGGCCAGCTGATCGGCACGAGTGCCGGCTGACGCCTACTGGCTGCTGATCGCGGTGGGCCGCACGTAGTAGATGACCCGGCGCTCCGCGTCGCCGGGCGGCTGCGGGTCCTCGTTGCCGTAGCGGGCGGCCAGTTCGACGAAGAAGCTGCCCGTCGGGTCCGGCTCGATCCGCTCGACGATGCCCCGCACCTCCAGGTACCGGTAGGGCGCGTCCGGGTCGGTGACCGACATGGCGACGGAGGGATTGCGCTTGATGTTGCGGTACTTCTGCCGAACCGACGTGTTGGTGAACTTCAGGAACTCGCCGTCCCAGGCGAACCACATCGGGTTGACCTGAGCCGTGTCATCCGGCCGGATGGTCGCGAGATGCCCGTACAGCGGGCGTTCCAGCAGGTAGAGCAGGTCATCGGGGATCATCGACATGATCTCAAGCTACAGCGGCTGGCAGACTGGGGCATCCGCCAGGTGGAGGAGGTGCCGTGGTGCGAATCGTGCAGGTCAACGAGGTGGCCGCCGTCACCGGTGAGGGCTCGGCCAACCGCACCGGCAGCCGGTTCGGCGTGTACGGCACGGATCTGGGCATCCTGTGGGACAACGGACAGGGCGAGATCCTGGTGGTGTTCGGCGACAGCTACGGCGTCGGCTGGTCGAGTCCCGGCGCCGGGCCGGACGAGGCCGACTGGCGGTGCAACGCCCTCGCCGTGTCGACCAGCGTCGACCTGACCCGCGGGCTGGCCCTGGACGCCGTGGTGAGCAGGCCGGACGGCACGGCGGCCGAGATCCTCGGCCGGGACCGGGACATCGACCACGAGGCAACGGTCATCCCGACCTCCGGTATCTCGGTGGACGGCACCGACTACCTGCACTACATGTCCGTGCGGCAGTGGGGCAGACCCGGCCATTGGCGCACCAACTACGGCGGCATCGCCGTGTCGCACGACCACGGCAGGAGTTGGCAGAAGCCGCCGTCGGCCCGGTGGCCCAACCGGAACCGACGTAAGGACCACCCGTTCCAGATGGGCGCGTTCGTACGGCAGAGCGAGCACGTCTACCTCGTCGGTACCCCGCACGGCCGGTTCGGATCGGCGTCCCTGGCCAGAGTCGACCCGCATCATGTGTCTGATGTGGACTCTTATGAGTACTGGTCCGGGAAAGTCTGGAAGGCAGGTGATCCGTACGCGGCCAGGCCGGTGTTCGCGGGCCCGGTCGGTGAACTCTCCGTGCAGTACAACGTGTTCTGTCGTGCCTGGCTGGCGATCCACCTGGACGAGGGCCGCGCCGCGATCGTGCTGCGGCACGCGCCGGAGCTGACCGGCCCGTGGAGCGCGCCGCTGCCGCTGGTGTCCGGGACGAACCATCCGGGGCTCTACGGCGGCTACCTGCACCCGTGGGCGCTCGACGGGCCGGACGTCTATTTCACGATGTCCCGGTGGGGCCCGTACAACGTGACCCTGATGCGGGCCACCCTGGCGCCGGGCTGATCCGCGAGGGGTAGGGTGTCGCCCCAAACTTGTAGATCCCGACCGGTAGAGGAGGGAACAGCTGTGTTCGACCGCGTCCGCCGCGCACTGCGGGACAAGGCGTTACGTGTCGTCACCGAGGCGACGACACCACAGCGCGACGAGCTGGCCGAACTTCGCCGTGAGATGGCCGAGCTGCGGCACCAGCTGTCCGGTGAGACCAACCGGATGATCGAGTCGGTGAGGGACGTGGAACACCGCGCCCGGCGTGACCTGTTCTTCGCGAGCGAACTGGAGGCCGTGCTGAGCAGCGCGCGGTTCGTCGGCCGGCACATGGTGTCGGCCCGCCAGTTCGACTCCCCGCACGCCACGTTGAAGCACGCGCTCACCCTGGCCCCGGCCGGTGGCCTCGCACTGGAGTTCGGCGTGTTCACCGGCACCACCCTGGCCATCATCGCCGACGCGAGGGGCGGTGACGTCTACGGCTTCGACTCCTTCCAGGGCCTGCCCGCGGCCTGGCGGCCGGGCTTCCCGGAGGGCATGTTCGGTGTGGACAACCTGCCGGACGTACCGGGCAGTGAACTCGTCGTCGGCCTGTTCGCCGACGTGTTGCCAGGCTTCCTGACCGACCACCCCGGCCAGGTCGACTTCCTGCACGTGGACTGCGACCTGTATTCGTCCACGGTGACCGTGCTCGATCTGGTCGGCCCCCGGCTGCGGCCGGGTTCGGTCGTCGTGTTCGACGAGTACCTCAACTACCAGGGCTGGGAGGAGGGCGAACACCGCGCCTGGACCGAGTACGCGGCCAAGGCGGGCATCACCTTCGACTACGAGGGCTACACCCTCGACCACGAGCAGGTCATCGTCCGGGTCACGGACACCTGAGACTCGCGATTTCTGGGGGGAGACAAGACGATGAGTGACATCGTCCGATTCGAGACGGCCGACGGGCCGGTACTCGCCGAGGTGGATGATCAGGGGCTCGGCATCGAACGCATCGCTCGGGACGATCGGGGGATCGTCGAGGCGGGCCAACGCCTTGACGACTCGCTTGCCGCGCTGCGACCCGCGATCAACGCCATCATCAAGACCCTTCGGGAGCTGGCGCCGGACCAGCACGAGATCGAGTTCGGCATCAAGCTCACCGCAGAAGCCGGTGTCGTCGTGGCGAAAACCGCAGTCGAGGGCCATTTCAACGTGAAGCTGAGCTGGCAACGGTCCGCCGACGACGTCACGGAGCGTGCATGACGTCGCCCGTCGATGCGCTCCCCAGGTGGCTGGTACGGATCAGGCGGTCGGCGGAAGGACTGCCGGTCGGGGCCGGTGTCCACTGCGGTGGCGGTCACGTGCTCACCTGCGCGCATGTCGTCGCGGATTCGCTCACCCAGCCGACCACCTCCGTGTACATCGATTTCCAGTACGCCGAGCAGGCCCACCTGATCGAGGCAGCCGTCGCGGCAGGCGGCTGGCAACCGACCGGCGACATGGCGATGTTGTCGATCGACGCGGATGCTGTCCCGACGGATGCCCGTGCCGCCTGCTTCGGCACCACCTACTCCGGTGTGTCGAGCCACCGGTTCCGCGTCCACGGCTATCCGCGTGGCCACGAACGCGACGGCGTCCTGGCCACGGGCGTCGTTGTCGGCCCCGCAGGCAGGGACTTCCTCCAGTTGCAGGCGGAATCGGCGCTCGGCTACTCCCTCGAAGCAGGCTTCTCCGGCTCTCCGGTGTGGGATGTCGATTCGGAAACCGTGGTCGGTATCGTGGCCGCCAAAGACCGTGCCCGCGCCGACGGCACAGACCCCAGGACCGGCTATGCGATACCCAGCGAAGTCCTGGTGTCGGTCTGGCCCTGGCTTTCTCCGGCTGTCGGCGGCCGATCGGCCGCCAAGGAACATCTGCGCGCGCTGCTGGAGATCCATCGGCGCAACGTAATGGCTCTCGAGATGCAGGAAGCGCAGTACGGCGGATTCCCTCCGGTGCACGTGCTGGGCCAACTCACCGACCTGCGCGCGAAGATCGCGGAGATACATCGCCAACTCGGCACGGGACACGACAATGAATCCTGACCAGAGCCGCGGTGCGTTGTGGAGTTCCTACCGCCTCGGCAAGGCAAGCTTTCATGTTGGTTACGGCGATCTGACCGAGTCGACAGCGGAGGCCCTGGTCAGCTCGGACGACAACTACCTCACCATGGGCGGCGGGGTGTCCAGGGCGTTGTCGCGCGCTGGTGGCGGTGCGATCGCGAAGCATGCGAGAAAACTCCTACCGCTCAAGCATGGTGAGGTAGTTGTCACCACCGCGGGTGAGCTGCCCGCGAAGTACATTTTTCATGCCACCACAATTGATCTGAATAGTGCGAACTATCCGGATGAGACCGTCATCGAGGAAGTGACGCGCCGGGCGCTTGAGCTTGCTGACACATTAGGTGTCCGAACTGTCGGCTTTCCCGCGTTGGGTACCGGTACCGGCGGGTTCCCGTTCCACCGGGCGGCCAATGCCATGGTGGAGACGATCGCGGCCCATCTGTCCAGTGACACCGGGATAACCGAGGCCAGCGTGCATCTGCGGACCCAGTGGCCGATGAAAGCGGACGATCTCGCCGTCTACTACCAGCGTGCGACGTCGCTGGCTGCCTCAGCCGGTCAGACGAGGCGCCTGTTCCACGCGGCGCAGGCGCTCGACGAGGCGCTGGTGGCGGCTGGTCGCCCAGAGCTCAGTGCGGCTGTGCAGGAGGTACTGGCCAACCTGGCGACGGCCAACGACGTCTTGGCCGAGCAGCCGGAGAACCTCGGTGACGTGGAGCGGATCCAGGACGAGAGCAATGCGCTCGGTGCCAGCAGAAACGCCGTCGAACTGATCAAGGACGAGGTGTGGGACGACCGTCAGGTCGAGTTGAAGGCGCTGCGGACCAGGGTGGAGGGGCTGAGCGCCCAACTCAACATTCACTATGGGTCGTTGAATCGACTGGAGATCGACAAGGCCCGCTACGGCGGCATCGGGGTCCCGTTGATCCTGGAGAACCAGATCTCGGTGATTCAGGATGAGGTGCGGCAAGTGGAGGCCCAGATGCGGGAGGCGAGGGCCAAACTCGCCGAGGTCGCGGGCCGATAGCGCGGTGCGACCCGCAGGTCCGGCCGCCGGGCAAGGCGAGGAGCCAGACGACCGGACCGGGGTTTCTCAGCCGTTCCAACGCTGTGTTGGAGGCATTGGCGGCTGAGCCTGCGGCTCCACGTAGTCCGTCTCGACGACGCCACGCTGCCGGACCATGAGCGCGACATTGTGCAGCGGGATCGTGATGGCAAGGCCGATCAACAGGTTCAGCAGCGCGGTGGCGACCTTGTCGTCGGTGTCGGTCACCAGGCTCAGCGGGATCACCATCGCGACGACGATCAGCAACCCCATGATCCACCCGAAGAACTGGGTGGCCCTCGGTGTGGTTTGCAGCAGGAAGTGCAGCAGCCCCGTCGCGATCAGCGCGGCGACAGCGGACAGGATCACGTACACCGTGCTGCTCGCGCTGCCCCAGGTGCCCGCGCCCTTCGGCGCGAGAATCGCGACGTGCGCCAACCCTCTGGCGATCAGGATGCCGACGAGCGCGGCGAGTGCGGCCACCACCGCTGTCGCGCCGCCGCCGGCCCACAGCCTGCCGGCGTTGAGCCGGGTGCCCCGTTGTGCCGGATTGACAGTCATTGCCCGTCTCCGCTCATCCGCGTCCACCGGCGTACCCACCGATGTGTTGAGTCGGATACCCCGCCGCGGGGCGTATCAACCCGGCACAATCCACCCTGTGACCATGGCGATCGGTGATGCACCAGCGTTGACCCTGCTCGGGGCGGTTCGTTCGGGTGATCTCGACGCGCTGAGCAGCCTGTTGGCGGAGCGACCCGACCTGGCGTCGGTCCGGATCAGCAGGCGCAAGGGCACGCTGACCGCCCTGCACCTGGCCACCGACTGGCCCGGGTACTTCCCGAACGGCCCCGAGGTGGTCGGGCTACTGCTGGCCGCCGGTGCCGACCCGAACGTGCGCACCACAGGTGGCCCGACACCGGAGACTCCGCTGCACTGGGCGACCAGCAGCGACGACGCCGACGTGGCCGAGGTGCTGGTCGCGGCCGGTGCCGACGTCGAGGCGCCGGGCGGGTCGATCGGGTCGCCGCTGGACAACGCGGTGGGCTACGGGTGCTGGCATGTCGCGCGGCTGTTGGTGGCGCATGGTGCTGTGGTGACCAAGCTGTGGCATGCGGCGGCGCTGGGCATGCTGGGTCGGGTCCAGGAGTTGTGCAGTGACGACCCGGACGCCCTCACCGAGGCGTTCTGGCAGGCGTGTCACGGTGGGCAGCGCCGGGTGGCTGAGTACTTGCTCGGGCGAGGGGCGGACATCAATGGTCGGCCCGGCTACAGCGACCAGTCTGCTGCCGTGTGGCTGGCAGCATGCCAACCCGACGGGAACTCCTGGTCACCTGGTTGAGTGAACGTGGGACTGACGCTGGTTGATCATCGCTCGGCGGGTCTTGAGGGCGGCCAAGTTCAGCTCGCTGTTCGCGCTGATCCTTGCCCGTCTCGTTCTTTTGTTCGGGCTTCCCCAGCACCCCGATCCGCCATTTCTTACGGTTGCGGCGCTTGGGATCGGGATGCTGGGGGAGGACCGGCTGATCTTCGTCTCGCCTTCGCCGGCCGGGTCGCCTTCGCCAGCGGGCTGATCTAGAAGCCGGAGAAGACCTTGCGCAACTGGTCCAGTACCGGCGCTTGCTTGATCGGGGTGTGGTCCGGGTCCATGCGGCCGTAGACGAGCCTGACGAACGCCTCTGCCGGCAGGTTCAACTCGGCCGGTTCGGCTCCAGCGCCGTCCGTGAGCGTTACCTCCGGGCCGGTGGTCAGCACGAAATTCCGTTGCGGCGTCGTGGTTTCCACCGCTACGGGCTGCCCGTTCTCGGCCGGCTTGCCGATCCTCGCCGCCATCGTGGGCAGCGCGTCCACCAGCAGGTCCACCGCGTCGGCGTCCAGAGTCGCGCCGGGGTCCACCGCCACGGCGATGTCCCAGGTGTGCATGGCGTGCTCGCCCAAGCGCATTCCGGCCAGCCCGACCAGGTCCAGGTCCGTGCCGAACAGCGACAGCCGGAACTTGGCTCGCTCCTCGTCGGACAGGCCCTCGATGCGGGCCGTCAGTTCCTCGTTCGCCCGCACGCTGTCGGTTACCTGCGCCTGCGGCGTCTTGTTGTCCCATTCCGCCCAGATCGGCTTGAAGTCCTCCAAGCCGGGAGCGTCCCCACCGGACATGCCGGCGTCCAGGAACTTCGCGAAGATCACGGCTTGACTGCCCAGGTGGGACGCCACCTGGGCAATCGTCCATTCGCTCGCGTACGACGGGCCGGTCACCGCGTCGCCCTCCAGCGGTGCGACGAGCGAGGCGAACCTGTCCTGCGAGCCACGTAGCGCCCGGATCCAATCGGCAATGTCGACCATGGAACCAAGATTACGTCCTCGCGTCAGTGCTCCCGCTCGTAGGGCAGCCGCTCACCAGCCTCGACAGCGAACGGCAGGTTGTTGCCGGCCGGCGGCAGCGGGCACGTCGCGTAGTCGGTGAAGGCGCACGGCAGGTTCACCGCACGGTTGAAGTCGAGCACGACCGAGCCGTCGTCGGCGATCTCGGCGACGCCGATCGACCGGTTCGCCGGATATGTCGTGACGCCGCTGGTCGCGTCGGTGAACAGGATGTTCAGCCCACCTGCGGCTTTGCCGTTGAACGCCGTGAGAGTGTGCGACTTGCCGGCATGGTCGAAGCGCACGATCCCGGGTGCCTGGTAGACGTGGTTCAGGCCGGGCACGACAGCGCCGACCGTGGTGGCCTGCGGCTCGTCGAACGGCTCGAACGTGCCACGGAGCACCCACGCCGGGTCCGGCTCGTACGCCGGCACACCATGGAACTCCTGCAGCACAGGGGCTTTCGGGTCGTGCACCCGGATCAGGTAGCCGGACCGCCTCGCCACCTCGACCTCCAGGTCACCGGCCACCACGCGGGTGCCCGGACCGCTGTTGATCAGCTCGAAGCGGTGCACACCGGTGACCGGTTCACCTTCATGGGTGATGTCCGCGCCCTGCGGGTCCACGAACGCGGCTTCGCTGTCCTGCCACCACAGGCCGGGCAGCCCCGGGTACTGCGTCGGCTGGTCGGTCAGCCAGTCCAGCGAGACCAGCGCCAGCCAGCCGTACGGCTCGGCGAGGTCCTGCTCCCGGTTGCGCTTCCAGTCCTGCCACTGCTCGGTGAATTGGTCGGTGCTCACGATGCCTCCGAATGCTCTCACGCAGTGTTTGCCGCTCTACGAATCACCGTAGCCGCATTCCAGAGATCAACAGCGGGTCACCAGTATCTGGACTGCCCGGGAATAGTTTCCAGGTCGGCCAGCACCAGATCGCGGTCCACGTCGCCGGTGATCAACTCGGCGGCAGCCAGTGCCTTGTCGGTCCAGTTCCGCGCCGCCTCGGCATCGCCCGCGACGGCATACGCCCTGGCCAAGGCCTCGTAGCTGAACGCGAGATCCCAGTCGCCGATGCCGTTCTCGGTGCAGATGTCGACCACGCGCCGGGCGTGGTGGATGGCGGGCTCGGCCCGGCCGAGCACCGCGTAGACCCGGGAGACCTGCCATTCACCCCTGGCCATGTTGGCCGGTGTGGCGGTCGGCCCCTGGCCCCAGTGGTAGCGGGACGCGTGCGCGGTGTGGATCATCCGGTCGTCGTCGTCCCGAGTTCGGTTCTCCTTCTCCAGCAGCCGCCACGTCTCGTTGAACAGTTGCGCGGCCAGCGTCCGTTCGTCGGTCACCGTGCCGGTGCCCGGCGGACTGCTGGTCGTGACCTTGGCGGTGTCCTGGTCGGTCATGATCGTGTCGATCCCTTCGATGATCAGGTGGTCCAGCCGGTGCAGCGCACCGCGCAGCCGGGTGATCCTGGCGTCCAGCAACCGCCGCTGCTGGTGCAGCAGCGCGTCCAGTGTCTCGGTGTCACCGACCCGCCAGGCCGCGATGCCCTCGGCGACCTGGTCCAGCGGCAGCTCGACCGAGCGCAGCAGCGACACCAGGCGGGCCTGCGGTATCTGGTCCGGGTGGTAGCGCCGGTACCCGGTGTCCTCGTCGACACTCACCGGGCGCAGCAGGCCGATCCGGTCGTAGTGCCGCAGCGCCTTGGCCGTCAGCCCACTGCGCACGGCGAGCAGACCGACCGTGAGCAGCTCGTTCGTCTCGTTCTCGGCCACGTGGAGCACGCTAGAACGTTCCCCCGGGGCATGCTCAAGTGCGCGCTGTGATCACGCCGCTAGACTCCGCCGGAACATCGGACGACCGCGAGGATGTGACGTGGCGAACGACGACTGGGTACCCGAGGACGTCGACCTGTCGAGCCCGAACGTGGCCCGCATCTACGACTACTACCTCGGCGGCGCGCACAACTTCGCCATCGACCGGGAGTTCGCCAAGAAGGCGATCGCGGTCATGCCGGACGTGCGGGCGCTGTCCTGGCTCAATCGCCTGTTCCTGCGCAGAGCCGTTCGCTACTGCGTCGACCAGGGTGTCCGGCAGTTCCTGGACATCGGCTCCGGCATCCCCACGGTCGGCCACACGCACGAGATCGCGCAGGCCGCCGCGCCGGACGCCCGGGTCGTCTACGTGGACAACGAGGCCGTCGCCGTCGCGCACAGCGAGATGATCCTGCAGGACAACCCGAACGCCACCGTCGTGCGCGCGGACGCCCGCTCTCCTGAGGAGATTCTGACCGCGGCCCCCACCCGCGCACTGCTCGACTTCGACCAGCCGATCGCGATCCTGATGCTGGCACTCGTCCACTTCATCCCCGATGACCAGAACCCGGTCGGGCTGATCGGCCGCTACCGGAACGCCGTCGCGTCGGGCAGCCACATCATCGTGTCCTCCGTCACGGCGGACCGGCACCCTGCCGAGATGGAGGGCTTCGCCGCTCTCTACCGCAACGGCAGCACGCCGTTGATTCCTCGCTCGGCTGCCGAGTTCGGTGCGCTGCTGACCGGGTGGGACCTGGTTCCGCCGGGCGTCAGCCCATTGGCCGAATGGCACCCCTCCGACCAGGAACCGCCGCCGCCGGGTGGCGGCAGCGGGCACGCCGACGAACTCGGTTACGGCGCAGTCGCTCGCAAGCCCTGAGCACCCATCTCGTCGACGAGGGCATGATGGGTCCGAAACCATTTGTGTTCGGGCATCAGGAGGCGATCGCATGGGCGAGTACGGGTTGCGGGTCGGCAAGGCGGATATCCGGTCGGCCGGCCCCATCACGTTCGGGCCGGACGGAATCCTGTTCCTGGCCGACAATGTCTCGGCGACCGTGTTCGCCGTCGACGTCGCCGACCCCGGCCCGGCAGCCGGCGCCGAGCCGTTCGACCTGGCAGGAGTCGACGCGAAGGTCGGCTCGTTCCTCGGTTGCGCCGCGAGCGACATCGCCATCCGGGACATGGCGGTGCATCCCGAATCGCACAACGTGTACCTGTCGGTCCAGCGCGGGCGCGGCGATGCCGGCCAGGCGGTTCTGGTGCGGATCAACAGTGTCGACGGTGCTATCGCGGACGTGTCGCTGGACAACGTGCCGCTCGCCTCGGTGGCCATCACGGACGCGCCGTCGCCGGAGGACGAGCGGGTCGACATCACGCTCCCGCAGGGCGACGAGGGCGAGGAGTTGACCTTCGGCGAAGGTCGCACGATCCGCATCCTGCGCTCGCCGATCCGCACGTCGACGGTCACCGACATGGCCTACGTGGCCGGTTCGCTGTTCGTGGCGGGCCTGTCCAACGAGGAGTTCACCTCGAAGCTGCGGCGAATTCCGTTCCCGTTCACCGACGGCAGCGACACCGCAGCCAACAATCTTGAGATCTTCCATGTGTCGCACGGCAAATGGGAGACCGAGGCGCCGATTCGCACATTCGTCCCCTATGACGGCGGCAATGCCATTCTGGCCAGCTACACCTGCACGCCGGTGGTGCACTTCCCGCTGACCGACCTCCAGCCCGGCACGAAGACGGTGGGCCGCACGGTCGCCGAACTGGGCGCCGTGAACCAGCCGCTGGACATGGTGTCGTTCGTGCAGGACGGCGAGGAACACCTGTTGGTGGCCAACACCTCGCACGGTCTGATCAAGATCGCCTGCAGCGACATCGAGTCGCAGGAGCCGCTGACCGAGCCCACCCAGCCGATCGGCGTGCCGAGGCACAAGGAGGACCTGCAGGGGGTGACCCGGCTGGCCAATCTCAACGGTGGCTACGTGCTGGCCCTGCAGGCCGACGACGCCGGTCAGCACCTGCGCTCGCTGAAGACGGCGGACCTGTAGCCGCCCGTGAGTGATGTGTCGTGGTCGCGGTACGCCGGTCAGGACTGTGTCCGACTGGCCGGCGTACCGGCCGGGGCTGATGTGCGGGTGCGCCCGGCGGCGGCCCTCGACGACCTGCCGGCCACCGCAGGACGGCTCGTCCGGGACGGCGCCGACCTGTGTTTCGTGCCGCGCTTCGCGTTCCTCGACGGCACGACCTACTCCGTGACCGTCGACGGCGCCGTCGTGGCCGACCTGGTCCGGCAGCGGCCGACACCGGCGGCGACCACCGAGGTGCTGGCGATCTACCCGTCGGCCGCCGACGTGCCCCTGAACCTGTTGCGGTACTACGTGTGGTTCTCCGCGCCGATGAGCGAGGGCCACGCGGCCGCACACGTCCGGCTGGCCGGCGACGCGCTGCCCGGGGCGCTACTGCCCACCGAACACGAGTTGTGGGACCCGAGCAGGCGCAGGCTCACGGTGCTGCTGGATCCCGCGCGGATCAAGCGTGGCCTGATCGGTCACCAGGAGGTCGGCTACCCGCTGCTGGTCGGGACGTCGATCCGGCTGGAGGTGGACACCGGTTTCCTCGACGCGGCAGGCAATCCGCTGCGCAGCGGCGCCGAGCGGACCTACCGGGTCGGCGACGAGGAGTGGCGCCGGGTCGAGCCG
>DASXYT010000205.1:0-13879 GCA_036502345.1 Pseudonocardiaceae bacterium | reverse complement strand
AAACCGGCCAGATCCGCCGTGCTGAAGTACTTGCGCGCCGCCAGGCCCCGCGCGAAGTGGAAGATCGAGGCGCCGACCATCATCGTGTTGTCGACGTCGAAGAATGCTGCCGCGGTCAGATCGGTCGGCGCGGACAGCGATGTCGGGCGTGCGGTACCCGCCGATGCGATCGCGGCATCGGCCGATGCCTGCCCGGCCAGTTCGGCAAGATGGTCACGCTCAGTCGCCCTGATCCCGCCGTCGCGCGTGCCGTTCTCCCGTCGGGGCACCTCGAGCGCCTCCTGGTAGTTCGCTGAAGGACCCGTCCAGCCTAGATGCTTCCGGTTGGCCCATCGGGGCGGCACAGGTGACGACCCGATTACTGTCCGATTCTTATGCCCGGCAGGCCTGGTAGCAGCGGTGGCAGGTGCAGCACCGGCAGTGGCAGCGGGATCGTCACGGTACCGGCCGGCGCGGTCGTGGTGGGCTCGACCGTGGCAGGTGCGGTGCCCAGGATCGGCGGCGCGAGCACCGGCGGCGGTGTCGGAAAGTTGGTCGTCCCGGTCGGCTGGACCGCGTTGCGGGTGCCGCCGGGCGGCGGGACGTCGGTTACCGTCGGTGCCTGGCCGAACGCCGTGCTGCCCGCCGCCGGCGACGGGACAGGGTTGCTGGCGCCGGCGTCGGGCGCCGTGTCGCACCGGCCGGTCGCCGGCAGCACACCGAGATCGTCGGTGCCGCCCGAGGTGATCGTGTAGCAGGAGTCGCGGGCCGCGATGGCGTTCGCCCGCTGGATGATCCGGTCGATCAGGGTCACGCTGCGCGCCGCCCTGGCACTGGCCGCCTCCGGCAGCCGGGGTTCGACCTGCGTGATCCGGTCGGCCTGCTGGGTCGCCCAGGTGCGCAGCGTGGTCAGCACGTCGTCACCGTGGTCGGTGGCGTAGCTGGTCAGGTCGGCGGTGCCGGCCCTGGCGTCGGCGTCGAAGTCGGCGAACGCGGTGAGATAGTCGCCGACCGGACTGTCCGCCGGATCGGGGAAGCGGGCGGCGAGCGTTTCGATGTCGCCGATCCGGTCGGCCGCGTACTCGAGGTGTTTGACGCCCTTGCCGTTGTCGCCACTGGTCAACCCGAGGCTCGCGGACTCGACAGTGCGTCGCACGCCGTACAGCGCGTCGCCGGGCAGGGCGTGCCGGGACAGCAGGAGGGTCATCCCGGACAGCGCCACGACCAGGCAGAACGCGGCGCCCAGCGCGATCGCCAGGCGCCCCCGGGTACCGGTCACCCGGCCTCGGCCGGGCCTGGTGGATCCGCTCGGTTTCGGTGGCCTGCTGGGCGTTCTGGGGACCGGGGAGGGGCGAGTCGCCGGCGCTGGGGACTGTTCGGCCAACTGCCCCAGGACCTTGGCACGCATGCGTGCCCTGGCCGCGTCGTCCGGAGCGGTGGCGTCGGCGCCGCGCCGGAGCATCACCACGACGGCCAGTTCGCCCGCCACCTTGGGGTCGTACGGCTGGCCGGCTTCGGGCAACGAGTCGACGGCGCGTGCGAATCGCTCGCGCTTTCGGTGCCGCCACCAAGGCGTCTTCCCTGAACTCACCGCTCCGCTCCGTCAATGTGCGTCGACAGGGCAACGAGCGGACTGGTTAACAGATACGGCACCCGACCAATGCTCCCTCAACGCAGTTCGGCCGGGAGCAACTGGGCCAGTCTGCGCACCGCGCGGTGTTGCAAGGCCTTGATGGCACCGTCGTTGCGTTCCATGATCACGGCCGTCTCGGCCACCGACAAGCCCTGCAGGAACCGCAGCACGATGCATTCCCGCTGGTCATCGCCGAGCTGTGCGACGCAGCGCAGCAGTTCGTCGTGGGTCAGCCGGGTGATCACCTGGTGTTCCGGACCGACCTGTGTGTTGTTCGCGTCGTCCGGGTCGGCCGTGGCCACCTCCAGCCGGAACCGGCTGGACTTCACGTGGTCGAGCACGATGTTCCTGGCGATGGTGACGAACCACGCGCCGACGTCCCGGCCCTGGTAGCTCAGCGAGCCGATCCGCCGGAAGGCCCGCAGGAACGTCTCGCTGGTGACGTCCTCGGCGAGCGTGCGGTCACCGACCCGAAAGAGAACGTATCGGAACACGGAGTCGACGTACTGGTCGTACAGCTGCCCGAAGGCCCCGGCGTCGCCTGCCTGGGCGGCCTCGACGAGAGCCCAGGTCTCACCCTTGTCTACGGGCTCCACGGTGGAGGTGCCGGCGGCCGGACCAGCGCTGACGGCGTCGGCGACCGAGGTCTGGTCACCGCCGCGTGTATCGCTGGCCACCGTGTCCCCGTTCGTGTCCCCACCCGCGTCCGCATACCTGCCCGCGCCGCCCGCGATCCTTCCGGGTCGCCTTGACCGGCCGGCAACCGCCCTGAACATGGCCTGCCCGTCCGTCCGGCCCCGCTGGCCGGATCGACTGGTGCTGGCCGCCCTGGTCATGCCGCTCCCTGTGGGTCCCCCATGGCGGGTCCGTCAACCCGCCCGAGGCTGACACAGCATACTTGCTGTTCCTACCGGTGAGTAGTTTCAGTCGTTCCGAATGGGCTTCCAGCCTCACCCTGACGCGTGACACGAGTGATACCTGACACACTGCGTGGACTGGTGTGAAGTGGTGTCCCACCCCTGGCTATTCGGAGGGCGACGATGACCGGCGTATCACCCGAACGAGGGACGGCTGCCGAGGTGCCTGCGTTGCCGGACGTCGACCTGACCCGAAACGTGGCCGATCTCGTCGCCGCTGCCGCCCACTCCGGGCCCGGCCGCACCGCGCTGATCGACGCCGTCACCGGCCGCACGCTGACGTGGGCGGACGTCGACGCCGAGGTGAACAGGCACGCCGCGCGCCTGGTCGAGGCGGGTATGCGACCCGGCGACCGGGTCATGGTGCGGATGCCGACCGGCATCGAGTACTGCCTCGCGGTGTTCGGCGTGCTCCGGGCCGGTGGCGTACTGGTACCGCTGAACACCGACCT
Source organism: Pseudonocardiaceae bacterium (assembly GCA_036502345.1). Classification (GTDB taxonomy): domain Bacteria; phylum Actinomycetota; class Actinomycetes; order Mycobacteriales; family Pseudonocardiaceae; genus DATEPR01. The sequence continues at coordinate 10,898 of DASXYT010000205.1, read as the reverse complement.
GCCGGCCGCTGCCGTGGTCGACCTGCTGGCGGACTGCCAGGCCAGCGTCGTCGTCGGCGAACCGGTCGCGGGCGTCGAGGTCACCACGATGCTGGCGCCGGAAGCGGATGCCACGAACGTGGGTCCCCCGAACGGGGTCGCGCCGACGGAGTCGACCGCGGGTGGCGAGGACATCGCCGTGCTCTGCTACACCTCAGGCACGTCCGGCCGGCCGCGTGGCGTGCTGCTGTCGCACCGCGCGCTGCTGGCCAACGTGGCCCAGTGCGCCGCACTGCGGCCGGCGCCGGTCACCGCGAACGACAGGGTGCTGCTGTCGCTCCCGCTCTCCCACGTCTACGGGCTGGGCCCCGGCCTGCTCCAGGTCGCCGCCGCCGGCGCGACCGCCGTGCTGCTGCCGAAGTTCGGCGTCGACGACGCCCTCACCGCCATCGAGACGCACCGGGTGACCACGGTGGTCGGCGTGCCGCCGATGTACTCCGCGCTGCTCACCGCGCCGGACGAACGGCTGCACACGGCCCTGGCCACGCTCCGGCTGTGCACCTCCGGCGCCGCGCCGCTCGACCCGGCGGTGCTGGCCGGCGTCCAGCGCGTCACCGGCCTCGCGGTGTTCGAGGGCTACGGGCTGACCGAGACCGCCCCGGTGCTCACATCGACGCTGGCCACCGGCTACGCCAAGCCCGGCTCGGTGGGCCGCCCGCTGCCCGGTGTCGAGCTGCGCATCGTGGACAGCGACGGCGACCCGCTGCCGGAGGCCGATCCCGACGACCCGGACGACGGCCTCGGCGACGAGACCGGCGGCACCGGACTGATCGCGGTGGCCGGCCCGAACCTGTTCAGCGGCTACTGGCCGGACGGCGCCCACGGCCCCGACGAGCACGGCTGGTTCCGCACCGGGGACATCGGCTACCTGGACGCGGACGGCGATCTGCACCTGGTGGACCGGGCCAACGACCTGATCATCGTGAACGGGTTCAACGTGTACCCGCACGAGGTGGAACACGTGCTGGACCAGCTGGCCGGCGTCGCCGAGGCGGCTGCTGTCGGCATGCCGGACGACCGCACCGGCGAGACCGTGAAGGCCGTGGTGATCGCCGAGCCGGGTGCCGACTTGACCGAGCAGCAGGTGATCGACCACTGCGCGACCCTGCTGGCCAAGTTCAAGGTGCCGACCAGCGTGGCCTTCGTCGAGACGTTGCCGCACTCGCCGACCGGCAAGCTGGCCCGGGCGTTCCTGCGGTTGAATTCCTGACGTGACGCATCAGGTGACGGTGTTGACCAGGGTGGGCTGCCACCTCTGCGAGCAGGCGGAGGCGGACGTGGCCAGGATCTGTAACGAGCTGGCGGTGTCGTGGTCGGCCGTTGACGTGGACGGCGACCGGGAGCTGCAGGCCGAGTACGGGGACATGGTTCCGGTGATCATGATCGACGGCGCCCAACACGGTTACGGTGAGGTCGAGGAACCCCGTTTCCGCCGTGCCCTGGCGAAGGCGCCCTGACCCGCGTCCACAGATCTTCGACTGTGACCATTACCGGCTGCTTACGGAATCCGCCGCACGATCAGTTTTCGACGCAACCGCCACCGGCGGAGGCGTCGAATGGGGGGCGTGAGCATGCGAACGAGGACCCGATCCGACCTACCGACCCTGCCGTGGCCGATGGGTGCCCTTGTCGGCATCCTCAGCATCGGGGCCGCGGTGGCGTCCGGCCAGTTCATGGCGGGTTTCGTCGGCACGGACGCGTCGCCCTACCTGGCCGTCGGTGACGCCTTCGTCAACGCCACCCCCGGTTGGCTGAAGGAGTTCGCGGTCAGCAACTTCGGCACCAACGACAAGCTGGTGCTGCTGTCCTCGATGGGTGTCGTGCTGGTCATCCTCGGCGCGCTGGCCGGTGTGGTCTCCCGGCGCAACGCGGTGCCCGGCACGGTGTTCGCCGTGGTGCTGGGCGTCATCGCCGTCGTCGCGGTGCTCGGCCGCAGCGACCTCGGTCAACTCGGCGTGTTGGCGCCGGTGGTCAGCCTGGTGGCGGGCGCGCTGGTGTTCCGGCTGTTGCACCGGCTGGCCATGGAATGGATCGTCACCCGCCAGATCCAGCCGGACGGCAAGCCGAAACACCCCGTGTACGACGACCCGTCCGGCGGCAGCAGGCGCCGGTTCCTGGTCGGCACCGTCGGTGTCGCGGTCGGCGCGAGCGTGGCCGGTGTGATCGGCGAGATCCAGACCAACGAGCACAACGTCGAGGGCTCCCGCTCCGCCGTCGGCACGCTGGTCCCGACGAAGAGGGCGCCGATACCGCCGGGTGCCGACTTCGCCAGGAACGGGACGCCCACGTTCCTCACCGACCCGACCAACTTCTACCGGGTGGACACCGCGCTCACCGTGCCGCAACTGCGCACCCAGGACTGGTCGCTGCACATCCACGGCATGGTGGACCGGGAACTCACCTTCGACTACGAGCAGATCCGCAGGCGGAAGCTGACCGAGCAGATCGTGACGCTGTGCTGCGTGTCCAACCCGGTCGGCGGGCCGTACATCTCCACCCAGCGCTTCGAGGGCGTACTGCTGAAGGACCTGCTGGCCGAGGCCGGCGTGCACCCCGGCGCCGACCAACTGCTGTCCACCAGCGTCGACGGCTACACGGCGGGCACCCCGATCGACGCCCTCACCGACGACCGTGGCGCACTGCTGGCGATCGGCATGAACGGCCAGCCGCTGCCCGTGGAGCACGGCTTCCCGGCCCGGATGGTGGTGCCCGGCCTGTACGGCTACGTGTCCGCCACCAAGTGGGTCGTCGACATGGAGCTGACGACGTTCGCCGCCCGGCAGGGCTACTGGGTGCCGCGTGGGTACTCGCAGCAGGCCCCGGTGAAGACCGAGTCGCGGATCGACGTGCCTGCCTCGTTCGCCAAGGTGGACGCGGGCAACGTCGTGGTCGCGGGCATCGCGTGGGCGCAGACGAAGGGCATCGACAAGGTCGAGGTCCGGGTGGACGGTGGTCAGTGGCAGGAAGCCCAGCTGACCACCGAGGTCACGAAGAACGCGTGGCGGATGTGGCGGATCTTCCTGCCGTCGTTGAAGCGTGGCCAGCACACCGTGGAGTCCAGGGCCACCGACGACACGGGCTACACGCAGACGTCCGCCCAGGCCGACCCGATCCCGAACGGCGCGACCGGCTACCCCTCGGTCCAGTTCAACGTGCAGTGAGCTGCTAACCGGCGACTTTGTGCCTGCGTTCACAAATGGATACCGTGGTGGGGTCACGCCGTCGGCGGTACAGGTCAGCGCAGCAGGCTCGTCATGAGGTGCCGCGCGGCCGGAGGCGGCTGACCCTGATGACGGCCGGCGGAGGAGATCGAGCGTGGCGGTGCAACGAGGCCGAGGGCGTGACGGCACGCCCAACAGCCCGGCCGACGCCGTGACCGAACCGATCCCAGCGGTTCGGGTGAACGGCAGTGTCAACGGCACCGGAGCGCCGAACGGCAGTACTTCCGGCGGTCGTGACGTGCGCGAACGCGCCAGGGCGATCCCCGAGGCAGCGGTCGCCAGGCTCGCCGTCTACCTGCGAGTACTTTCCGGCATGGCCGAGCAGGGCGTCGGCGGGATCTCCAGCGAGGAGCTGTCCGCCGCGTCCGGCGTGAACTCCGCCAAGCTGCGCAAGGACCTGTCCTACGTCGGCTCCTACGGCACCCGGGGCGTCGGCTACGAGGTCTCGGTCCTCATCGAGGAGATCGAACGGATTCTCGGACTGACCCGGAACCATTCCGTCGCGGTGGTCGGAATAGGTAATCTTGGTCACGCGCTCGCCAACTACGGCGGGTTTCCCAGCCGGGGGTTCCCTGTGGTCGCGTTGTTCGACGTCGACGAAGACCTGATGGGCATACCCGTAGGCGGAATCCCGGTGAACCACATCGAGGAGATCGGCACCGTCTGCGCGGACCGCGAGGTGTCCATCGGGGTCATCGCCACGCCGCCGCCGGCAGCCCAGGCCGTCTGTGACCGTTTGGTATCCGCGGGCGTCCGATGCATTCTGAACTTCGCCCCCGTCGTCCTGCAGGTGCCGGACGACGTGGAGGTGCGCAAAGTGGATCTTGCGGTCGAGATGCAGATCCTCTCGTTCCACGTTGCGCGGCGGGCCGACGAGGCCAGCGCGGCTGAGGTGGACAACACGGCGGAGGTATCGAGCGTGGACGGGGTGGTGATCCCACGGTGAACGTGCTCGCCGTCGGTATGTCGCATCGCACCGCTGGGGTGCGCGAGCTGGAACGCGCCTCGGTTGGTACCGCGGACCTCGGCAAGATCCTGGACGAGATCCTGCGCTGCCCGGACGTCACCGAGGCCGTGCTGCTGTCCACCTGCAACCGGGTCGAGGTCTACGCGGTCGTGGAGACGTTCCACGGCGGCGTGTCCGACCTGACCAAGGTGCTCTCCAGGCACGCCGGCACGGACGCCACCGACCTGGGCCGCAGCCTGTACGTGCACTACGCGGCCGCGGCCGTCGAGCACCTGTTCTCGGTGGCCGCCGGCCTGGACTCGATGGTGGTCGGCGAGGCCCAGATCCTCGGTCAGCTGCGCACCGCCTACGCCGCCGCCGACGCGGCCGGCACGGTGGGTCGCGCGCTGCACGAACTGGTCCAGCAGGCGCTGCGGGTCGGCAAGCGGGTGCACGCCGAGACTGACATCGACCACGTGGCCGCCTCGGTGGTCGGCGTGGCACTGGACGACGCGGACGCCGTGCTCGGTGGCCTGGCCGGCCGCAGGGCACTGGTGGTCGGCGCCGGCTCGATGGGTGGGCTGGCCGCGGCCGCGCTGCGCAGGGCCGGCATCGGTGAGGTGGTCATCGCCAACCGCACCCCGGCCAACGGCGCCCGACTGGCCGGCTCGCTGGCCGCCGATGGCGTGGCCAGCAGCGCGACGGGCCTGACCGACCTGGCCGACCGGATCGCGGTGGCCGATCTCCTGGTCAGCTGCACCGGAGCGACCGACATCGTGGTGTCCACCGACCTGGTGCGTGCCGGCCTGGCCGGCCGTGCGCCGGGTCGGCCGCTGGTGGTGTGTGACCTCGGGCTGCCCAGGGACGTCGAGGCCGACGTCGCCGAACTGCCCGGCGTGACCATGGTCGACCTGGAGACCCTGGGACAACGGCTGGCCGGCACGCCGAGCGGTCGACACGCCGGTGTGGCCGGCGAGATCCTGGCCGAGGAAATGCGCGGCTACCTGACCGCCCAGCGTTCCGCCGCGGTGACCCCGACGGTGACTGCGCTGCGCAGGCGAGCCGCCGAGATGGTGGACGCCGAACTGCTCCGGCTGGACTCCCGGTTGCCGGAGCTCGACGAGACGGTGCGGGGCGAGCTGGCCAAGACCGTGCGCAGGGTGGTGGACAAGCTGCTGCACACGCCGACGGTGCGGGTCAAGCAGCTCGCCTCCGACCCGAACGGTGCCAGCTACGCGGACGCGCTACGTGAACTGTTCGCCCTCGACCCGCAGGCAGCGGCACGGCTGAGCACGCCGCACGCGGTCCAGGGCGATGCCCATGACACCCGTGCGGATGGTGACAACAGGTGAAGGAAATAGTGCGAATCGGCACTCGGGGCAGCGCATTGGCGCTGGCACAGACCCAGTTGATGGCCGATGCGCTGACGGCGGCGGGCGCCACGGTGGAGATCATCACCGTGACGACGCCCGGCGACCGGTCCTCGGCGCCGATCCCGAACATCGGCATCGGCGTGTTCACGTCGGCGCTGCGGGACGCGCTGGCCAACGGTGACATCGACGTGGCCGTGCACTCCTACAAGGACCTGCCGACCGCCCCGGATCCCCGGCTGGTGCTGGCAGCGGTGCCGGTGCGCGAGGACCCGAGGGACGTCCTGATCGCCAGGGACGGGCTGACGCTCGGCGAGCTGAGCAGCGGTTCCACCGTGGGCACCGGCGCTCCGCGCAGGGCGGCCCAGCTGAACGCGCTCGGGCTCGGGCTGGTCGTGGTGCCCATCAGGGGCAACGTGGACACCCGGCTGCGCAAGGTGGCCGACGGTGAGCTGGACGCCGTCGTGCTGGCCCGCGCGGGCCTGGCCAGACTCGGCAGGCTCGCCGAGATCACCGAGGTGATCGAACCCATCCAGATGTTGCCGGCACCCGCGCAGGGTGCGCTGGCCCTGGAGTGCCGTGTCAACGACATGGACACCGAGCATCTGCTCAAGTCGTGTCTCGACGACGAGTCGACCCGGCTCGCCGTCACCGCCGAGCGGTCCATGCTGGCCGCGCTCGAAGCGGGCTGCAGCGCACCTGTCGGCGCGCTGGCCGACGTCGTGGACGATCTCGTGACCGGTCCCGACGGTGTCGACCGCGTGATCCCGATGCTGTCGCTGCGCGGAGTCGCGGCGACGCCGGACAACGAGATGTTGCGCGCATCGGCCATCTCTGACCTGACCAACGCAGACGAACTCGGCAAGCTGGTCGCGGCCGAGCTGCTCGATCTCGGGGCCGCGGTGTTGTCCGGCCCGGAGGCATAGCTGATGGAGAGTGCTCAGATGACCCGTGCACGAAAGGCCCCTGGGCGGATTGCTTTCGTGGGCTCAGGTCCCGGCGACACCGGACTGCTGACCGTTCGGGCCAACGAACTGCTCACCCGCGCCGAGCTCGTGGTGACCGACCCGGACGTGCCCTCGACGGTGCTCGCCCTGGTCGGGCCCACTGTTGAGCTCCGGCCAGCGGTGGGCGACCCGGCCGACGTGGCCAAGGACCTGGTGACCGAGGCGAAAGCCGGCCGGTCCGTGGTCCGGCTCGTCTCCGGTGACCCGCTGACCCTGGACGCCGTGGTCCGCGAGGCGCAGGCCGTCGCCAAGACCAGCGTCGCGTTCGACGTGGTCCCCGGTGTGCCCGCCGGTACCGCCGTGCCCGCGTACGCGGGTGTCGCGCTCGGTGCCGTGCACACCGAGGTTGACGTACGCGGCGACCTGGACTGGGCAGCGCTGGCCGCCGCACCGGGCACGCTCGTGCTGCACGCCACCGGCGGCCACCTGGCCGAGGCGGCGTCCAGCCTGACCGAGCACGGCATGGCGGCGCAGACCCCCGTGGCCGTGACGGCGGACGGCACCGGCAACAACCAGCGGACCGTGGACACCACGCTGGCTTCGTTGGCCGCGGACGCCGGTGATCTCGGTGGCCACCTCGTGGTGACCGTCGGCGCAGCTGCCGCCGCCCGCGCGAAGCTGTCCTGGTGGGAGTCGCGCGCGCTGTACGGCTGGAAGGTCCTGGTGCCGCGCACCAAGGACCAGGCAGCCGAGATGAGCGAGAAGCTGCGCTCGCACGGCGCGATCCCCGTCGAGGTGCCCACGATCTCGGTCGAGCCGCCGCGCTCGCCCGCGCAGATGGAGCGCTCGGTGAAGGGCCTGGTGGACGGCCGCTACCAGTGGGTGGTGTTCACCTCCACCAACGCCGTTCGCGCGGTGTGGGAGAAGTTCCGCGAGTTCGGCCTGGACGCGCGGGCGTTCTCCGGCGTCAAGATCGCGTGCGTCGGCGAAGGCACGGCGGCCAAGGTGCGGTCCTTCGGGATCATGCCCGAGCTGGTGCCCTCCGGCGAGCAGTCCAGTGAGGGCCTGCTGGCCGATTTCCCGCCGTACGACGACATCCTGGACCCGGTGGACCGCGTCCTGTTGCCACGGGCCGACATCGCAACGGAGACGCTGGCCGCCGGTCTGCGCGACCGAGGCTGGGAGATCGACGACGTCACGGCCTACCGGACCGTGCGCGCCGCCCCGCCGCCCGCCGACACCCGCGAGATGATCAAGTCCGGTGGGTTCGACGCGGTGTGCTTCACGTCGTCGTCCACCGTGCGGAATCTCGTTGGCATCGCGGGCAAGCCGCACACCAGGACGTTGGTCGCGTGCATCGGCCCGAAGACGGCCGAAACCGCACACGAGTTCGGCCTGCGGGTCGATGTGCAGCCGGAGATCGCGCAGATCCCGGCCCTGGTCGACGCGCTCGCGGCGCACGCGGCTCGCTTGCGTGCGGAGGGTGCGTTGCCCCCGCCGCGCAAGACGAAGCGCGCCCGCCGCTGACTGTGTTGTGACCCGAAGGCCCGGCCGATCTGGCCGGGCCTTCGGCGTTGTTACCGGCCCGACGACACGCAGGCATCGGCGATCCGACCGGTTCGCCGACCCAACAGCTGTTGGGTGCTCGTGACTTGGTTCATTTGTGACCCCTCTTCTGACTACTGGTTAACTCGTCTTAACCAGTAGTCAGAGTCGCACGCCTTGCCAGACAGGTCAAGACGAGAGGACGAGGGGATGACCGAACGGATTAGGCCCGCTGGCACACTCGTCATGACGTCTACACGATCGGATGACGGGAGCGCTGCATTGGTGGACCGGACCAGCGGAATGCCCGTGTATCGGCAGGTTGCCGACGACATTCGGCGCCGCATCGACGAGGGCACCTACGCGCCGGGCAGTCAGCTGCCCTCCGAGCGCGACCTCGGCGAGGAGTTCGACATCAGTCGGGTGACCGTGCGGCAGGCTGTCGGTCTGCTCCGGTCTCAGGGTGTGGTGGTCGTGGAGCACGGCAGAGGGGTGTTCGTCGCCCGAGCCCGACAGGTGCAGCGGCTGTCCAGGAGTCGACTGTCGCGGGACGCCCGTGATCAGGACAAGGGTGCGTTCCTCGGCGATGCGGCCGGGGGTGGCTTCACGCCGTCAGTGTCGGTGCGGATCTCGTTCGAACCCGCCGACGATCGGATCGCCGAGTTGCTGAACGTGCCGGCAGGCACCGAACTGACGGTCCGAACCCGCGTGATGCAGGCAGATGGCCAAGCGGTTCAACTGGCTACATCGCGCCTGCCCAGGACGGTCACGCGCGGAACCGCCATCGAGGAGAACGACACCGGATCGGGCGGCCTGTACGCGCGCCTCGAAGAAGCCGGCCATCACCTGGCGCACTTCGCCGAGCACGTCGGTTGTCGGATGCCGACTCCGGAGGAACAGCAACTGCTTCAGCTCGACACCGGCCAGCCGGTGCTGACCGTGACCCGCGTTGCGCACGCCGACATCCCGGTCGAGGTGAACGACATGATCCTGGCGGGCGACCGCTACGAACTGTCCTACGAGTGGCCTGCGGACTGACAGCGTGTCGACGCTGGCCGAGGTCTTCAGCCAACTGCGTGCCGTCCTCGGCAGGTCCGAGGAGTCACGACGCGCGCTGAGTCAAGCAGGAAACTCCCTCGGTGAGGCGAGCCGTGGCCTTGCTGAGGCTGTTGCTGGCTCCGGCGATCCGGACGCTGAGGACGCGGTGACATTGCTGGGTCAAGCCCGCGATGGCGCCGACGATGCCTGCCGCACCCTGTTCGAAGCAGAGGACCGAGTGCGAGCCTACTTGTCCAGCATCGGTGGCCGCGCCGCAGACATACCCGCTCCGGCACCCTCGGCGCCTGAGCGGATCGAACAGCTCCGTGCCCAACTGCCCCCTCCTGTCGCATCCGGGGCGGGGCAGAAGACGCATGGTCGGTGGATCGATCCGGACGGCCGCACCCATGCCGAGGTCAGCGGAAAAGACGCCAGATACGACGAGGCCATTTAACTCTTCCGGGAAATGAAGGCTCGCCGTATTCCACTGCGCGCGTCCGACGTCGAAATGAAGCTGGCGGCCCACATGCGCAAGAAAGGAATCCGGTCGGCCACGCTCGTCACCAATCATCTGCCGTGCGAGGGGCCGCTAGGATGTGACGCGCTGATACCGGTGATCCTGCCCGAAGGCTACACGCTCACTGTTTACGGCGCGGATGGCTTTGTCCGTGTGTACAAGGGAGGGAAGACCTCGTCGTGGTTGCCCTAGCTGTGTACTACGCCCGCGGACACGGGGAGCATCCTGTCACCGTGACGACGGCGGATGAGGTCGACGCATTGATCGACCGGGTCCGCGCCGAGTCGCCTGTGGCCGCGCCCATTCTGATGGAAATTCACATAGCGGGCGATCCCTATGCCCAAGGCCTGGACGTGGGTATCAACGGGGATCGCGGAGTCCTGCGCTACAGCGGGCACGAATGGCCCGAGGGTGTGTTCAGCGTCGGTGGCGATCAAGCCCGCGAGGCGCCATTGCTGTATTTCTACATGGACGCCGATACCGAATTTCCGGCAACTGCCGAAGTGCCGCTGGCCACCGTGCGTCAGGCCGTTCGGGACTTCCTCGCCACCGGGGGTGCGCTGCCGCCGGGTGTGGATTGGCGCTGAATGCCATCGGTGGACTCGCCGGTTGCCCATCGGAGCCGTGACTAGGCTGGGTTGAGGTTCGGCGAAGGAGGCTCCGTGTTCCCGACTCATCGGCCCCGGCGGCTGCGTACCACGGCAGCGTTGCGGCGGCTGGTCAGCGAGACGACGATTCGACCTCGGCAGTTGATCCTGCCGATGTTCGTCAAGGAGGGCGCCACCGAGCCGGTGCCGATCGGCTCGATGCCCGGTGTCGTGCAGCACACCCGGGACTCGCTGCGCAAGGCGGCCGTGGAAGCGGTGCAGGCGGGCGTTGGCGGGCTGATGATCTACGGCGTGCCGACCACCCGGGACGCCGTCGGTTCCGGCGCCACCGATCCGGACGGCATCCTGAACGTGGCCCTCCGCGATCTGCGTTCGGAACTGGGTGACAGCACGGTCCTGATGGCCGACACGTGCCTGGACGAGTTCACCGACCACGGTCACTGCGGCGTGCTGACCAAGGACGGCGCCGTGGACAACGACGCCACCCTCGCCGTGTACGCCGACATGGCCGTCGCACAGGCAGAAGCGGGCGCCCACCTGCTCGGGCCGAGCGGGATGATGGACGGCCAGATCGGCGTGATCCGCGAGGCGCTGGACGCGGCAGGCCTGGCCGACACCGGCATCCTGGCCTACTCGGCCAAGTACGCCAGCGCGTTCTTCGGCCCGT
>DASXYT010000204.1:0-4595 GCA_036502345.1 Pseudonocardiaceae bacterium | reverse complement strand
CCCCCCCACCACTCCCGTTCTACCGGCAGGCGATCCGCAGCGGGCCCGCCAGGTCGCCACGGTCGCCGACCTCGACCCCGGACAACCCGAGCCACTCGGCCATCGTGGCCAGTTCCTCCGCCAACTCCACGGTCACCCTGGGCATGTCCGCCCCCGGCTCCAGGAACGCGCCGGGCACCCGCAGCACGCCCGCCACCCGGTCGGCCTTCAGGTCCACCCTGGCCACCAGTTGGTCGTCCAGCAGGAACGGGAAGACGTAGTAGCCGTACACCCGCTTCGGCTCCGGCACGTAGATCTCGATGCGGTAGAAGAAGTCGAACAGCCGCTCGGTGCGTTCCCGCCGCCACACCACCGGATCGAACGGGCACAGCAGCGCCCGCGCCGCCACCTTGCGCGGCGCCTTCGCGTCCGCGTGCCGGTAGGCGGGGGCCGACCAGCCGGCCACGTCGACCGGGATCAGCACACCGTCCTCGACCAGTTCGGCCACTGCTTGTTTGCTGCTCGGCGGCGAGATCCGGTAGTAGTCGCGCAGGTCCGGCTCGGTGGCCACACCGAGCGCGACGGCCGCCTTCGCGGTCAACTGTCGGGCGGCCTCGTCGTCGTCGATCATCCGGCCGAACACCTCGGGCGGCAGCACCCGCTCGGTCAGGTCGTAGTAGCGCTGGAAGCCACGCCGGGTCCCGGTGGTCAGTTCGCCCACAGCGAACAGGTACTCACAGGCCCGTTTCACCTCCGACCGGTTCCACCAGCCGCCGCGCGCTTTCGGCTTCGCTTCCCCACCGAGTTCGTCCTCGATAGCTCCCGCGCCCATCGGTCCCTGGCGCTTCACCACACCCAGCACGTCGGCCAGCAGCGACTGCTTGCCCGCCACCGAGCCGAAGTAGCCGCTGGTCTCGGCCGAGTACCGGCGCATCCGGCCGCGCAGCAGCGGCCAGTCCTCCACCGGGATCAGGCTGGCCACGTGCGCCCAGTACTCGACCAGCATCCTGGGCCGTCGCGCCGAGTCCGACCATGCGGCGTCGTCCAGCAGGTCGGTCGGATAGGCGCCGATCCGGCTGAACAGCGGCATGTAGTGCGCCCGGACGGCCACGTTCACCGAGTCCAACTGCAACAGCTGCGTCCGGGACAACACCTTGGCCAGGTGCCTCCTGGTCGGCGGTGAGGTCGGCCGCTGCTCGGCGAAGCCCTGCGCCGCCAGCGCGACGCGCCGCGCGACGGCAGCACTCATGGTGTCCACGAACCGCATGCTGCCAGGTGGTGCCGACAACACGGCCCGTATGGTCCCTCCGTGGCACTCGCCTCCGTTCGTCCCGCCGTCGAGCAGGACATCCCGCACATCGCCCGTATCCACGTGGACACCTGGCAGTTGGCCTACGCCGATCTGCTGCCGCCCGACGTGCTGGCAGGTCTTGATGTCGAGGACGCCTGGGCCGAGGCGCTGACCAGCGGTGCGGCCAAGCTGTTCGTGGCCGTCGAGGGTGACTGGACCGTCGGGTTCTGCGTCGCAGGCCCCGCACCGGAGGCCGAACTGGTCGACGCCAACGGCCAACTGCCGGCCGACGCGGAGAGGGTGGCGCTGATCAGCACGCTGCTGGTGGAACCGCGCTGGGGCAGGCGTGGCCACGGCGGTCGGCTGCTGGCCACCGCGGCGGCAGCGCTGCGCGAGGACGGCGCGACCAGGGGCGTCGCGTGGATACCCGAGGCGGACCAGGCGTCCAGGAAGTTCTACGCCAGGATCGGCTGGCTGGCCGACGGCACGGCACGAACGCTGGACGCGGGCGGCAGGCCACTCCGAGAAATTCGGCTGTCCGGCACGCTGAATCTCACGCTGGTCGACTGAGCTTCACAGGTCCAGCAAGGCTTCCAGGCCGACGGTCAGTCCAGGTCGGTCCACAATGGACCGGATGGCCAACAGCACGCCCGGCATGAACGAGGTGCGATCCAGCGAGTCGTGCCGGATGGTCAGCGTCTCGCCCTCGGTGCCGAACAGCACCTCCTGGTGCGCGACCAGCCCGGCCAGCCGCACCGAGTGCACCCGTAGCCCGTCGACATCGGCGCCACGGGCACCGTCGAGGGCCTTCGTGGTCGCGTCCGGCACTGCGTCCATCCCGGCAGCGGCCCTCGCCTTCGCGATCAGCTCAGCCGTGCGGGCGGCGGTGCCGGAGGGCGCGTCCGCCTTGCGCGGGTGGTGCAGTTCGATGATCTCGACCGACTCGTAGAACCGGGCCGCCAGCTGGGCGAACCGCATGGACAGCACGGCGCCGATGGCGAAGTTCGGTGCCACCAGCATGCCGAGCTCCGGCTTGCGCTCCAGCCAGGACCGCAGCGTCGCGATGCGGTCGGCATCGAACCCGGTCGTGCCGACCACGGCGTGGATGCCGTGGTCGACACAGAACCGCAGGTTGTCCATGACCACGTCGGGATGGGTGAAGTCGACGACCACCTCGGCGGCGGCGTCGACCATGGCGAGCATCCAGTCACCGGTGTCGACCATGGCGGCCACTTCCATGTCGCCGGCGGCCTCCACGGCAGCGCACACCTGGGCGCCCATCCGGCCCCGCGCGCCGAACACGCCGACGCGGATCGGGTCGTCAGCCGACCGGGCGGGCCGCACTGCGCGGACCGGTCGGCCGGCGGCACCGGACGTGGGTGGCGTGGTCAACGGAGATCACCCCTGAAGCTCGGCTGGCAGGTCGTCCGGGTGAGCGTACGGGCCGACCACCGCCGTGGCGGCGGGCCGGCGCAGCAGCTCACCGGCGAGCTCCGCCACATCCTCCGCGGTGACCTCGTTGATCTTCGCCAGCGTGCCCTCGACGGTCAGGTGATCGGCGTAGTTGAGCTCTCCCTTGCCGATCCGCGACATCCGGGCGCTGGAGTCCTCAAGGCCCAGCACCAGTCCACCGCGCAACTGACCCTTGCCCCTGGCCACCTCGGCGTCGGACAGCCCGTTGGCCGCCACGTCGTCCAGCACGGCCCGCAGCACACCTGCCACGTCACCGAGCCGGTCCGGGTGGGCACCCGCGTAGACCGACAACATTCCGGTGTCCGCGTAGGACGAGACCGACGAGTACACCTGGTAGGCCAGACCGCGCCGCTCCCGCACCTCCTGGAACAGGCGGGAACTCATCCCGCCGCCCAGTGCCGCGTTGAGTACGCCGAGGATGAACCTGCGGTCGTCGTGCCGGTCCAGCGCACGCATGCCGACCATCAGGTGGGCCTGCTCGGTGTCGTCGGTCCGCAGTTCCAGGCCGTTCGGGGCGGCCAGCCGCAGCCGACCGGTCCTCGGCGCCAACGGCAGTTCCGTGCCGCCGAGCTGGTCGGCCAGCGCCTTGCGGGCCAACCGCAGCACCTGCCGGTGCGTCACGTTGCCCGCCACCGCGAGCACCATCCTGTGCGGCTGGTAGCGCCGCCGGTGGAAGCCCCGCAGCGCGGTACGGGTCAGCCCGCTGATCGACTCCTCGGTGCCCAGCACCGATCGGCCCAGCGGGTGCTCTCCCATCATCGCGGCGCAGAACGCCTCGTGCAGCAGGTCTTCCGGGTCGTCGTCGCGCATGGCGATCTCTTCCAGGACGACCCCGCGTTCCAGCTCGAAGTCGTGCTCGGCCATCGTCGCCGAGAAGACGACGTCGGCCAGCATGTCGATGGCCAGCGGCAGATCGCTGTCCAGCGCATGCACGTAGTAGCAGGTGTGTTCCTTGGCGGTGAACGCGTTCAGCTCGCCGCCGACCGCGTCGATCTCCTCCGCGATCTGCGCGGCCGAGCGTCGCGCGGTGCCCTTGAACAGCAGGTGCTCCAGGAAGTGGGCCGCACCGGCGACGCTGGGCGCTTCGTCCCGCGAGCCGACGCCGACCCAGATGCCGACAGCGGCCGACCGCACCCCGGGCACCTGTTCGGTGATCACCCGCAGACCGCCCGGCAGGACGGTGCGGGTCACGACGTGACCCGCATCGTCCCGCTCCAGCACCTTCGTGGTGCCTGGCTGCTGCGGCTGTCCCTGGTGCGGTCGGCCCCTGTGCAGCTGTCGCTGCGGCTCCTGGTGAGCCGTGGCTGACCGCCTGTTCACCGTGCCGCCGGCTCCGGGGTGGCCGCTGCGCCGTTGGCCGCGGCGTCCACACCGTCGGTGGCCTCGGGTGCGCCGTCCTCGTCGACGACGACCAGGCTGATCTTGCCGCGCTGGTCGATGTCTGCGATCTCGACGCGGAGCTTGTCGCCGACCTTGACGACGTCCTCGACCTTGCCGATGCGCTTGCCGTTGCCCAGCTTCGAGATGTGCACCAGGCCGTCCTTGCCCGGCAGCAGCGAGACGAACGCGCCGTAGGCGGCCGTCTTCACCACGGTGCCGAGGAACCGCTCGCCGACCTTGGGCAGCTGCGGGTTCGCGATGGCGTTGATCATGCCGATCGCCGCCTCCGCCTTCGGACCGTCGTTGGCACCGATGTAGATCGTGCCGTCGTCCTCGATCGAGATGTCGGCACCGGTCTCGTCGGTGATCGACTTGATCATCTTGCCCTTCGGGCCGATGACCTCGCCGATCTTGTCCACCGGGATGTGGATCGACGTGACGCGAGGCGCGTACGGGCTCATCTCGTCCGGGC
>DASXYT010000203.1:0-4277 GCA_036502345.1 Pseudonocardiaceae bacterium | reverse complement strand
GGGTGTCGTCTGCCTTGATGCGGTCGGTGCCGCTGGCGGACTCGTCCACCACGAAACCGCCGCCGACGGAGTAGTACGTGCTGGCCCGCAGCGTCTCGCCCGCGTCGTCCAGCGCGGTGAAGGTCATCCCGTTGGGGTGGGCGGGCAGCGAACGGCGGCGGTGCAGGACCAGGTCGCGGTCCGGGTCGAAGCTGATCCGGTGCTCGCGCTCGCCGAGCAGGTCAAGGGCGAACAGCCTGCGGATCGAGGCCACCCGCTCGTCCACGGTGTCGACGTCGACGGTGCGCGGGTCCTCGCCGGTCAGGCCCAGCAGGACGGCCCGGTCGCTGCCGTGGCCGTGGCCGGTCGCGCCGAGGGAGCCGAACAGTTCGGCCCGCACCGAGGCCGTCCGGTCGAGCAGTCCGTCAGACCGCAGTCCGACCGCGAACATGCGGGCAGCCTTCATCGGGCCGACCGTGTGCGAACTGGACGGGCCGATGCCGATGGAGAACAGGTCGAAGACGCTGATGGTCATGACAGACCCGAACGGTTGGACGTGGCCACGGCAGGCTCCTCTGTGGCCGGCATGTGGGGTCGCGCCGGCGAGTCAGCCTCCCTCTCTGTCATTGGCCTGAGAGCTTCACCGCTCGGCCGGGTCCGGTCGAGCGGTTTGCACCGTGGGCGAGGCGCACGGACGCCTCTTTTCAGAGTCGCTTCCCTCGCGCGGTGGGGTGGCCTGAGAGTTTCCAGGGAGGGTTTGCTCCTTCGGCGCCACGACCGGTCACCCGGCCGAGGTCTCTCCCGCGCAAGATCAACAGCAGTATTCAGTTGTCAGCCGCACGCTAGGTCCGCGCAGATGAAGTGTCAACCAGCACACCCGACCCCGCACCCTGCCGAGCGACAGCCGAAGAGTCCACACAGGACGGTGGTCAGTGGGTCGTGTACACGAAAAGACCGTTGGCTACCGGGCGTTCCTTGCGGTCGGACGGGGTGTTGAGCACGGATACCCAGGACTTGCCGGGTCTGCGGGCGACCATCTCGGTGGAGCCGCCGCCGTCGAGCAGCAGCCCGCTGTAGGCGCCGTGCTGCACGAGATACGTGCCGACCTCGGCGGGGGTGACGCCGGCTGCGACCTTCTTGTTGAGCCTGCCGTCGAAGGTGACCATGATCAGGTGCCGGCCGTCCTCCGTCAGGCCGACGGCGGTCTCCGGGTTCACGCCGCGCGGCGGGGTGCCCCTGGGGTCGCGGTACACGGCGCCGCCGCGCACCAGCATGGTCGCGCCGCTGAGCAGTTGGTTGAGCTGGTTGTCGGGGCTGATCTGCTCGGCTACCTCCAGCGGCTCGCCGGGGTGGACGTTGGTCTGCAGCCACTTGCCGCCCGCACCGCCCGCGAGCAGGCCCTCGGTCGACGCGGGCAGCGCCGGCACCGACGTGACCGAGGGCGCGATGGCGTCCACCATCAGGTAGTCCTCGTCGAGATGCCCTGTGACGAGAGTGGCTGGGCTCGCGAGTTTGCCGGTCGCGCCGAGGGCCGAGGTGATCCTGGTGATCCGGCCGGCCGCCGCGTCGCCCACGACGTTGAGGGACGCCAGTGGCGTGCTGCTCGCGCCGTCGGTGACGACGCCGGTGTAGGTCTCCGGACCGATCACCGCGCTGCCGTCGGGCCGCACGGCGAGCTGCGCGTTGTAGGCACCTCTCGGGCTCTTGAGCACGACCCCGTCGGTGATCACGCCACCGAGTGGCCTGCCGCTGGCGTGGATCTCGAAGTAGTCGCCGTTGACGCCGGCCACCGCGTGGGTGCGGTTGGCCATCGAACTGACCGTCTCGTCGGCGGGATCGGTGATCCGGTTACCCGCCTCCACCACGCCGATCCGGACGTTCGGATTGGTGAGGTCCACGGTGAGGACCTGGGTGCGCTGTCTGCCGCTGGCCGTGCGCAACGACTCCGAGTGCTCGGCGACTCCACTTGCGACGGTCAGCACCGGCGACGAGCTCTCGACGGCGTCCTGGGCCTGGGCTGTCGGTGGCGGTGACGCGCCGACCAGCAGGGAACCAGCCGCGACCGCCGCGGTCAGTGCCAGATTGCCGGTCTTCCTCCAGCGCCTATCGGCGACAAAGCGGCGGACAGCCATGAACCGAGCAAACCGCCGACACCGGGCGGTCCGCAAAAGATCAGGGCACGGTGTACCCGATCGTGGTCACGACTCGGCGAGCGCCTGGAGCGCGCGGACCCGCTCCCACGTCTCCTCGTCGGCCGGCACGTAGGACGTGAGCCTGATCTCGGAGCGCTGGCCGAACCACAGGTGCGTGTAGTCCAGGCGCAGCAGGCCGACCTCGGGACTGCGGTACCGCTTGGTGTGGTTCTCCGGCGGACACACGTCGTGCCGGTTCCACAGCACGTCGAACTCGGGCGACTCCTGGCGCAGCCGCTTCACGAGGCACTTCCAGCTGGGTTCGGCGACGTGCTGGGCCATGGCGGCGCGGAACTGCGCGACGATCCTGGGCGCCGCGTCGTCCCAGTCCACGATCCGCGCACGCCAGCCCGGCGAGGTGAACGCCTGGACGATCGTGTTGCGGTCCTCGAACGGCAGGTGTTCCAGGCCGCCGACCATGCGTTCGTAGGTGCGGTTGCAGGCCAGGATGTCCGACCGGGCGTTGCACACGAGGGCGGGCATCGGCTCCAACTGGCGCAGCATGGCCCGCATGGGCGCCGAGACGGCCTTGCAGTCCTTCTCGATCGGCGGTTCCGGCTGCCCGGCCAGCCGGTAGAGGTGGACACGCTCGTAGGGGTCGAGGTGCAGGGTGTCCGCGATGGCGCCGAGCACCTGCTCGGACGCGTGGATGTCGCGACCCTGTTCGAGCCACGTGTACCAGGTCACACCGACGCCCGCGAGCTGCGCGACCTCCTCCCGCCGCAGGCCGGGCGTGCGACGCCGGCCACTGATGGGCAGGTTGACCTGCTCGGGGGTGATGCGCTCCCGCCTGCTGCGCAGGAACGCCGCCAACTCGTCCCTGCGGGTCTCGTCAGCCCGCCTGGCACCGTCCTGACCAGCACCGTTACGACTGGTGGTGGCTGGTCCGGATCCCGGTACCGGCTCGATGGTGGGCGTCGGCTGGGACTGCAGGAACGTGGTCACCACTTCACCATCCCATGGGCCGGAGCCTGTTACCAGGTAGTCGTAGTACCTGTATCAGGACGCTCTGGCTACCAGTGTCGCCGCGGCCGCATCGTGGTGCCATGACAACCGAGCTCGACAACACCCCGACCGGCCGGTCGACCGTCAACCGGCCCCGGTCGTCCCGCCACGGCCCGGCGCACAGCCTGGTCCGTACGGGAGCCACCCCGTCGAACAGCGGCGACGGGATCCTGACCAACGGCGGCCTGGCGACCGTGCTGCTGGGTACCGCACTGCCCATGATCGACTTCTTCATCGTCAACGTCGCACTGCCGACCATCGATACCAACCTGCACGCCTCCACCGCCACGCTGGAACTGGTGGTGGCCGGCTACGGCATCGGCTACGCCCTGCTGCTGGTCCTGGGCGGCCGCCTCGGTGACACGTTCGGCCGCAGGCGGCTGTTCCTGGCCGGTATGGCCGCGTTCACCCTGACGTCACTGGTCTGCGGCATCGCGCCGACGGCCGCCACACTCGTCGTGGCGCGCGCGGCGCAGGGCGCGTCGGCCGCGATGATGCTGCCGCAGGTGCTGTCCACCATCCAGGCCACCACCACCGGCCACCGCCGCTCCAAGGCCCTCGGCTACTACGGCGCGGTCGGCGGACTGTCCACAGTGGTCGGCCAGTTGCTCGGCGGCGCTCTGGTGTCCGCCGACATCGCCGGCACCAGTTGGCGGCCGATCTTCCTCGTCAACGTGCCCGTCGGCATCGTCGGCCTGCTGCTGGCGCGGCGGAGCGTGCCGGAGACGAGGTCGGCCAACCCGATCGGCGTCGACAGGCAGGGCACCGCGCTGCTGGCCGTGGCCCTGCTGACACTGCTGGTTCCCCTGATGGAGGGTGGCGCCCTGGGCTGGCCGGCGTGGATCTGGGTGCTGCTCGGTGTGTTCCCGTTCGCGGCAGCCGCGTTCGTGGTGGTCGAGCGGCGCGCGGAGGCCGCGGGTCGGGTGCCGCTGCTGCCGCCGTCGATCATGCGGATGGCGTCGATGCGGCAGGGGTTGTCGCTCGGAGTGCCGTTCTTCGCCAGTTTCGGCGGCTTCATGTTCGTGTACGCGGTGACGCTGCAGGACGCCCTGCACTTCGGCCCGTTCGAGGCCGGCCTCGCGTTGACCCCGCTGGCGGTCG
>DASXYT010000202.1:0-9364 GCA_036502345.1 Pseudonocardiaceae bacterium | reverse complement strand
TGAGGGAGGTGACAGTACCGGCCGCCACGGACCGCAGCCGGACTCAAACGCCGAGGATATCCCATGCGTGGGCGACCGCGCTCGGCGGTCAGGCGGGAGCCAGCGGTAAGCGCTCCACCGTTGTGTAGGTCAAGCCGCTCGCGCCGGTCTCGCTCCGCATCAGCGATACCGCGTCGGGCGTGAACCAAGGTCCAGTGTACCCGGCGAACGCATTGGTCAGCGCGTCCTTTTCCGGCCAGCCGGAACGCCACCTGGCCAGCGTGAGATGCGGTGTGAAGCCACGCCGGCCGGCACCCGCCGCCCTGGCCAACTGGGCCAGCAGCCGTTCGTCGGTGGCCGTCACGCCCACCCACAGCACACCGGGGAACGTGCCGGCCCCGACCAGCCGCACCGTGGGTGCCGGTCGGCCCTCGGCGCGCCTGCGCAGCCATTTCGTCCTGTTGACCGGGTCGTCGCCGTCCCCGAAGAAGCCAAGAGTGATGTGCCAGCGTTCGACCGGTTCCCAGCGCAACTCGGTCGGCAGGTCGGCGGTGTGCCCGGCCAGCCAGTCGGCCAGGTGCTCGACGGCCCCGGTCGGTGGGAGCAGCGCGGAGAACAGCCTCATGGCTGCGGGTGCTGCTGCCGTTCGCTCGCCCTGCGGAGCAGTTCGCCCAGTTCGGGGAAGTCGTCGTCGACCAGTTCGGCGGCGGCCAGCAGGTCGTCGCCGGACAGGATGTTGCGCAGCGCGGCCACCGCGGCACTCGCGTCCGAACTGCCGTCCACCGGCAGCACGTCCCTGCCCACCTGCGGCCGGGAGTCCCGCACGTCGAGCATGGCCTGCTTCATCGCCTCCGGCTTGCCGGCCGCGACGTCCGGGACGAGCACCTTGCGTTCCAGCATGATCATCCGCGCCAGCACCGACGGGTTGCCGATCTTGGCCCGCCGACCGCTCATCACCTGGCTGAGCATCGGTGCACTGATCCCCAGCACCTCGGCCAGGTAGGCCTGCGAGATGTTGAACGCCCTGACCAGGCGGCGTACCCGGTCACCGAGCGGCTCGCCGTACCACTCCCGCTGCAACGCGAGATTGCGCTGGACGATCTTGGGATCCTCCACCTTCGCCTCTCCCCGGGGACGTCATCACTCATCAGCTCACCCGACCGGTATCTTGCCAGGCCACCGACCGTCCGCGGGCCGAATCGGACGAGGTGCCCGCTTTCGAACCCGCCGGGCCGTCACTGATCGGTCAGGAGCTCCCTGGTCTGGGCCACGTCGATGCCGACCTGCGTCACCAGGGCGTCGACCGAGTCATAACGTTCCATGTCCCGCAATCGGGTGACGAAGTCCAGGCCGACCCGCTGCCCGTAGAGGTTCTCGTCCAGGTCCAGCACGAACGCCTCGACCCTGCGCTCGCGACCGGAGAACGTCGGGTTGGTGCCCACCGACACCGCGGCCCGGAACCGCCTCGGCTCGGCCTGCCCTGGCGCCTGGTGCACGAACCAGCAGGCGTAGACGCCGTCCGACGGCACGGCCGCGTACCGGGCCGTGGACAGGTTTGCCGTGGGGTAGCCCAGTTCCCGGCCTCGTCCGTCGCCGCGTACGACGATGCCCTCCAGCCGGTGCGGCCTGCCGAGCGCCGCCGCGGCGGCCACCACGTCACCGGCGTCGATGCACGCGCGGATGTAGGTCGAGGAAAACACGATGTCCTCGTCGCCCCCGGGCACGGTGACCAGATCGGCGCCGTCCGTGGTGAACCCGAACCGGTGGCCCAGGTTGCGCAGCAGCGTGACGTCGCCGAGCGCCATGTGACCGAACGTGAAGTTCTGGCCGACCACCACCTCGGCCACGTGCAGCCGGTCCACCAGCAGTTCGTGCACGAACTCGTCGGCCGGCACCCTGGACAGTTCCGGAGTGAACGGCAGCACGCAGAACACGTCGACGCCCAGTTCCTCGACCAGCTTCGCCTTGCGGTTCAGGCTGGTCAGCTGGGCGGGATGACTGCCCGGCCGGACCACCTCGGACGGGTGCGGGTCGAACGTCAGCACCACGCTGGGCAGATCGCGCTGCCTGGCCAGTTCGACGGCCTTGCCGATCAGCGCCTGATGGCCCTTGTGCACGCCGTCGAACACGCCGATGGTCGCCACGCACCGACCCCAGCCGCCGGGCAGATGATCGAGTCCCCGCCATCTCAGCACGATCAGCAGCCTACGGGCACCGACACCTCGCTGCGTGCGCTACCCGGCGGGCGCCAGCACCACGAGCGCGACGGCGCGGCCTTCGCCTTCGTCCCTGGCCAGGGCCACGACATGCCCGTCCGGATCGAAGAT
This sequence comes from Pseudonocardiaceae bacterium, assembly GCA_036502345.1. Lineage (GTDB taxonomy): Bacteria > Actinomycetota > Actinomycetes > Mycobacteriales > Pseudonocardiaceae > DATEPR01. Next base: position 7,058 of record DASXYT010000202.1, on the reverse strand, counting down.
GCCATACGTACCAGGCAAACCGGCGGCCGAGAGGTGCCTGCCGTGCGCGAGTGCGGTGGCGTCCCGTGTGTTCACGTCCCGGCGCGGGAACGCCAGCGACACGGCGTCGTCCAGGTCCAGCGACAGTTCGGCGTGGTCGGTCAACTGGTTCAGCGTGCGGGCGGTGCGCAGCCCGAACGGCCCGACCTGGGTGCGGCGCAGGGCGGTCAGGTGGCCGCCGACGCCGAGCCCGGCACCGAGGTCCCTGGCCAGCGCGCGCACGTAGGTCCCGGACGAACAGTCCACCAGGACGTCCAGTTCGGTGGCCCGCTCCACCCTGCGCTGGGACAGCACGTCGAACCGGTGCACCACCACCGGCCTCGGCGGCAGCACGACCTCCTCGCCGTCCCTGACCCGCTGGTAGGCCCGCTTGCCGGCCACCTTCACCGCGCTCACCGCGCTGGGCACCTGCTCGATCGGCCCGGTCAGCACCCGAATACCGGCAGCGACGTCATCGTCGGCGACCGTCGATCCGTCCACTTCGGACAAAATCTCGCCCTCGGCGTCGTCGGTCGTGGTGGCGGCGCCGAGCCGGATGGTGGCCAGGTAGGCCTTGCGTTCCAGGGCGAGGTGACCGAGCAGCTTGGTGGCCCGCTCCAGGCCGAGCACCAGCACGCCGGTGGCCATCGGGTCGAGCGTGCCGGCGTGGCCGACCTTGCGGGTACCGAAGATCCGCCGTACGCGGGCGACCACGTCGTGCGAGGTCAGCCCGGACGGTTTGTCGACGATGACGACACCGGGTGGGACGGTGGGGCGGGACGTGCTGGACACAGCGCGACATCCTGCCTGATGGCTTGGCCTGGCCGTATTCAGGCCCTCGTGTCGCCGACCACGGACCACTTGCCGGTGGCCAGGCGGGCCAGCGCGGCGGCCAGGCGCAGCACCATGAAGGCGGACAGGCCGGTCCAGATCCCGGTCAGGCCCCAGTGGTAGACCAGGGAGAGCCAGACCAACGGCAGAAAGCCGAGGATCGCGGAGCCCAGGGTGATCGTGCGCAGATAGGCGGCGTCGCCCGCGCCGAGCAACACCCCGTCGACGGCGAACACCACGCCCGCGATCGGTTGCAGCGCAACGAAGAACCACCAGGCATGCGGGATCTGGGCGAGTACGGCGGGGTCCGTGGTGAACACTCTCGGGAGGACACCGGCCAGTGCCGCGAAGAGTGCGCCGGTGCCGATGCCGAAGACCAGCCCGTAGCCGGTGACCCTGCGGGCGAGGGTGCGTGCGCCCGCCTGCCGGCCGCCGCCGAGTTCCGCGCCGACCAGTGCTTGCGCGGCGATGGCGACGGAGTCCAGCACGAGGGACAGGAACGTCCACAGTTGCAGTACCACTTGGTGTGCACCGACCGCTGCCGCCGACGTGCGGGCGGCGACGGACGCCGCGGAGATGAAGCAGGCCTGGAAGGCGAGGCTGCGCAGGACGAGGTCGCGGCCCATGGTCAGCTGGGCGCGGATACCGGCCCAGTGCGGTCGGAGCGAGACGTCGCCGGTTCGGCACTCGTGGCGCAGCGCGCGAAGGAACAGGCCGGCGACGATCACCTGCGCGACCACGTTCGCGACGGCCGAGCCGGCCAGTCCCCAGTGGGCGACGTGCACGAGGATCGGGCAGAGAGCGGCGGAGACGCCGTTGCCGGCGACGACGTAGCGGAGTGGGCGGCGGGTGTCCTGGACGCCGCGCAGCCAGCCGTTGCCGGCCAGGGTGATCAGGATCAGGGGGACGCCGAAGAGGGCGATGCGCAGCCAACGGACCGCGCCGTCCGCGATCGGCCCGTCGCCGGCCAGGCCTCGTGCCACCGGCCCGGCGAGCGCTTGGCCCGCGATGAGGAGGACGAGACCGAGCAGGCCACCCAACCAGGTGGCGCGGACCCCTTCGGCGACGGCGTCCGGGCGTCGGCCGGCCCCGTGGAGTCGGGCCGCGCGGGCGGTGGTGCCGTAGGCGAGGAAGTTGAGTTGGGTGGACACCTGGGAGAGAAGGAGACCGCCGAGCGCGAGACCGGCCAGCGGGATGGCGCCCAGGTGGCCGACAACGGCGGTGTCGACCAGGACGTAGAGCGGTTCAGCGGCGAGCACGCCCAATGCGGGAACGGCCAGCCCGATCAGCTGCCGAGCGTCTGACGTCACTAGTCGGTCGACAAACGATCAGCCGAAGCCGACATGCGGCCGGGTCCGATGGGTGCGCCGTCGAGCTCGGCCTTCAGCCGATTGAGCACCTGATCCGCGGACCCGTCGACGGTGAACCCGGCCGCCAGCCGGTGACCGCCCCCACCCAGCGCCCGCGCCACCGCACTCACATCGACCCGACCGACCGCACGCAGCGAGCCGGTCCAACGCTCCGGCCCCGCCTGCTTCAGCACGGCCGCCACCTCGGCCTCCTCGCTGCCACGAATGATGTTGATCACACTCTCCACGTCCTCCTGCCGCAGACCGGCCGCGTCATCTGAGGTCACGGTGGTGTGCACCAGACCGAGCCCCTGCGCGGCAGCACGGTCCAGTTCGGCGCGACCCAACACCCGGGAGAGCATGCCCAGCCACCCGAACGGGTGACTGTCCAGCAGCGGCCGTGCCACCGCCTCGGTGTCGACACCGGTGGCCAGCAGACGGGCGGCGGCAAGGTGCGTGTCGGGCGTGGCCCTGCGGAACGAACTGGTGTCGGTGAGTAGGCCCGCGTACAGCGCGCGGGCGGCCGGTTCGGTGAGTCGCGCACCCAATGCGTCGACGAGGCGCAACACCATGGCGGCGGTCGCCTCGGCGCGATCGTCCACCACGTTCAGCGTGCCGAACCGGGTGTTCGAGACGTGGTGATCGATGACGATCACGTGGCCGCCCGCGTCGCGGGTGGCGGCGACCCGGTTGGCGAGCGGTCCCAGCCGGTCGAGGCTGCCGGAGTCCAGGACGACCAACAGCGGCGGAACGGCCGGCACCTGGTCGGCCGGCACGAACAGGCCGGCGCTGTCCAGGTGCCGCAACGACTCCGGCACCTCCAGCGGCGAGCCGAACGACACGCGGACGTCGGCACCCAGGTCGCGGAGGACGGTGGCGAGCCCAATGGCGCTGCCGAACGCGTCCGCGTCGGGGTTCACGTGACCGAACAGCGTGACGTCGGTGGCGCGACCGAGGATGTCAGCCACCGTCCGAAGCTGGTCGGCGATCGTGGGCCGGTCAGCCGGCGGTGTGGGTGAGGCAGGCTCGGGCTGGGTCTGGTCACGCTCCACCGACATGCTCATGTTCCGCAAGCTACGCTTCGCACTGCCCGCGCTGCGGACCAGTCCACCGTCTACTCCCGGCTCCCCTGCGACACCACCGGAAAGCCCGATGAACCAGTACGCAGCGATGATCTACCCATCAGCCAATCGGGTGTACACCGAATCATCCATCCGGTTGATGGCCATGGAACTCCGCGTGTTCAACATGACGGCGTTGGGCGGGCAGCTCGCCGACATCGCCGAGACCCACATCGGCGGGGTGCCGTATGTGACGTTCGGCGGGCCCGCGTTGTCGGAGCATGACGTGGCGCTGCTGTCGAACCTGTCGTCGTTGTATGCGTTGTTCACCGTGGAGGGTGAGCTGTTGCGGCCGGTGCGGCTGCGACCGTTGGACGCGTTCGACAGTGATCTGCTGACGATCCAGAAATACTCGGGCAAGACGAACGAGCTGTTCACCAAGCTGGTGCTGAACGTGACGGCGCTGAGCACCAGCCGCCCGACGGAGCTGGTGGACGGTCGGCTGCGGGTGTTCGACCCGATGTGCGGGCGGGGCACCACGCTGAACCAGGCGATGATGTACGGATTCGACGCGGCCGGCCTGGACATGGACCGCAAGGACTTCGACGAGTACAGCCGGTTCGTGCGGACGTGGTTGCGGAACAAGAAGATCAAGCACGAGGCGAACGTCGTGCCGATCCGGCGGGACCACGCCCAACTCGGGCGGCGGCTGGACATCTCGCTTGGTGTGACCAAGGAGCGGTACAAGGCCGGCGACGTACTGCGACTGTCCTATGTGAACGGTGACACGGTACGCAGCGCGGAGTTCTTCCGGCCGGGATCGTTCGACGTGATCGTGACCGACGCGCCGTACGGCGTCCGCCACGGCAGCCGGGACGAGAACCTGTCGCGCACGCCGATCCGGCTGCTGCGGGATGCGCTGCCGGGTTGGGCAACGGTGCTCCGACCGGGCGGGGCATTGGGTATGGCATGGAACACGGTGGTGGCCGAACGATCCGAGTTGGCAGAAGCAGTGGTCGACGCCGGCCTGACCGTCCTGGACGACGAGCCCTACCGCGGTTTCGAACACCGGGTGGATCAGGCCATCGTCCGGGACGTGCTGGTAGCCAGAAAGCCCTGACCGCGAGTCTGGCCGACCGCAGCAAGGGTCGACACGCAAGACGAGAAGGGTCGACACGCCCGCGCGGGCAGTCGACACGCGCGGCTACCACGGACAGGCGGCCGAACGTCGACATGACGGCAGGAGCGGTCGACACAGGCCAAGCGAAAGGTCGACACGCGCGCCAGGGTGGTCGGCATGCGGCGAACAGTCGGCACGACAACGGACACGGTCGACACGCCGCGCGGGCAGCCGACATCCGACGAACAGTGGACATGACGACCGGTGTAGTCGACACGGCCCCACGAACAGTCGACACGTGCGCTGGAACGGTCGACACGCGGAATGCCAGGCGGCGTTGCGCCAGCGGATGCTGGCGTGTCGACTCCTCGCGGAGCCGGGCTCGCCGATTCCGGCCTAGCGCGATCTGCTCACCAAACCGTCGCGTGTCGACCCTTCGCAGACAAACTCAACCGACTAGTTGGACTCCTCGTCCAGTTCGTCGACTTCCCTCGGGGCTCGGTACGGGTCCGCGTCACCGGCCGGGCTGGCTCCGTTCGCCAGCCGCGCCACTTCAGCGTCCGCCGCCCTGGCCTTGGCCAGTAGCTCGTCCATCCGTCGCGCGTCGTCGGGCACCGTGTCGGCCACGAAGGCCAGCGTCGGCGTGAACCGGACGCCCGTTCCCTGGCCGACCAGGGTGCGCAGCACGCCCCTGGCCGAGTTCAGCGCCGACGCCGCGCCCTGGAGGTCGGGCTCGGTCTCCAGCGACTCGGGCAGCACGGTGTAGTACACCGTTGCGTCCCGCAGGTCAGCCGTGACCTTGGCGTCGGTGATGGTCACCTTCGCCAGTCTGGGGTCCTTCACCTCGTGCTCCAACGCGGACGCGACGATCTTCGCGATGCGCTTGGCGAGGCGACGTGCCCGGGGTGCGTCAGCCACGACACAACCTCCCTTTCATCCACGCCGAGAGACCAGAAGAAACAAATCTACAAGTCGTGCGGCCCGACCAGCCGGTGTCGCGCGGACAGCAACTCCAGCTCCACCCGGCCGGCTACCAACCGCTCACACGAGTCCAGTACCTGCTGGACATGGGCAGAGTCAGCCGCCACGACGGCAACGCCGATCAACGCCCGACGGTGCAACTCAAGATGACCGGCCTCGGCGGCCGACACCTCGAACTTGCGGCGCAGCTCGGCGATGACCGGCCGCATCACGGATCGCTTCTGCTTCAACGAATGGACGTCCCCTAGCAGGACGTCGAGTTCGAGCGCACCCACATACAAAGTCAGTATCCCCGTGGCTGGTTGGCGTGCCGGGACCGGACGGGGTCGCCGGTCCCGGCACGATAGAACCAACTACCCGCGCGGCTTCTCCCGCATCTCGTAGGTCTCGATGACGTCCTGCAGCTTCAGGTCGTTGTAGCTGCTCACCGTCAGACCACACTCGAAGCCTTCGCGCACCTCGGTGGCGTCGTCCTTGAAGCGGCGCAGCGACGTGATGGTCTGGTTCTCCGACACCACGACACCGTCCCGCAGGATGCGCGCCTTCGCGTTGCGCCGGATCTCGCCGGACAACACCATGCAGCCCGCGATCGTGCCGACCCGCGAGGAGCGGAACAGGTCCCGGATCTCGGCCCGGCCCAGCGACACTTCCTCGTACTCCGGCTTGAGCAAGCCCTTCAGGGCCTGCTCGATCTCGTCGATCGCCTGGTAGATGACCGTGTAGTACCGGATGTCGATGCCCTCGTGGGTGGCCTGCTCGGCCACCTTGCCCTCGGCACGCACGTTGAACCCGATGATGATCGCGTTGGACGCGATCGCCAGGTCCACGTTGGCCTTGGTGATGCCACCGACGCCACGGTCGATCACCCGCAGCAGCACGTCCTCGCCGACGTCGATCTTCATCAGCGCGTCCTCGAGTGCCTCGACGGTGCCCGAGTTGTCGCCCTTGATGATCAGGTTCAGCTGGCTGGTTTCCTTCAGCGCCGCGTCCAGGTCCTCGAGGCTGACCCGCTTGGCCCGGGACGCGTTCAGTGCGTTGCGGTTGCGGGCCGCGCGGCGCTCGGCGATCTGCCGTGCCACCCGGTCCTCATCCACGACGAGGAACTTGTCACCGGCGCCGGGCACCGACGTGAACCCGACCACCTGCACCGGACGGGACGGCGTCGCCGCCGTGATGTCCGCGCCGAACTCGTCCAGCATCCGCCGCACGCGACCGTACGCGTCGCCAGCGACGATGGAGTCACCGACGTGCAACGTGCCGCGCTGCACCAGCACCGTGGCGACCGGACCACGACCGCGGTCCAGGTGCGCCTCGATGGCCACACCCTGCGCCACCATGTCCGGGTTGGCCCGCAGATCCAGCGAGGCGTCCGCGGTGAGCAGGATCGCCTCCAGCAGGGCGTCGATGTTGGTGCCCTGCCGCGCCGAGATGTCCACGAACATGGTGTCGCCGCCGTACTCCTCGGCCACCACCCCGTAGTCGGTCATCTGCTGACGGATCTTCTGCGGGTTGGCGCCCGGCTTGTCGATCTTGTTGACCGCCACCACGATCGGCACGTCGGCGGCCTGCGCGTGGTTGATCGCCTCCACCGTCTGCGGCATGACACCGTCGTCGGCGGCGACCACGATCACCGCGATGTCGGTGGCCTGCGCACCACGGGCACGCATGGCGGTGAACGCCTCGTGGCCCGGGGTGTCG
>DASXYT010000201.1:0-12008 GCA_036502345.1 Pseudonocardiaceae bacterium | reverse complement strand
CGGCCGCACGCTCGCGTTGACCCCGGCCGGGCGGCTGCTGGTGTCGCACGCCGAGGTCGTCCTGAACGACATCGCGGCCGCCGAGTCGGCGCTTGCCGCGCTGACGACACAGGGTGCCGGTGTGGTCCGGATCGCAGCTTTCCCTTCGGCGGCAAGGGTTCTGGTGCCACCGGCGTGGGCAGCGTTGGCCGGTGGCGCTGTGACGCTACGACTGCTGGAGCAGGAGCCGGAACTGTCCGTCGAGTCGCTGCGCTGCCGCGACGTCGACATGGCGATCGTGCACGGCTACACACTGCTGCCCAGGCAGGTGCCGACGCACTGCGACGAGCACCACCTGCTGGACGACCCGGTGCTGCTCGCGGTGCCGCCCTCGGTGGCCGCCGAGCGTGGGCTGGCGGCCGGTGATGTGGCGTCGCTGGCGGACTTCGCAGGGCTGCCGTGGCTGGCGCCGAACGAGGACGTGTCCTGCCACGAGATCACCGCGAGGGCGTGCGGTGCCGCCGGTTTCGTGCCGGACACGGTGGCTCACGCGACCGACTTCGCGGTGCTGACCGCGCTGGTCGCGGCGGGCATCGGAGTGGCGCTGGTGCCTGCCCTCGCACTGCCTGCCGATGTCTGCGGTGTCAGCCTGCATCCGCTGGCCGAGCCGGTGACCAGGAAGGTGTTCGCGCTGACGAGGGCAGGCTCAGCGACCAGGCCGGACCTGCGCCTGGTGCTGGCTCAGTTGCGCGTGGCGGCCGATGCGTGGTCCACGTAGGTTCCACCGCGGCCGAGGCATGGCACCTCGGCCGCGGTGGACGTGCCCGGTGGTGACGCGTCCACCGGCCACGGTCCGGAGCACTACCAGGCCAGACTCGGGAACGACTCGGACTGCGTGATGTAGGCGGCCGCCGTCGCGGTTGTCAGCAGCCGATCGGCCACCAGCGACGAGACGTCGTGCTGGACGCAGGACACGAACACCTGGCGGGTGACCTGTTGGTGGCCCCGGACCAGGCCCAACCGCTGCCATTCCTGCGTGATCGAGGGCATAACGTCCCGGACGCCGTCACCGTTGACGTCGACCAGCGCGCCCTGACTGTTCACCACTTCTGGTGTCGTGCCGTCGAACGGCACGTAGCCGGTCTCCGATGCGGCGCCTGCCGGCGTCGGCCACGGATAGCGCAAGCCGGTCGGGCAGGCCAACGGCGGCAGCAGCAGTTCGTTCGACCTGCTCGCGTCACCCGGCCTGCCGGTGATGCTGGCCGGCGGTGCGACGCCCTTGGTGACCCAGTTCTGCACGATCGGGATCGCCGCCTGGATCAGCCCACCCATGTCCAGCGTGTGCGCGGGCGATCCGGTGGAGTTCGGGATGTGTGAGACGCCGGCGACCACGTACAGATCCGTCTTCTTCGTCAGCCCTTCCTGTCGGTACAACTGCTCGGCGAGTTGTTTCAGCGTCAGATAGGTAACGTCGGGCAGCCAGGAATGCTTGTCGACGTACAATGCGTGCGCGAACGTGAATTCCGGCACGAGCTGTGCTTTGGTGGCTGTTGACAACAGCGCGTTCGCCGGATAGGTGACCTGACCGTTCCGGTCCCCCAATACCTGCCCCATCGGCATGTTCAACGGCAGCGGCAGACCGCCACCCGGATCGTCGGACAGGAAACCGGCAACGTAGTGCCCGCCACCCGGCTTGTCGTTCAGGCCGGAGTAATTGAACAGGCGCGCGGCGATCACACCTGCCGAATGCCCGTACCAGAGGACCAACGACGGCGCCCGACCGAGTCGTTGCGCCAGTAGGTGCTCACCACTGAGCAGGAAATCACGCAGCATCGTGACGTTGTCGTTGACGCTCTCGTCCAGCGTCGTGCCGTTGGCCAGTTTCGTCGGCACACCACTGCTGGCCGGCCTCCGCGTGTAGATCACCGCGTATCCGGCGTCCACGAACTCGTCGGCGTAGAGGTTGTCGAACGTGTCCTGCGGCAGCGGACCGCCCACGGTCTGCGGCACGATCGGGCCGAGCGGCGTGTTGTTGGCCTGGCCGTGCGAGAGCATCACGACCTTGCCCGTCCACCTGCTCGGATCGGCGGGATAGAGCACGGAGATCCCGGCGCCCTGCCCGTCGGCGCCGCCGGTGTAGGTGCCGACGCCGGGCACCCAACTGGTGATACCGAACTGCGGGAAGAGCACGTTCGGCACGTCGGTGAGGTCTTTTCTGGTATTGCCGACCGTCACCGGATCGGCGTAACCGGCGGCGGTGCCGGAAAGCGCGACATCAACCCTCTGCCACGGATTCCCGGCCGAATCGGTGAACGTACTGTTCGCGGTAATCACACAGTTGGTCTCACCGACCGAAAACCCGGCTACGGTCGAATGTGCGATGAGCAGATCGGGACAACTCGCGGTTGCGTCGGCACCCGCGTTCGGTCCGGCGACGAATACGCCGGCTATCGCGACGATCACAGCTAACCAGGGCAGAGCTCTCCTACGAGACATTGCCATCACACTCCCCAGCCCGGAATCCCAGCCCGGAATCGCCCTGTACGGCGACCCAGGCCAAGACTAAGCTGGCTCGGTTCGCGCACCAAAGATCACCGGCGGGGACAACTCGTTCGGCAGAGCGATCGGAAACCGTTATCCGGATAGTACTATCGAGGGGTAATCCGAATTCCGGGAACCGTTCGAGGCCTGACCTGGCAGCAATTCGGCACTCCAGGGCACCGGATTAACCCGACAACCGGATTAGTCGCTTTCCGCCCGGTTCGGCACGACTTGGTAACGACAGGGCTCAACCGAACGACCTCTCCGCCAAAGAGGGCGGTGAGCGCGGTGACGGCGACCAGTGCGATGTTCCACCAGAACGCGATGGCACAAGTGGCAGGCGCGCGGAGTCCGGTGGCGAGCAAGAGCCGGGCCGCGCTGACCCTGGTCGCGGCGTTCGGCGCGCTGATCGCAGGCTTCCTGTTCGCACTGCTGGCGATCCACGGCCTGTGGGTCAAGGGCGACCAGCCCGCCGTCACAGCGGGCTTCAACGCGTTCGCGCTGATGTTCGTGATGGCTCTGGCCATCGAGCGGCTGATCCAGCCGTTCGTGCCGATCCTCGGCCCGGACACGACGGTGGCGAAGGCGAAGCTGATCGACGCGAAGGCACGGGACGTGCCGCACGAGGTGGCCAGCGCGCAGGGCGAGGTGACGGACTCGCGCAGCAAGACGGCGCTGGTCACCTGGGGCGTGGCGACCGGTCTCGCATGTCTGCTGTCGGCATCGCTGAACGTGACGCTGCTACACGCGATGACGATCCCGGCCGGCACGCACTCGCCCTACTGGGTCGACCTGCTCGTGACCGGTCTTGTGGTCGGTGCGGGCACGAAACCGTTGAACGACCTGTGGTCCCGGCTACAGAGCAAATCGGCCTGACGCCCCGGCATCGCCGGGGCGTCCGCCCTGGACCTCAACCTGTCTGCTGGTAGATCCACTTCACGTTGACGTCGGCTCGGGCCGTTGTCTCCAACCGGGTGTGCGGGCAGTCCGGACCGTAGCTCTCCACCGACACCAGCCGGCCTGCCGTCGCACTGAGCGGTGTGAAGTAGGGCGCACCGGAGTCGTACACGCACGCACTGGTGGCCGCCGACGGATAGACGCCGTGCACACCGATGAAGCCGGTGGCGATGCTGCCCACGGCCACCTTGCCGATGTTGAGCCGGGTGCCCGGTATCGCATTCTTCGACGACGTGGCGCCCCAGCCTGCCAGTTCCAGGCTCTCGCCGACCTTCGGTGCCGTCGGCGCGATCCCCAATGGCGCGATGTCGGTGATCGGCGCCGACAGCTTCGCCAGCGCGATGTCGTTCAGCGGTGACTGCCGTACGTCGACGATCGTCCTGGTCTCGCCGCGCGAGGCGGCGAGGTTGACGGTGCCCAGCGTCGCCGTCGTCTTGTAGACCGGCTTGCCGCTGACCGGCACGCGGTTCGCGTTGTGGAAGCAGTGTCCGCCGGTGATCACCCAGAGCGGTGAGATCAACGCCCCGGAACAGGCGCTGTCGTACGTGGTCCCGTTCTGCCTCGGGATGTCGGTCATCGTGAACTTCACCACGAACGGATACGTCCCTGGCGTCGCGGGTTGACCGTTGGCCACCGCGTCGGCGGGTCCGGTGGACAGCAGACCCGCTGTCACCACCACCGCCGCTACAGCCACCAACCGAGCCACCACGGTCCTGCGCATCCAGCCACACCCCTGTCCTGCTCGTCTCGCCGGCACCCGAGCCGGGTGCCGGCGAGACAGTAGCGGCGAACAGGCCGATCCGCTCACTGAGAGTGAGCTGCGCGAATCGGGTCTTCAGCTCAGGCCGACGTGGGTCTCCCCCGCCACCTGCGCCAACGCCCGCCCGGTGAGCACCTTGGCCAGGTGCCGCCGGTAGTCGGCCGAGGCGTGTGCTTCATCCAATGGGCTGGTGCCCTCGGCGGCCAACTCGGCGGCCTCGGCAGGACTCGCGCCGCCGGCCAACGCCGCCTCCACGGCAGTGGCCCTGATCGGCGTGCCGCCCATGTTGATCAGCGCGACATGCTGCCCGACGGCGGCCACCCCGACGATCGCCCAGTCGATCGCGCGGCGGGTGAACTTCTCGAAGCCCCAGCCTGCCTCGGTCTGCCTGGGCACCTTGATCTCGGTGAGCAACTCGTCGTCGGCCAGCGGCGTGGTGAACGGGCCGAGGAAGAACTCGGCAGCCGGGATCTCTCTGCTGCCACCCGGCCCGACCAGCACGAACACTGCGTCCGACGCGAGCAGCGCGGCCGGCAGGTCGGCGGCTGGATCGGCGTGCGCGACCGAGCCGCCGATGGTGCCGCGGTGCCGGACCTGCGGGTCGCCGACGACGCCTGCCGCGTGCGCCAGCAGTGGCGCGTGCTGCAGCAGGACGCTGTCGTAGTGCAGGTCGTGGTACCGGGTCAGGGCACCGATCTCGACGGTGTCACCGGCCAGCCGCACGTAGCTCAGGTCGCGCAGCGGAGCGATGTCGATCAGCACCTCCGGCGTGGCGAAGCGCAGCTTCATCAGCGGCAGCAGCGAATGGCCGCCGGCCAGCAGCTTGGCGTCGTCGCCGTACTCGCCGAGCAGGTCGAGCACCTGGTCGACCGAGGACGCCCTGCGGTACGTGAACGCGGCGGTGATCATCCGCCCACCTCCTGGCCGGACGCGTCGATCACGGCACTGACGATGTTGTGGTAGCCGGTGCAGCGGCAGAGGTTGCCCTCCAGCGCGTCCCTGACCTCCTGCCGGCTGGGCTTCGGGTTCTCGTCCAGCAGCGACACGGTCGCCATCATCATGCCCGGTGTGCAGAACCCGCACTGCAGGCCGTGCTGCTCCCGGAACGCCCGCTGTACGGGGTGCAGTTCGCCGTCCGTGGACAGACCCTCCACTGTGGTCACCGCGTGGCCGTCGGCCTGGGCGGCGAGCACCGTGCAGGACTTCACCGACTCGCCGTCCAGCAGCACGGTGCAGGCACCGCAGGACGTGGTGTCGCAGCCGACGTTGGTACCGGTCAGGCCGAGGGTGTCGCGGAGGTAGTGCACCAGCAGCGTGCGGTCCTCCACCTCCTGCTCGGTGGCCCGGCCGTTGACCTCGATGTGGACCAGCATTCAGACCGCCTCCCTCGCGTCGTTGATCGCCTGCCAGACCCGTTGCGGCGTGGCCGGCATGTCCACGTGCCGCACACCGAGGTGTGCCAGCGCGTCCACCACGGCGCTCTGCACCGCGGGGGTGGAGCCGATCGTGGCCGCCTCGCCGATTCCCTTGACGCCCAACAGGTTCCTGCTCGTCGGGGTCACCGACTCGACCAGCTCGAAATCGGGCAGTTCGGTCGCCGTGATGAACGAGTAGTCGGCGAGCGTGGCGGTCACCGGGTTGCCGTCGTCGTCGTAGTCCATGATCTCCAGCAGCGCCTGGCCGATGCCCTGGGCGAGGCCGCCGTGCCGCTGGCCGCGGAAGGTCAGCGGGTTCACCACCGGACCGGCGTCGTCCGCCGCGACCAGCCTGGTGACCCGGACCTTGCCGGTCTGGGTGTCCACCTTGACGACGGCCACGTGCGCGCCGAACGGGAACGTCGGTGAGCCCTCGCCGAACCACACGTCCGCCGACAGCGGCTCGTCGTCACCCGCCCGCTCGGCCACCGACGCCCAGCTGACCGAACCGGCCGCCTCGGCACCGCGCACCTGCCAGGAACCGCTCTCCAGGTTGAGCTCGACGTCGTCCGGACTGGCCTCCAGGATGTCCGCCGCCAGTTCCCTGGCCCGCTCGATCACCTGGTCGGCTGCCTGCGCGACCGCGGAACCGCCCAGTTGCAGCGAGCGGGAGCCGAACGTGCCGATCGCCTTGGGCACCTCGTCGGTGTCGCCGTGCCGGACCTTGATCTTGTCCATCGGGATGCCCAGCCGGTCGGACAGGAGCATCACGAACGTGGTCGACAGGCCCTGGCCGTGCGGGGAACTGCCGGTGTACGCGGTGACCGAGCCGTCCGCGTTGATGTCCACCCTGCCGCTCTCGCCACCGCCGTCGCCGCCGGTGATCTCCACGTAGGTGGACACGCCGATGCCGAGCGCGACCACGTCGTCGTTGGCCCGCCGCCTGGCCTGCTCGGCCCGCAGTTCCGGGTAGCGGGCGGCCGCCAGCACCTTGTCCAGCGCGGACTCGTACTCGCCGGTGTCGTAGTTGGCGCCGCTCTGCGTGGTGAAGGGGAATTCCTCCGGCCGGATGAAGTTGACCCTGCGCACCTCGGCCGGGTCCATGCCGATCTCGGCGGCGAACAGGTCCATCGCCCGCTCGACGGCCGCCGTGGCCTCGGGCCTGCCGGCACCCCGGTACGCCGCGATCGGCGTCGTGTTCGTGACGATGGCCGTGCTGGCCGCCTCGATCTTCGGGAAGTGGTACACGCCCGAGGCCATCAACTCGGTCAGCGTCGGCAGGAACGCCGCCCTGGGATACGCGCCCATGTCCTGCTGCACGTCCAGCCGGAACGCCTCCACCGTGCCGTCCCGCCGACCGCCGATGGTGATCATCTGCCGCTGCGCCCTGCCGTGCGTCATCGCGGTCAGGTTCTCGCCGCGCGACTCGATCCAGCGGACCCCACGCCCCAGCTTGCGAGCGGCCCAGGCCAGCAGGATGGCCTCGCTCGGCGCGCCGATCTTGGCGCCGAACCCACCGCCGACGTCCGGCGCGATCACCCGCACGATGCTGGGCTCCACGCCAAGACCACCTGCGAGCTGGCCACGTCCGATCTGCGCGTTCTGCGTGGACAGCCACGTGGTGAGCCGGCCGTCCGCACCCCAGACGCAGGACGCTCCCCTGGTCTCCAGCGGGGCGGGCGCCACCCGTTGGTTGTTGATCGTGTGGGTCACGACGACCTCACAGCCGTCGAACGTGGCGTCGTCGAACGGACCGCCGTGGGTCTGCACGACGTTGCTGTCGGTGCCGGGGAACAGCAGGGTGTCGCCGGCGATCGCGTCGTCGAAACTGATCACCGCGGGCAGCGGGTCGTAGTCGACGTCGACCAGTTCGGCGGCGTCGGCCAGTTGGTACCGCTGTTCGGTCAGTACCAGGGCGACAGGCTCACCGACGTACCGCACGACATCCACGGCCAGCCACGGCTCGGCGGTCGGCCCTTCGCCCTGTGGTCCGAGATCCAGATCGGCCGCCGTGTAGACACCCACGACACCGGGCGCCTCGCGAGCGGCCGACACGTCGATCCCGGAGATCCGCGCATGCGCCATGGGACTGCGTACGAACACCGCATGTGCGGCGCCGGAGAGCGATTTCTCCCGCAAATCGTCCACATAGGTACCGCCGGACGTGATCAGCTTCTGATCCTCGAAGCGGACGACGCGGGTGCCCATCACACTCATAAAGCCTCCACTTTTGCCTGCATACCAGGATCATGCCTGAAATCGGCCGCTCGTCGTCAGGTCATCCGGTGATACGCATCAACGAGATCCGGTCGCCGTCCACGGTGAACACGAAGTTCGAAGGGCCGTTGAAACCGTTGCCACCGACCTGCGCGGTCACGGTCACGTCGTTGCCGTCGACCCGCACGTCGGTCACGTCGAGCGTGACCTGCTTGCCGACGAACTCGTTGTCGCTCCAACCGCGGATCGAACCCTGCCCGGTGAACAGGCGCCCCCAGTCGTCAACGGCGCCACTCTCGCCGAACGGGGCGAGGAAGCCGTCCGTGTCGCCGGCGAGCGCGGCTTCCAGAGCGCCCCGCACCGGTTCGGGCAGCTGCTGCGGGAGGCTCACGACTCGACCCAGCCGTGCGTGTGCGCCAACTGGGCCATCCGCTGCCTGATGTGCACGATCTGCTCGCCGGTGATCGTCGGCGCCGCGTCCAGCAGCGTCTCGGTCACCTCTTCCAGGAACTCCTTGACCGACAGGACATCGCACAGGCCGTCGTCGTCGGCGGCCGCCCTCGACTCCGGCCTCGGCGACGGAGCCACCCGGTCGCCGCCCTTGCTGATCATCCGGACGTGCGAGGCCTTGAGTCCCCGGTCGCCCTCCTCGACGTCGAACTCCACCAGCGCACCCGCACCGAGGAGTCGCTTGTCGAACTGGAGATCGTTCACGTGTAGAAAGACGTCCTCGCCACCCGTGTTCGGGGCGACGAAACCGTATCCGCGGAACTCGTCGAACCGGACGACCTTGCCCGCTACCACCACACCACACCACCTTCACCACAAACACCACACCACCGGCGCCGTCCCTGTTCAGGCGCGTAATCGACGCTACCACCCGATTCATCTCACGTTTTCCGTCGTCGGCACGTCTACCCGCGTAAGGCCGACGAGGAGAGGATGCTGGACACGATGAACGCCACGCACACAGTGATCGACTCCCCGGTGGGTGACCTGACCGTCGTCGCGGTGGACGGCGCCATCACCGGGCTGTACTTCACCAACCATCTGCGGGCGCCGGCCCGGGCCGCTCTCGGTGAGCGCACCGACGAGGGCTTCGCCGAGGTGACCAAGCAGTTGGGTGAGTACTTCGCCGGCACCCGGCGGGAGTTCGACCTGCCGCTGGCACCGGTGGGCAACGAGTTCCAGCGGCGGGTGTGGGCGCTGCTGGCCACGATCCCCTACGGCGAGACCCGCAGCTACGGCGATCTGGCCAACGCCCTGGGCGATCCGGGGCTGGCGCAGGCGGTCGGCTCGGCCAACGGCCGCAACCCGATCAGTATCATCGTGCCGTGCCACCGGGTGGTCGGCGCTGACGGCAGCCTCACCGGCTACGCGGGCGGCCTGGACCGCAAGCGGTACCTGCTTGAGATGGAGGAGCCTGCCGACGTGAGCGCGGGGAGGCTGTTCTGACCAGCCGATCTCACGTTTCGCACGGCCCGGGCGTCTACCGGGTATGAGACCGTTCGAGCAGGTGGTGGCCGAGCACGGGCCGACGGTGCTGCGCGTGTGCCGGGCGGTGCTCGGCCCGGTGGACGCCGAGGACGCCTGGTCGGAGACGTTCCTGGCCGCGCTGAAGGCGTATCCGGAACTGCCCGAGGGCGCCAACGTCGAGGCGTGGCTCGTGACGATCGCGCACCGCAAGGCCATCGACGTGACACGGGCGACGGCGCGCCGACCGGTCGCGGTGGCCAGCGTGCCCGACCGAGGGAGCAACACCGGGCGCCCGGAGGACTGGGACGGCGATCTCTGGACGGCACTGGCCGACCTGCCGTCGAAGCAGCGGACAGCGGTGGCCTACCACTATCTGGCCGGGTTGCCCTACCAGGAGATCGCCGAGATCACCGGTGGAAGCACCGATGCCGCGCGCAGGGCGGCATACGACGGGATCAAGACCCTGCGTGCCACCTACCCAGGAGGTACACCATGATCATGTTGGAGCCCAACGAGGACGGACTGTTCGACGCACTGACCACAGTGGACGACGACGCGAACGCACGGCTGCACGCGAGGTTGACGGCCGCGGCGCAGCAGGCGGGTCTGCTGGATGTCGCCTACCGCACCATCGACACCCCGGTCGGCGAACTGCTGCTGGCCGCGACCGACGAGGGTCTGGTCCGGGTCGCGTTCCCGGTGCAGGACCACGACGCCGTGCTCGAACGGCTGGCCGCCACGGTGAGCCCGCGCATCCTGCGCTCGCCCGCCCGACTGGACGCCGCGAGCCGGCAGTTGGACGAGTACTTCGCGGGCCGGCGTACTGAGTTCGAACTGCCGTTGGACCTGCGGTTGGCCAGTGGATTCCGTCGCACGGTGCTGGCTCACCTGCCGGAGATCGCCTACGGGCACACCGAAAGCTACGCCCAGGTGGCGTCGGCGGCCGGCAGCCCGAAGGCGGTGCGGGCGGTCGGCACGGCGTGTGCGATGAACCCGTTGCCGGTGGTGGTGCCGTGTCACCGGGTGGTGCGTTCGGACGGGTCGTTCGGCGGTTACGCGGGTGGCGCGGCCGCGAAGGAGATCCTGCTGCGGATGGAGGCGGCATGACGGACAAGTTCGGTAAGCGGATCGCCGACGCCGACTGGAAGGGCGTCGCCGCCGAGGTGGACGACTACGGCTGCGCGGCGCTCCCCCAGTTGCTGACGCCGGCGGAATGTGCCGAGATCGAGGCACTCTACGATGAGCCGCAACGGTTCCGGTCCACTGTCGACATGGGACGGTACCGGTTCGGCGAGGGCCAGTACCGCTACTTCGCCGAGCCGTTCCCGAAGGCGGTGGCGCGGCTGAGGGAAGAGCTCTACCCGAGGCTGCTGCCGATCGCCAGGGACTGGTACGAGCGACTGGGCCGGGCGGCGGAATGGCCGGACACGCTGGCCGAGTGGCTGGACGTGTGCCACCAGGCAGGCCAGACGAAGCCGACACCGATCCTGCTGCGCTACCAGCAGGGCGGCTGGAACGCACTGCACAGGGACCTGTACGGGGACAAGGTTTTCCCGCTGCAGGTGGTGATCAACCTGAACGACCCCGGTCGGGACCACACCGGCGGCGAGTTCCTGCTGCTGGAGCAGCGGCCGAGGGCGCAGTCGCGCGGCACGGCCACGCTGATCCAGCAGGGCCACGGCCTGGTGTTCACCACGCGGGACCGGCCGGTCCGGTCGGCGCGCGGCTGGTCAGCGGCCCCGGTGCGGCACGGCGTGTCCGCGATCCGGTCGGGCAGGCGGCACACCCTGGGTCTCGTCTTCCACGACGCCGCTTAGCGGCTCGGGTCGAGTACCAGTTTGCCGATCGTGCGGCGGGCCAGCATGTCCGTGTGTGCCTGCCGCACGTCGGACAGGGCGTACTCGCCGCCGATCACGGGGGTCATGCTGCCGGCCGCAACCAGCGAGGTCAGTTCGGCCAGCGGGCCGCTGATCAGCGAGGGGTCGCGGAAGCAGTGGCCGAGCCAGAAGCCGGCCACCGTGCGGGAACCGGCCATCAGCCGGTTGGGGTCCACCGGTGGTGTCTGCTCACGGGAGGCGTTGCCGAACGTGGCCAGCCTGCCGAACGGCGCGAGCGCGCGCAGCGACTCGGTGAACACGGCGCCGCCGACCATCTCCAGCACGACGTTCACCCGGTGGCCGTCGTTGGCCTCGACCAGCCGGTCGCGTAGCCCTTCTGCGGTCGGGTCGACGGCCGCGTCGGCGCCGAGTTGGACGGCGAGGTCGCGCTTGTCCTGCGTGGACGCGGTGGCGATGACCCGGCCCGCGCCCAGCACCTTGGCCAGTTGGACGGCGAGCGAGCCGACACCGCCCGCTGCCGCGTGCACGACGACGGTTTCGCCCGCCGCGAGGTGGGTGGACGTGGTCAGCAGGTGCCACGCCGTGACGCCCTGCAGGACCAGTGCGAGGGCCTGGGCGCCGGTGATGCCGTCGGGGATGTCGAACACCATGCTGTCCGGCACGGAGACGACCTCGGCGTAGCCACCGGCTGTCGGTGGGAGGGCGACCACCCGCCTGCCGTCCTCGGCGGTGCCTGCCACCTCGGCGCCCGGCACGAGCGGCAGCGTGGTGCGGGTCAGGTAGCTGTCCTCGATCTGGTGGGTGTCCGCGTAGTTGATGCCGGCC